>CBCTZG010000009.1:0-49984 GCA_965151315.1 uncultured Clostridia bacterium
AATAGCCCCTTATAGGGGCTGTGCAAACCACCAGTTTACTGGTGGTTATGATTTACTGGATGTGGACAGAGATCCCGAACAAACGGGACATTGGATTCTGTAATGCCTATTGAATTGCGATCAGATTCATGCTATAATAAAACCGTTTAGGAAGGCGGGATCGGCATATGAAGACAAAGACGACATATATATGCTCGGCGTGCGGTTACCAGTCCGCGAAATGGCTGGGGAAATGCCCGGGCTGCGAGCAATGGAACACATTGCAGGAAACGGTGATCACGGAGCAGAAACCGGGAACCAGCAAACGAAGCCCTTCGGCTCGGCGTATGCCCCAGCGGATCGGGGATATCCGGGCGGACAGTGAAGAGCGGTATCTGACTGGAATGGGAGAACTGGACCGGGTATTGGGAGGCGGCATTGTGAAGGGATCGCTGATCTTGGTGGGCGGCGATCCGGGGATCGGTAAATCGACCCTGCTTTTGCAAATCTGCGAGCAGGTAGGCCGGCAGCGGAAGATCTTGTATGTCTCCGGAGAGGAATCGGAGCGGCAGATCAAGATTCGAGCCCAGCGGCTGGGGGTTTCCAGCGGCAACCTATATTTGATCGCGGAAAATGATGTAGAAACCATCTTAGAGTATATCCGGGAAGTAGAGCCGGATGTGGTGATCATTGACTCAATCCAAACCATGCACCGGGAGGATATCGCCTCTGCCGCCGGCAGCGTACCCCAGGTCCGGGAGGCAACTAATGCCTTGATGCGGGTGGCGAAGCAAAGCAATACGGCCATGTTTATCGTGGGCCATGTCACGAAAGACGGGGCTCTGGCTGGCCCGCGGATTTTGGAGCATATGGTGGACTGCGTACTGTATTTCGAGGGCGACCGGCAGATGACCTTCCGGATTTTGCGGGCAGTCAAAAACCGGTTTGGATCTACCAATGAGATCGGCGTTTTCCAGATGGGGAACGAGGGGCTCGTTGAGGTAGAAAACCCGTCGGCAATGCTATTGGAGGGCCGGCCAGAGAATGCATCGGGGAGCAGTGTGGTGTGCACCATGGAAGGGAGCCGGGGGGTTTTGGCGGAGATCCAGGCCCTGGTTACACCTACAGGGTTTGGCAATCCCCGACGGATGTCTGCGGGGATTGACTTAAACCGGGTGATCTTAATGATTGCTGTGCTGGAAAAACGGGCTCGGGTGAATTTATCCAATTCGGATGTATACATCAACGTGGCCGGTGGGCTGCGGATCGATGAAACGGCGGTAGACTTAGGGATCTGCGCTGCTATTGTGACCGGGCAGACGGATACGAAGATCCCCAGCGATATGGTATTTATTGGCGAGGTGGGCTTAGGCGGCGAGCTGCGGAGCGTAGCCCGGCTGGAAAAGCGCTTGGCGGAGGCAGCTAAAATGGGCTTTCGCAGTGCGGTGGTGCCCAAGCTTTCCCTTAGGGGGCTCCGCAAGCCTGAGGGGATGGCCGTCTTTGGCGTTTCTACCCTGGCGGAGGCTATGGCCCTGGTCCGGAAAAAATAGGGGAAACCTTGACATCCGCCGGGTTTTATACTATAATCAGATTTGGCGGAAGGGGCGGTTCAGCATGTATGTACAGGTGAATAAGGCCGGGAAAAAGGAATTTTTGTGGGTGCTTGCAGCGATTGCGGCCGTTGTGCTGGTCAACGATATCCTGCGCTATTTTCTGCCAGGGGTGCCGTTGGTGAAGGAGCTGATTCTAATCGCGCTGTGCTGTGTTTTGGTACTGCTGATTTACCGGCACTATGCCGCGTCATTTGAGTACCGGCTGGATGATGACCGGTTTTATCTGGAGCGGCGGACAGGCCATAAGCTCCAGACAGTCTCCTTTGCAAAAAAGGACATCAGCGGGGTTTCCTTTGGGAAACGGCCGCCGGTGAAAGAGATCAAATCCATGTGTGTCCGGATATTCCCGGGGAAAAAGACATGTTATATCGTATATGAAAAAGAAAAAGCTGTTGCCTGTGAGCCGGATGGAGAGCTGGCGCGGCTTTTGGAGGAGTGTGTACATGACAAACATCGTAGGCGTAAGGTTTAAACAGGCCGGCAAGGTCTACCATTTTGATCCCGGCCAGCTGTCTATGGAAAAAGGGGACTGGGTTGTGGTAGAAACAGCCCGGGGAATCGAACTTGGCCAGGTCGTCGTCAGCAAACGGGAAATCCCGGAGCAAAATATCAATAAGCCCCTAAAAAGCGTAATCCGGGTGGCTACCCAGGAAGACATTAAGCGGCATACGGATAACAAGGCAAAGGAGAAGGAAGCCTTTGCGATCTGCGCGGAAAGGATTAAGAAGCATAAGCTGGAAATGAAGCTGGTAGAGGTGGAGTACACCTTTGACGGCTCGAAGATCTTGTTTTATTTCACGGCGGATGGGCGAGTGGATTTCCGGGAGCTGGTCAAGGACTTGGCCACGGTGTTCAAAACCCGGATTGAGCTCCGGCAGATCGGCGTTCGGGACGAGTCGAAAACCGTAGGCAGCATTGGGATCTGCGGCCGGTCTTTGTGCTGTTCCCAATTCTTAGGCGAGTTTGAGCCGGTATCCATTAAAATGGCGAAGGAACAGGGGCTGAGCTTGAACCCGACAAAAATATCCGGTGCCTGCGGCCGGCTGATGTGCTGCCTGAACTATGAGCAGGCGGCTTATGAAAAGCTCTTAAGGGTTACGCCCCGCCAGGGAGCTGTGGTGGATACGCCGGCGGGCCGGGGAACGGTAGAATATGTAAGCCTGCTGAAAGGGCTTTTGAAGGTGCGGATTGATTCCGACAAGGAAACGGCCCTGCAGGAATTCCCAGTGGATCAGGTCAAGGCTGTCCGCAGCGGGCGCCGGGAGCGGAATAAAAACAAAGAAGAAATCTGAAAAAAACTTGATTATAGGAAAATAGTATGATATAATAGGTGCGTATTTGAAAAGGAGGTGTTCTTCATGGCTTATAAAATCAGTGACGCTTGCATCAGCTGCGGCGCTTGCGCGGCTGAATGCCCGGTTAGCGCGATTTCTGAAGGGGATTCCCAGTATGTGATCGACGAGGCAACCTGCATCGAGTGCGGCGCCTGCGCTGGTGTTTGTCCGGTAGGTGCGCCGGAGCAGGCGTAAGCTTTGATACGCTGTTCTGGTAATTTGAAAACGCCGTTTCAAACGGCGTTTTTTTCGTGGGTTATTTTAAAAATTAAAATAAATTTTACTATTGACTTTAATTATATTTATGTTATAATAAATATAATTAAAGAAACGGCAGGAGGGAAAGGATGGATATTGATCAGATTCCCCAGTGGATATTAAGCCTGGCCCAGGAGGACGCGGCGTTTATAAAAAATTTTGTGCTGAAGTCCGGGTCCCTAAAGGAGATCGCCCAATTGTATGGGGTTTCCTATCCCACAGTCCGGCTCCGGCTGGACCGGTTGATCCAGAAAATTGAATTGAGCGACCATCAGGCGGAGGAGCCGTTTCAGACGTTTATCAAGGGCCTGGCGGTGGATTCCCGGATTGACCTGGATACGGCAAAGCTGATTCTAAAAAAATATAGGGAGGAAAAGAAATGAGTATGATAGGGCTAATCATTGGAATAGCGTTGGTCGTGGTCGGTATAGGGCTGGCAGTGGGCTTGGCCGTGGCGGAATATTTTCTGTGTATGCACGGAAAGAGCGGCGGCTGGGGCGCGATCATTCCCATTCTAGTTACGGTAGGCATGATATTTTGGCTTGGCGCCCGGGGGCAGGTGCTCACCCTAGGCGACGTCATTCTTTTTGTGGCGGCAGACACAGTCTATTGGGGTGAGTGGGCAATCTGCCGGGAACGGTATCGGAAAAAGCGGCAGTCAGAACTGGACCGGATGAAAGCAAAGGACATTTAAAAAACACAGGGGGATCCCCTGTGTTTTTTAATCGTAAAATAGGTTTACCGCGCGTCGTCCACGTCAACGGGATATTTCCCGGTGAAGCAGCCGTCACAGAAGCTTTCAAAATGGGCGTTGGGCGCGATTTTTTTCAAGGCTTCGATGCTCAGGAATTTCACGCTGTCCGCGTTGATCTGTTCCCGGATCTCGTCCACCGTGTAATTGCAGGCGATGAGCTGATCCTTCGAGGGGACGTCTGTGCCGAAATAGCAGGGCCATTTGAAGGCCGGCGCTGCGGAGCAGACATGGACTTCCTTGGCGCCCGCGCGGCGCAGCAGGTTGACGATCCGCTTGGAAGTGGTGCCCCGGACAATGGAGTCGTCTACCATGACCACACGTTTGCCTTCTACGGTGCTCTTTAACACGTTCAGTTTGATCCGGACAGAATTTTCCCGCATGGACTGCTGGGGCTGGATAAATGTCCGGCCGATATATTTGTTTTTGATGAACCCAATACCGTAAGGGATGCCGGAGGCTTCACTGTAGCCTAAAGCGGCGCTGACGCCGGAATCCGGGACGCCGATGACTACATCCGCATCGATGGGATCCTCTTCCCACAAATATTTTCCCGCCAGCTTCCGGGCATCATGGGCCATCTGCCCCTCGATCATGCTGTCCGGCCGGGCAAAATACAGATATTCAAAAATACAAAAGCCGCATTTCTGCGTATTTACGTAAGTATCAATGGTACGAATTTGACCATCCTCTACCACAACGATCTCACCGGGCTTGATATCCCGAACAAAATCCGCGCCGATGCTGTCAAACGCGCAGGTTTCTGAAGCGAATACGATGGCGTCGCCTTTGCGGCCCATGCTCAGGGGACGGAAGCCCCAGGGATCCCGGGCGGCGATCAGCTTTCTGGAGCTCATGACAATCAGAGAAAAAGCGCCCTTCAGCTTGCCCATGGTCTGCTCCACCGCCCGCTCAATACTGCCGGCGTCCAGCCGGGCCCGCGCGATCAGGTGGGCAATAGCCTCAATATCAGTAAAGGTCTGAAAAATAGCGCCGGTCTGATATAGTTCTTGCTGCAGCGCCTTGTTATTGACCAGGCTGCCGTTATGAGCCAGGGCCAGGTTCCCCTTGACATAACGCATTACCAACGGCTGAGAGCTTTCCCGCTGGGACTCGTCGTTGGGCGCGTAGCGCACATGCCCCACGGCCATGGTCCCTTTAAGCTGCTCTAGAATGTCCTCCGTAAACACCTCGTTGACCAGCCCCGTGTCTTTATGCTGGGAGATTTCCAGGTTGTTGTTGACAGCAATGCCGCAGCTTTCCTGTCCCCGGTGCTGGAGGGCATACAGGGCGTAATATGTACTGCGGGCCACGTCGCCGGCAGGGTCGTAAATGGCAAATACGCCGCATTCCTCGCCCAACTTATCATTCATACTCATAAACAGGCCTCCTTAGAACGATTTTTGACATATCAATTATACTATTTTTTTTGGAAAATAGCAATTATCTGCGAGAAATTTATATTTATACTTACTCACGATTTTCAGGGCGAAAATAAAGTATCTTTTGTTGAATTTTCTGAAATTTTTTTGTAGACATTGCACAAGGAGGCTTCTCCGTGGTATAATGTGGGCATGAACGTGCAGACAAAGGGATTTTGTCGGTCTGCCCAGTAAAGGAAGTGTAAAAAATGATCATTATTATGCGTAACGACGCCTCCGCCCAGGAAATCGCGGCGGTAGAAAAACAGCTGACCGATTATGGTTTTCAGACCCATCCGATCTATGGTGAGAAGAAAACGATCATCGGCGCCATTGGGGATAAGCGCAGGCTGAGCATGAACCAAATGCTGATGATGGCTGGCGTGGAAAATGTCGTACCGATTATGCGGCCCTACAAGCTGGCGGGGAAGGAGCTGAAAAAAGACCCCACGGTGATTACGGTCAAAGGCGTATCTATCGGCGGCAAGGGATTGGCGGTTTTCGCGGGCCCCTGCGCTATTGAAAGCCAGGAGCAGTTTTCCAGCATCGCGAAAAGCGTGCAGGCCTCCGGCGCCAATATTCTCCGGGGCGGCGCTTTTAAGCCCCGTTCCTCACCCTATTCATTTGCGGGCTTAGAGGCGGAGGGGCTGAAAATTATGCGCAACGCCGGGGATGAGACCGGTATGCCAATCTGTACGGAAGTGCTGGATACCCGGGATGTAGAGCTGGTAGCCGAATATGCGGATATTATGCAGATCGGCGCCCGGAATATGCAGAATTTCAAGCTCCTGCGGGAGGTGGGCAAATTTAACAAGCCCATTCTGTTAAAGCGCGGCTTAGCCAACACCATCGAGGAGTGGCTGATGGCTGCCGAATACATTATGTCCGAGGGGAACGAGCAGGTCATCCTGTGCGAACGGGGGATCCGGACCTTTGAGCCTTCCACACGGAACACCTTCGATTTGAGCGCGATCCCGGTTACGAAGGAGCTTTCCCATCTGCCGATCATCGCGGATCCCTCCCATGCGGCGGGTACGTATAAATATGTGCCGGCCATTGCCAGAGGCGCTGTGGCGGCCGGCGCGGACGGCCTGATGATTGAGGTGCATAACTGTCCGGAAAAAGCCATGTCCGACGGGGAACAGTCTGTCACACCGGATAAGTTCTCGGAGATCATGCGGGAATTGAAGCCCATTGCAGAGGCTGTGGGCCGGACTTTATGATTGGCTATTTGGGGCCTACCGGGACCTTTTCCCACATGGCGGCCCAAAACTATACGGCAGGGAAAGAGCCGCTCCGGGAATTTGCCACTATCTACGCCCTGATCCTGGGGGTAGAGCAGGAGCTGGTAGACCGGGCCATTGTCCCGATTGAAAATTCGATTGAGGGCAGTGTCAATGTAACCCTAGATACCCTGGCATTTGACGTAAATTTATACATTACCGGGGAATATGTGTTGAAAATTCAGGAAAACCTGATTGTGAAACCGGGGACGAAGAAGGAACAGATCAAAAAGATTATTTCCCATCCCCAGCCTATTGGCCAGTGTTCGAAAATGCTGAACCGTGATTTTCCCCAAACGGAAATCGGCTTTACCGATTCCACGGCCCAGGCCGCAAAAGCGGTAGCGGCGGGGGATGGTGCGCTGGCTATGATCGGCCCGGAAAGCTGTGCAAGGCTTTATGGCCTGTCCGTATTGGTGCGGGACTGCGGGGATGAGCAGAATAATTCTACCCGGTTTGTGATAGTGGAAAAAAAACAGAACCTGGCGGTCAGCGGCAGGGACAAAACCTCGATCGCCTTTGTGCTGGAAAACACCCCTGGAAGCCTTTACCGGGCCTTAGAACTGTTTTCCACATACCGGATTAATATGATCAAAATCGAGTCCCGGCCGGTCAAGACTGAGCTGGGCCGATATATATTTTTCATTGATATTGACGGCAATATCGATGACGCGACAATTTATTTCGCCCTGGATAAGCTCCGGCAGAACACCATCGCCTACCGGTTCCTGGGATCCTACCCCAAAGCAGGGTGATCAATGAAAATATGTGCCGAAACGGCAGAATGGAGCATAAAAATGAACGAAAGATATGGACTCAATAAAAACCTTGCGCAGATGCTCAAGGGCGGCGTAATCATGGACGTTGTCAACGCGAAGGAAGCGGAGATTGCGGAAAAGGCTGGTGCTGTAGCGGTTATGGCGCTGGAGCGGGTTCCCTCCGATATCCGGAAGCAGGGGGGCGTTGCCCGGATGTCCGACCCGAAAATGATCAAGGAGATCCAGGCGGCAGTGTCGATCCCGGTTATGGCGAAGGTCCGCATCGGCCACTTTGTAGAGGCGCAGATCCTGGAAAGCCTGGGCATTGATTACATTGACGAAAGTGAAGTGCTGACGCCGGCAGATGAGGAGTATCATGTGGATAAAACAAAATTCAAGGTTCCCTTTGTCTGCGGCGCCCGGAATTTAGGCGAGGCGCTGCGCCGGATCGGTGAAGGCGCTTCTATGATTCGTACCAAGGGCGAAGCCGGTACCGGTAATGTGGTAGAGGCTGTCCGCCATATGCGTACTATGCTGACCGATATGCGCCGGGTGCAGTCTGCTTCCGGCGAAGAACTGATGACCATTGCCAAGGAGTTTGGCGCACCCTTTGACTTGATTCAGTATGTCCATGAAAACGGCAAACTGCCGGTAATCAATTTTGCCGCCGGCGGTATCGCGACACCTGCGGACGCGGCGCTGATGATGCAGATGGGCTGCGACGGTATTTTCGTCGGCAGCGGTATTTTCAAATCCTCCAATCCCCAGAAGCGGGCGGAGGCCATTGTAAAGGCTACCACCTATTACAATGATCCGAAGGTGCTGGCCGAGGTTTCCGAGGATCTGGGCGCGGCCATGGAGTCGCTGGATATCCGGCAGATCCCGGAAAGTGACCTGATGGCAGGCCGGGGCTGGTAAGCTATGAAAAAAATCGGTGTGCTTGCGCTCCAGGGGGCTGTTTCAGAGCATTTGGAGCGGTTGGAGCGGCTGGGGAATGTGGAAGCCCTGGCTGTGAAATACGCAGAGGAATTAGAAGGGCTGGACGGGCTGGTGATCCCCGGCGGAGAGAGTACAGCCATTGGCCTGCTTCTGAAAAACTATGGGCTGATTATGCCGATCCAGGAAAAGGTCCGGGGCGGTATGGGGGTCTGGGGCACCTGCGCCGGTATGATCCTGCTGGCAAAAGAGCTGGCGGACGACGATACCCAGCATTTAGGCCTGATGGATATTTGTGTCCGGCGCAACGCCTATGGCCGGCAGCTGGAGAGCTTTTCTACCCAGGCCCAGGTCCCCGATGTGTCGGAAAAACCGGTGCCGCTGGTGTTTATCCGGGCGCCATATGTGGAGCGGGCCGGCAAGGACGTAAAGATTCTTTTGACCGTTCGGGGAAATATCGTAGCCTGCCGGGAACGGAATATGCTGGCCACCTCGTTCCATCCGGAGCTGACAGATGATTTGTCCTTTCACAGATATTTTGTTAATCAAATCTGCAATCACTAGGGCAGAGGCTGCCGCATACGAAAGCGCGGCGGCTTTTGTTTGTTTTTGGGGCCGGTCATGGTAAAATATGCACGGCGCCTGACGGAGGATTTTCATGGATTGCTGTTTACGATCTATAATGGCTGCCGGGCGTTGGCATATTCGCAGGCGATAAGGATGCAGTGTTTTGTCAGGGACGGCGTACCGTCCGGTTGTATGTGCGGTACGGCATGACCGACGGTAACTGGGTAAGCCTGCCCCTGGCTTTTCTGGAATGGGGCAAGCGGCTGGCTTGCCTCAGTAATTCCGCCAGCGGGAGCCAGGCATTGCTTTTTAGTTAAATATCCGGAGTAAGGCGACATTTTGGACTGCATCGGGATGATTGCAGAAATTACCGGCAAAATTTTCTCTTGTCTCTTGACAAACATGCCGGGCTGTGCTATGATAGATTTTGTAAAGCAAAGTAGGGAATAATGCGTTAAGTGAGAAAAGGACGGGAAGTTGTCTTTTCTACGAAAAACAGATTCTGTTTGCGGTATTATTCTCGCATTCCGTTGCTACAAAAGAGAATATATTTATATGCGCTTAAATATTTACCCTTTTTGTAGTGATTGTACAGAAAGGATTTTTTTATGTTCAAAAAATTAACAACAAAAGATTTAGTAACTATGGCTGTTTTAATGGCCTTGACTATTATCCTGGGACGGACGCTGGCAATCCCAACGCCGGTTTCCCGGATATCCTTCAGCTTCCTGCCAATCGCGGTGGCCGGTATGTTGGTCGGGCCGGTGTGGGCCGGGATCATGGCTTTCGCGGCAGATTTTTTGGGAACCATGATCAATGCCTTTGGAGGCGTATATTTCCCTCTGTTTGGCTTAACAGAGTTCTGCTATGGGTTTATTTACGGCCTGTTTTTCTATCAGAAGGAAATCAATTGGAAGCGGATCCTGTTTTGCCTGTTGGCCACCCTGGCCTTTTATCTGACCGTTGGCGTGGCGACCCAGTATATTTACTGGAATTTGTTTATGGAGGAATCCAGGGCAGTGGGACCGATCATTCAGGCCCGGGCCATGACGGCGCTGGTCAACTATCCGGTGCGGTTTGTTGTGATTTATTTTGTGAATGTGTATTTAAGACAGCATATCCGATCGTTTGCAAGGTGAGAGTATGATAAAAAAAGACTCTAATTTCCGAGCCCTGGCCCTGCCGGCCTTGGAAAGTATACGCCTGCTGATGGCAGAGCTAGATGACCCCCAGAAGGCATACCCTTGTATCCATGTGGCGGGCACCAATGGAAAAGGCTCTGTCTGCGCATATCTGCAGGCGATGTTTACCCGGGCGGGGATTCGGACTGGGAAATATATTTCCCCCCATCTGATCCATGAATGCGAGCGTATATCCGTAGATGGGACGGAAATCAGCCCGGGGGAGCTAAACCGCTGGATGCGTCTGGTGGAAGCCGCCGCTGAAAAAACACAGAAAAAAACGGGAACGCCGCCGACCATGTTTGAGCTATGGACGGCGGCGGCGTTTTGTTATTTCCGGGAGCAGAACTGCGGAATGGTGATTTTGGAAACCGGCCTGGGAGGGACCCATGACGCTACCAATATCATCCCGCCGCCGGCGGTATCCGTCATTACCCGGATCGATCTGGATCATATGGATTACTTGGGCACTACGTTGGCCCAGGTGGCGGCGGCAAAAGCCGGGATCATCAAACAGCGGCCGGACGGAATGCCAGGTCTGACCGTGACGGTCCCCCAGCCGCCGGAAGCAATGGCGGTTTTGGCTCGGACGTGCCGGGAGAAAAATCATCGGCTTGTGGTAATCCAAGCGCCCAGTGTGCACACGCCTGTTGGTATGGGGGAATGCTTTGATTACGGCGGCCTGAAGTGTGTCCGGCTGCGGATGCCGGGGGTTTATCAGGTCGAGAATGCCTGCCTGGCCGCCGAAGCGGCCAGAGGCGCGGGGCTTTCCTCCGAGGCCGTCCGGTATGGGTTAGAAGCCGCCGTAAACCCGGCCCGGCTGGAAACAGTCTGGCCGGGGGTGATTTTTGACGGCGCCCATAACCCAAATGGTATGCGGGCGCTGATCCAGAGCCTAGACCGGTATTTTCCCCATACGCCCCGGACGTTTGTGTTTGGCTGTATGCGGGATAAGGAGATCCCTGGGGTGCTGGCGGAAATGACCCGTACCGATGGCCCAGTCGAGACGGTATATACGGTTCGGATCCAAGGCAGCCAGCGGGCTATGCCGCCGGCGGCCCTTGCGGCCCTGGCCCGGAAAGTGGGGCTGCCCGCCCGGCCTGTGGATCGTCTTTCCACGGCGGTAGCGGCGGCCCGGGAATCGGGCGGGCTGTGCATAGTTTGCGGTTCGTTATATTTATATCAGGAATTGCGGCAAATGCAAAAAAATTGGGAATAGATTACGGGATTTTGCTGAAAATACACATAAAACCAGCCCATTTCTTTCAGCTGGTGGGTTGATTTGCAAAAAAATCCGAAAAAGGGTTGTAATTTATACCAAATTATATTACAATAGAAGCAGAACAAAAGTAAATTGGAGGATAAAGACATGATTTCAGCAGGAGATTTTAGAAACGGCATTACCTTTGAGCAGGACGGCAATGTTTATCAGGTTGTTGAATTCCAGCATGTTAAGCCGGGAAAGGGCGCGGCTTTTGTCCGGACAAAGCTGAAAAACGCCATTACCGGCGCGGTTGTGGAGAAAACATTCCGGCCTACGGAGAAGTTTGAAAACGCTTATATCGAACGCAAGGATATGGAATATTCCTATAACGACGGGGATATTTACTATTTCATGGATCAGGAAACCTTTGATATGCTGCCCATCGGAAAGGATCAGATTGGTGACGCGTTAAAATTTGTAAAGGAAAACATGGTCTGCAAAATTCTTTCCTACAAGGGAAATGTATTCGGCATTGAGCCCCCGACCTTCGTTGAGCTGGCGATTACCGAAACAGAGCCGGGCTTCAAGGGTGATACGGCTACCGGCGCCACCAAGCCGGCTACGCTGGAGACCGGCGCGGTTATTCAGGTGCCGCTGTTTGTGGACGGCAGCGATATTATCCGCGTGGACACCAGAACCGGGGAATACATGGAACGGGTATAAAATATATGCATAAAAGCTGAAAAGGAGGCGTGTTGAATGGATACAATGGCAAGCAGGATCGCTTATCTCAAGGGATTGGCCGAGGGCTTAAGGATTGACGAGACAAAGGACGAGGGAAAGCTGATCAAAAAAATGATCGAGGTGCTTTCGGATATGGCCGATGCCTTAGACGACATGATGGACGCCCATGACGAGTTGGACGCTAAGGTAGACGAAATTGACGAGGATCTGGCGGAGGTAGAAGATTTTGTCTACGATGGCGAGGGGGAGCCGGCGGAGATGGACGGCGACTTCGCAGATGATTACCTGGAGGAGGAAGAGGACAATGATTATTTTGAAATCCAGTGTCCGGCCTGCCACGAGGACGTTATTGTAGATTTTGACATGCTGGATTCGGATAAGGGCATTATCTGCCCCAACTGCCATCAGGAAATCGAGCTGGAGTTTGACGACTGCGGCTGTGGAGACGACGACTGCGGCTGCTGCGACCACGATCACGAAGAATAAAAAGGGCTTATAAAAGCCCTTTTTTTATGTCAGGAGGTTTTTTATGGCGGGGATCTATATCCATATTCCTTTTTGCGTACAAAAGTGCTTGTATTGCGATTTTGTATCCTTCTGCGGCCGGGAGGATATGCACGCGGTATATATCGAGGCTTTGGGCCGGGAGATGGCCCGGTATCAGGGGACGCCGGCGGATACGGTGTTTATCGGCGGCGGTACGCCTACGGTGTTAGCCCCAGCGCTGCTGGAACGGCTGATGGCGCTGGTTTTGGAGAATTTCCGGCCGTGCGGGGATGCGGAATACTCTATAGAAGTAAATCCCAAAACACTTTCAGAAGAAAAACTCCGAATCTTAAAGGCGGGGGGCGTGAACCGGCTGAGTATCGGGGTACAGTCCTTTCTGGATTCGGAACTGGAGATTTTGGGACGTATACATTCCGCGGCGGATGCGTATACTACGGTGGAACTGGCAACAAAAGCCGGATTCTCCAACATCAACTTGGACCTGATGTCTGCTCTGCCAGGGCAGACTTTGGAAAAATTCCAGTATTCTTTGGCCCGGGCGGTCAGTTTAGCGCCTGCCCATATCTCCTGCTACAGTCTGATCCTGGAGGAGGGTACGCCCCTGGCTTCGGATTACGCAAAGGGTCGGTTTTTGCTGCCATCTGAGGAGGAGGACCGGGAAATATATGAATTTACCCGGGAATATCTGGCCCTGCATGGCTACAAACAGTATGAGATTTCAAATTTTGCCCGGCCCGGCCGCCAGTGCCGGCATAATTTGAAATACTGGGAATGCGGGGCATATCTTGGTCTTGGCGCGGCGGCTCACAGCTATGACGGCGGCGCTGTCCGGCGGGAAAATACACCGGTGCTTGCCGAGTACTGCGGAGGCGAAGGCATCGGGAAAATAGAAGCGGTTCTTACAAAGGCAGATCAGATGTCAGAATTTATGATCCTAGGGCTGCGGAAGACCCAGGGGATCCAGGAAACGGAATTTTCCGCCCGATTTGGAAAAACGCTGGACCAGGTTTACGGCCAACAGATTCAAAAATTCGTCCGGGGCGGTTTCCTGCAGCGGCAGGGCGGACGTCTGTTTTTGTCCCGGCGGGGGGTATCGGTCAGTAACGCGGTCATGTGTGAATTTATTTTGACATAGGTAAATAAAATGGATTTAATTTATGAATATTTTGTAAAAATACCAATATTCTCTTGACTTTTTCCAATAAAGGTGGTATTTTATAATTGTTAGCACTCGATAAGGTTGAGTGCTAAAGAATGCATGCGGGAACAAGCTGATCCGAGGTGAAAAAAGATGGAATTAAGCGACCGAAAGAAAAAGATCCTGCAAGCCATTATTGACGAGTATATGGGGACAGCGGAGCCAGTGGGCTCCCGGGCGATTTCCAAGCGGAATGAGCTGGGGCTTTCCAGCGCCACGATCCGCAATGAAATGGCGGATTTGGAGGAAATGGGCTTCTTAGTGCAGCCCCACACCTCTGCTGGCCGGATTCCGTCCGATATGGGATACCGGTTTTATGTAAACTCTTTGATGCACCGCTACCAAATGAGTGTGGAAGCCATTGAGCGGATGCGCAGGGAGCTGGAGCAAAAGGTGAACCGGCTGGAGTTGGTGATCAAAAAGGCCAGTATCATTGCGTCGCTGTTAACAGACTACACCACGGTGATTTCTACCCCGGAGATGAACGGGGCTGAGATCATGCGGTTTGAACTGGTGCCATTGGGCAACGGCGTGGTCATGATCGTGATCATTACCAAGGCCGGCGCTTTGAAAAACAAAGTGGTGCATATGGGGATTGATGAGAAAACTACCCAGGCCCTCAGCGCCATTTTGAACCGGGGTTTGTCGGGGATGGCCGCCCGAGATATTACATTTGCGAAAATCCAGGCGATGCAGGCAGAGATTGAAGCCAGCATGGAGCTTGCGCCGAAGATTTTGGTGAACATTTTAAATTTTATCTACGAGGCTGTAGAGGCTTTTGACGAAACCGAGGTATACGTTGAAAACGCTAAATCCATCCTGCGGTATCCGGAGTACAGCGATGTAGAAAAAGCGCGGCGGATGCTGACGTTTTTGGAGGATGAAAAAAATCTCAAGGCCCTGATCGCGTCTGGAAAGGATGAGAACGGCGTCAATATTAAGATCGGGGCGGAAAACCAGTTTGAGGAGCTGGCGGACTGTTCCCTAGTGGCGGTTGATTATTCCGTTGGCGGGAATCCTGTAGGGACCCTGGGCGTAATCGGCCCCAAACGGATGGATTACGCGAAGGTGATTGCCAGTCTGGATTGTATTTCTAAGCATATTGACAGCATTTTGTATCAACTATATATTGGAGGAAGCGAGGGATAGTTTTGGCCAAGGAGAAGGCAAAAAAGGATGAAAACGAGGTTTTAGAAGAAACCAAGGATGAAGAGACCCAGGACCAGAAGCCCGAGGAAACGGTAGATCGGGAGCAGGAGCTGGAGGCAAAGGTAAAGGAGTTGGAAGAAAAATATCTGCGGCTGTATGCAGAGTTTGACAATTATCAGAAGCGTACCATGAAAGAAAAGGACGCCCGGTATGCCGACGCGGTGATCGACACGGTGGAGGCGTTTTTACCGGTAGCGGACAATCTGGAACGGGCGCTGGCTGTGGAAATAGAGAGCGAAGAGGCCAAAAAGGTACTGACGGGCGTGGAAATGGTAGCCAAGCAGATGAAAGAAACACTTTCCAAGCTGGATGTGACCGAAATTAAGGCCTTAGGCGAGGAATTCGACCCCAACCTGCATAATGCCGTGATGCATGTGGAGGATGATGCGGTGACGGAAAATACCATTGTAGAAGAATTTATGAAGGGCTACATATATAAAAATGAACGGGTAGTCCGGCATAGTATGGTCAAGGTAGCAAATTGATTTGATAGATTTTTGAGGAGGAATGCAAAATGGGAAAAATTATTGGCATAGACTTAGGAACCACAAATTCCTGCGTTGCAGTGATCGAGGGCGGTAACCCTACTGTAATTGCGAATTCTGAGGGCGCCCGGACGACACCGTCCGTTGTGGCTTTCCAGAAAAACGGCGAACGGATCGTGGGCCAGGTGGCTAAGCGGCAGGCGGTAACCAACGCCGAACGGACAATCATGTCCATCAAGCGTGAAATGGGAACCAATTATAAGGTAGATATTGACGGCAAAAGCTATACGCCGCAGGAGATTTCCGCTATGATCCTGACAAAGCTGAAAACAGACGCGGAGGCCTATCTGGGTGAGACGGTATCCCAGGCGGTTATTACTGTACCGGCATATTTCAGCGATTCGCAGCGGCAGGCTACCAAGGACGCCGGGAAGATTGCCGGCTTGGAGGTACTCAGAATTATTAACGAGCCTACGGCGGCAGCGCTGGCCTATGGTATGAATGATACTGACCAAAAGGTCATGGTCTATGACCTGGGCGGCGGTACTTTCGATGTGTCCATTCTGGAAATTGGCGACGGTGTATTTGAAGTGCTGTCTACTAACGGTGATACTCGTCTGGGCGGCGACGACTTCGACCAGCGGATCATTGATTATTTAGTAGATGAATTTAAGAAGGGAAACGGCGTTGATCTGCGTTCTGACAAAATGGCCATGCAGCGGCTGAAGGAAGCTGCGGAAAAGGCAAAGATCGAGCTTTCCGGCATGACTACTACCAACATTAACCTGCCATTCATTACGGCAGACGCTACAGGGCCAAAGCATATGGATATTACCCTGTCCAAAGCGAAATTTGATGAGTTGACAGCGGATCTGGTGCAAAAGACGCTGGTTTGTATCCGCAATGCGATGAATGACGCGGGTCTCTCGAAAGACGAGATTAACAACGTCCTGCTGGTCGGCGGTTCCTCCCGGATCCCGGCGGTACAGGAAGCGGTTAAAAATGAGATGGGCAAGGAGCCCAGCAAGGGTATTAACCCGGACGAATGCGTAGCCATCGGCGCGGCTATCCAGGCCGGTGTATTGGGCGGCGATGTAAAGGATCTGCTGCTGTTGGATGTCACGCCGCTGTCCCTGGGTATTGAAACCATGGGCGGTGTATTTACAAGACTGATTGACCGGAACACCACGATTCCTACTAAAAAATCCCAGATATTCTCTACTGCGGCGGACGGCCAGACCAGCGTTGAGGTACACGTTCTGCAGGGCGAGCGGGATATGGCGCAGTATAATAAGACCTTGGGCCGGTTCAGTTTGACCGGCATCGCGCCGGCCCCCCGGGGCGTACCCCAGATCGAAGTTACCTTTGATATCGACGCCAATGGTATCGTAAAGGTATCCGCGAAGGATATGGCAACCGGAAACGAGCAGAAAATCACCATTACATCCTCCTCCAACCTGAGCGAAGAGGACATTGACAAGGCCGTGAAGGAAGCCGAGAAATATGCGGAAGAGGATAAGAAGCGGAAGGAAGAGGTTGAAACCCGGAATAATGCCGAAAGCCTGGTTTATCAGTCTGAAAAGACATTGAACGAGTTGGGCGATAAGGTGGATGCGGGCGACAAGGCCAGCGTACAGGCGGAGATCGAGAAGGTAAAGGAAGCGCTGAAGGGGACTGACAGCGCGGCGATCAAAGCGGCGACGGAAAGCCTGCAGCAGGCATTCTACAAGGTTTCTGAAAAAATGTACCAGCAGGCTAACCCCCAGGGCGGCCAGGGCTTTAACCCCAATGACGCCCAGCAGCAGGGCGGCCAGCAGGCAGGCGGCGCCGACAATGTATATGAGGCGGACTACCGGGAAGTAGATAATGACAAATAGGTAAAAAAAGATAGGGAAAACCGCGCCGGGCGCGGTTTTCTCAGCGTATAGGAAGCTTTGAAAAAAATTTGGTCCGGCGGTTTACAAACGGGACCGGTTGTAGTATAATAGCAGAAGATTGTTTGGCAGGTGAGTATAGTTGGCAGATAAAAGAGATTATTATGAGGTCCTGGGTGTAAGCCGGAACGCGTCGGGGGATGAGATCAAAAAAGCGTACCGGAAAGAAGCAAAAAAGTATCACCCGGACCTGCATCCGGGAGATAAGGCGGCGGAGGCAAAGTTTAAAGAGATTAACGAGGCCTACGAGGTTCTTTCCGACAGCGAAAAAAAGGCGCGGTATGACCAATTCGGCCATGCGGGGGTGGATCCGAATTTTAGCGCCGGCGGCTCGGGAGGCGGCGGTTTCGGCGGCTTTGATTTCGGTGATATATTTTCAGATATTTTCGGCGGCGGCTTTGGCGGCTTTGGCGGCGGCAGCCGGCGCAACGGCCCGGTCCGGGGCGCCGATGTACGACAGGGCGTAGAGGTCACCTTTGAGGAAGCGGCGTTTGGCTGTAAAAAGAATTTAAATATTACCAAACAGGAAATATGCCATACCTGCGGGGGCAGCGGCGCAAAGCCCGGCACCAGCCCGGTAACCTGTAAGCGCTGCGGCGGCCGGGGCCAGGTGCAGACCCAAACCAGGACGCCTCTGGGCTATATGACTAATGTTTCCACATGCCCGGACTGCCACGGCACCGGCAAGGTCGTGACCGATCCTTGTAAGGAATGCCGGGGGACTGGCCGGGTACGGAAAACAAAAACCATTGAGGTGGATATCCCCCAGGGGATCAACGATGGGCAGACCATGCAGATCTCCGGCGGCGGGGAGCCCGGCGCGCGGGGCGGCCCGGCCGGGGACTTGCTGATTACAGTGCGGGTTAAGCCTCATGAGATCTTCCGGCGGGACGAGTTTGACGTACACATCGAAATTCCAATTACTTTTGTCCAGGCAGCCTTAGGCGCTACGCTGAAGGTGCCCACCTTAGACGGTGTGGTGGAATATGATATCCCGGAGGGGACCCAGTCCGGCTCTGTTTTCCGTCTGCGGGGCAAAGGTGTGCCCTTTATCCGGGGCAAGGGCCGGGGCGACCAGTATGTGAAGGTAGACGTTGAGGTGCCGAAAAACCTGTCCCAGCGGCAGAAAGAAGCGCTCCGAGATTTTGAAGCCATTTCTGAGGGCAAAAACTATAAGCGGCAGAAAAACTTTTTTGATAAGATGAAAGATTTCCTGAAATAAGGAAGAGGTCAATATGGAAAAAGAAATCACAGCGCCATTGACGAAAGAGTTGATCCAGACACTGGAAGCGGGGGACCGGGTTCTGCTGTCCGGGGTGGTTTATACGGCCCGGGACGCGGCCCATGAGCGGATGGCGCGGGAATTTGCCCAGGGAAAGCCGTTTCCTTTTGAACTGCGTGACCAGGCCATATATTACGCAGGCCCCTGCCCGGCAAAGCCCGGACAGGTTATCGGATCCTGCGGGCCGACTACAGCTGGGCGGATGGACGCGTATACGCCGCTTTTATTAGATCATGGCTTAGGGGCCATGATCGGCAAGGGTGTCCGGAGCCAGGCGGTCATTGACGCTATGCAGCGCAATACAGCGGTATATTTGGGCGCTGCCGGCGGGGCCGGGGCGCTGATCGCCCAGTGCATTAAAAAAGCGGAGGTGATCGCATACCCGGATCTGGGCACGGAAGCCATCCGCCGGCTGGAGGTGGAGGCGCTGCCCCTGGTGGTGCTGGTGGACTGCCGGGGAAATGATTTGTATACGATAGGCCAAGCAGCCTACCAAAAAATATAAGGGGGAAAACTGATGAAAACAATTTTATTCCAAGGCGACTCTATTACAGACGCAGGGCGCAATAATGACCCGGTTTACCTGGGAAATGGATATCCGGCGTTGATCGGCGCGGAACTGGATTATATATATCCCCAGGCGTTGAATATCCTGAACCGGGGCATCAGCGGCAATCGGGTGGTGGATTTGTATGCCCGATGGAAAATAGACTGCCTGAATTTAAAACCGGACATATTGACGATCCTGATTGGGGTGAACGACGTTTGGCATGAGCTGGGCACCCAAAATGGCGTTGACGCGGAAAAGTATGAAAAGATTTACCGGATGATGCTGGATGAGACCAAGGCCGCCCTGCCGGATCTGAAAATCATCCTTATGGAGCCGTATGCTGTGAAGGGTACGGCTACGGAGGAAAACTGGGCGTATTTCAGAAGCGAGGTAGATAAAAGGCGGGAGGCTGTCCGCCGGATCGCCGCGGATTATGGCTGTACGCTGATCCCGCTCCAGGAAATCTTTGACGAGGCGGAGAAGAAGGCGCCTGCGGCCTGGTGGGCCGCGGACGGCGTACATCCCACCCGGGCCGGACATGAGATGATCGCGAAAACCTGGCTAGGGTATTTTCAGCAGATACAATAATACATAGAAACGCGCTCCCAAGAGCGCGTTTTTTATATCCCAAAACCCAACGGGCCGCCGTGTGGTTTAAAAACGGTAACCAATCAGAAAAACCGGCGCCAACCGGGTTACCTTTAGAAATATGCGGAAACAGTCAGTCCTGCGGCCCGATAGCAGGCGCCCCGGCCAGATCCGCCAGGGTGACGCCGGAAAGAAAATCAGCGATCAGCGCGTCTAACTGCTTCCACATAGGCAGCGTGGGGCAGTCCGCCGCCCGGCCGCAGGGGAGAGCGCCGCGTTCCAAACAAGCCACCGGCGCAAGCGTCCCCTCTGTTAGCCGGAGAATGCCGTCTACGGTGTATTCTTGGGGAGAACGGGTTAGCCGATAGCCGCCGCCTTTTCCCCGGACGCCCTCTACATAACCCGCCTTTTTTAAAATGGCGATAATCGCTTCTACATATTTTACGGAAATTCCTTCCTGGGCTGTTATCGCTTTTAAGGACAGATAGCCGTCCTGGCCGTGGCGGGCAAGATAGATCATCACCCGCAGGGCGTACCGTCCCTTTGTTGAAATCAGCATAGCCATCCCCTCCTGATTAACCTTATTATACCATAGGGCTGGTAGGTTTTCAAGGATAAAAAACGGCCGCGACGCGGCCGTTTTTTACTGGATGCTTTCAATATCATACGGGGTAATCTGATAAACAAAGTAATTGAGCCAGTTGGAAAACAAGAGGTTTGCGTGGCTGCGCCAGCGGACAATGGGTGCCTTGGCCGGATCATCGTTTGGGAAATAGTGTTTTGGGATTTCCGGATGGATCCCCTTGTCCACATCCCGCCGGTACTCGTCCCGGAGGGTGTTGGCGTCGTATTCCGCGTGGCCGGTGACAAAAATCTGCCGGCCGCCTTTGGTAAACACGATATAAACCCCGGCTTCGTCAGATTCCGCTAAAATTTCCAGCGCCTTGACCTTGCGGATGTCCTCTGCCCGGACTTCTGTATACCGGGAATGGGGGGCGTAAAATTCGCTGTCAAAGCCCCGGACCAGCTTGGCTGTCCGCCGGTTTACCTTGTGCCGGAATACGCCCGCGCATTTTTTATCCAGGGCGTATTTGGGAATCCCGTAATGGTAATAAAGGCCAGCCTGGGCCGCCCAGCAAATATGCAGGGTAGAGGTTACGTGTGTTTTGGACCAGGCCATGATTTCCTGGAGCTCCTCCCAGTAGTCCACTGCCTGGAAGTCCAGGTTCTCAACCGGCGCGCCGGTAATGATCATCCCGTCGTATTTTGAATTTTTGATCTCCCGGAAGGTTTTATAAAATTCCGCCAGATGCTCCGGCGGCGTATTTTTCGATTGGTGGGAATCCATGGTAATAAAGTCTACAGCCACCTGCAAGGGGCTGTTGCTCAATAGCCGCAGCAGTTGGGTTTCCGTAGTGATTTTGGTCGGCATCAGGTTCACGATGGCTATTTTTAAGGGACGAATGTCCTGATGCATGGCCTTCCGCTCGCTCATCACAAAAATATTTTCAGCTCTGAGCTGTCGGGTTGCCGGCAGCTTATCCGGAATTTTAATCGGCATAAAATCACTCGCTTTCATGGGTTTCTTAGAGTAAGTATACCATAATTGTCCGCGGAAGACAAGAATAATTTTGGGGTGGATTGGAAAAGACTAAGAAAAACACAAATTAAAGGAGATCATTATGCAGAACGAAAAGAATCAACAGGAAAATGAAAGCCCAGATACCGAGCAGCAGACGGAGGAACGCAAAGGGATCTATGAGACCGGCAGCGTTCGGACGTCTAATCCCCGGGGCAATATTTACTGCCTGAATATCATTGGGCAGGTGGAGGGGCACACCGTTTTGCCGCCGCAAAGCAAAACCACCAAGTATGAGCACGTGTTGCCGCAGCTTGTGTCGGTAGAAGAGGACGACGATATTGACGGCGTACTGATCCTTTTGAATACGGTAGGCGGCGATGTAGAGGCTGGGCTGGCCATGGCAGAAATGATCGCAGGCATGAAAAAGCCGAAGGTATCCCTGGTGCTGGGCGGCGGTCACAGCATCGGCGTACCGCTGGCGGTCTCCGCCGATGTTTCATTCATTGTCCCCTCCGCCACCATGACCATCCATCCCATGCGGATGAATGGGGTGGTCATTGGCGTGATGCAGACCTTTGAGTATTTGAAAAAAATGCAGGACCGGATCATTGATTTTATCGTCCGCCACTCTCATATTGAATATGAGGCCTTTAAGCGGCTGATGCTGACCACGGACGAAATCGCAAATGATGTAGGCAGCGTACTCTTTGGTGAAAAGGCCGTAGAATGCGGGCTGATCGACCGGGTGGGCGGTGTCGGCGAGGCGATGGAATGTCTTTATGAGAAGATTGGGAAAAAATCATGAAACTTTTTCCCAGGGTCTTGACAATCCGGCCGTCTTATGGTAAGTTTAGAAAAAAGCCAGAAAGGAAGCTTACCGATGAAGACAATACAAATCGCCCATACTGATTTAGAGGTGCCGCAGATCGCGCTGGGCTGCATGCGGATCAACAGCAAGACCCGGGCGGAGGCCCAGGCCTTTGTAGATACGGCGTTAGATCTGGGCTTGAATTTTTTTGACCACGCGGATATTTATGGCGGCGGTGACTGCGAGCGGATTTTTGCCGATGTGATTGGTATGAATCCGTCTGTCCGGGAAAAAATCATACTCCAGTCCAAGTGCGGTATCCGCAAAGGATTTTTCGATTTTTCCAAAGCCCATATTTTAGAGTCTGTAGACGGGATTCTGCAGAGGCTGAACACGGAATATCTGGATATTCTGCTTCTGCACCGGCCGGATGCTTTAGCGGATCCGGAAGAGGTGGCAGAGGCCTTTGATACTCTGCAGATGACCGGTAAGGTGCGGTATTTCGGCGTTTCCAACCAAAAGCCCATGCAGATTGAGCTTCTTAAAAAATATGTGGAGCAGGATATTGTCATCAACCAGCTGCAGCTGAGCATTGCCCATGCGGGGATGATCACCAATGGCGTCAATGTGAATATGACGAATGAATCTTCCGTAGACCATGACGGCAGCGTTTTGGATTACTGCCGCTTAAAGGACATTACGATTCAGCCCTGGTCGCCGTTCCAGCACGGATTTTTCGGCGGCGTATTTTTGGACGATCCGGCATTTCCGGAGTTGAACGCCAAAATTGACGAGCTGGCGCAAAAATATAATGTGACCAATTCAGCCATTGCCATCGCCTGGATTCTGCGGCATCCGGCCAAGATGCAGCCAATTCTGGGTACTATCAATGCGGAACGGATTCGTGGGATTGCCAAGGCTATGGAGATTGAGCTGACGAGAGAAGAGTGGTACGCGGTCTACCGCGCTGCGGGGAATATCCTTCCGTAATACCGGATATATACCGGGTGCTTCCGAAAACAGCGGAAGCACCTTTTTCAAAGCCAGCACTGGTTTGGAAAGGAGAATGATACTGGATGGAAAAAAGGATCAGCGCTTTTTTTCTGGCAATCATCCTGAGCTTTGGCCTGTGCGCCTATGCGGCGCCGCTGGATGATTGGCAGGAAACGGGAGCGTACATACAAGATACGGCGGCGGCCGCGGTAAGCGTGCCGGCGGACAGCATTTGGACAATTTTGGCCCTGGCTCGGGCGGACATGGCTTCAAAAGAGCTGCTGGCAGACTATTGCCAGCGTTATGCGCAGTGGGTCCGCGATCAGGATGGGGTCCTGCGTGCAAGCAACCCGTTGGAATATGCCAAGGCGGTGCTGGTGTTGACCGCCGCGGGGCAAAATCCGCAGGATTTTGCCGGATATGACTTGACCCTGCCGCTGCAGGATGTGGAGAATGTTGCCAGCCAAGGCCTCAACGCCGTAGCCTACGCCCTGTTAGCCTTAAACAGCCGGGACTATGGAACGGAAGACATTAGCCGGCAATACGTGCAGGCGGCGCTGGAGCAGCAAAAGCCGGACGGCGGATTTACCCTGTTTGGGGACAGTGATCCGGATATAACCGCTCTGGTCCTGCAGGCATTGGCTCCGTACCAGGCGGAGGAAGCGGTTGGACAAGCCATAGAGCGGGGGCTCGCCTGCCTGTCCGCTATGCAGAAGGAGAGCGGCGGCTTTGAAAGCTGGGGTATAGAAGCCTCGGAAAGCACAGCACAGGTGATGATCGCGCTGTGCGGCTTGGACATCGATTTGGAGGATCCGCGGTTTGTAAAGGCTGGCGGGAACCTTTTGGAAAATCTATATAGCTATCGTTTGGAAAACGGCGCTTATCGCCACGCCGCCGGGGAGGATGAAAACAGTTTGGCTACGGTGCAGGCGTTTATGGCCTTGACCGCGCTATGGCGCCGGGAAATGGGAAAGAGCGCGTTCTATGCCATGCAGGATGTAGAATTGGCGGAGCCCGCTGGAACCGAGCCGGCGGAATCGGTTGAAAATACGCCCTTTACAGATATTGCGGGTCATCCCAATGCAGCGGCGATCCAGGCACTGTACAGCCGGGGCCTGATCAGCGGTATGACGGAAACGGAATTTATGCCGGAAAAGACCATGACTCGGGCGGAATTTTCCGTTCTTGTGACCCGGGGGCTGGGGCTCGCTCCTGCACCGGGCGGCAATTTTTCGGATGTGGCACCGGACAGCTGGTATGCCGGCTATGTGGGCGCCGCCTACACTGCCGGGATCATCAGCGGTATGGACGCGGAGCATTTCGCCCCGGCGGCGGAAATTACCCGGGAGCAGGCGGCGGTGATGGTTCGGCAGTGCGCTGATATTATGGGAATGCAAACAGAGCTGTCGGCAGATGCTGTCCGCAATGTTCTGGCGCAGTTCACCGATTATCAGACCTGTTCAGACTGGGCAAAAGACGCACTGGCGTTTTGCTGTGCCAGCGGCATTCTGCCGGCGGAGGATATCGAGCTCCGGCCTGGAGAAAGCATTCTGCGGGGAGAGGTTGCCCAGATGCTGTATAATCTTTGGAAGGATGAACAATAGAAGGGGATAGATTCCATGAAACTAACCAAAAAGCAAGGAATGGCCGCGGGAATCGGCGCGATTTTAATTGCTGCCCTGGCCCTGGCCCTGACGCTGGGAACAGCCCAGCAAAAATCCGCCGGGCCGGCTGTTACGCCAGAGCCGCCTGCCCAGACAGGGGACAGCTTAATTCCAACAAAATCCCAGGCGCCGGCGGCGGATGACCAGGCGGAGCAAACGGTGGGAGTAACGCCGCCGGCTGTGAAAACAGCCGTGCCTAATGCCGTAAGGACAGCGTCGCCGGGAACCACTGTATCGAAAGCGCCGTCTGCCAATCCTTCGGCAGCTGCACAGCAGCCCGGCGCGGCAGAAACAGCTGCCAACACGCCCCAGCCCCAGGTTACCCAGGCCCCGGAGCAAAAGCTTGTTTGCACGTTAACGGTTCGCTGCGACAGTGTACTGGCGAATATGGATCGGCTGAAAAAGGAAAAGCAGGCCATTATCCCGGCGGACGGGATCTTGTACCAAGGAGAAAATATTGCGTTTTTCGCGGAGGAAACAGTGTTCAATGTACTCCAGCGGGAGCTGAAAAAAAATCAGATCCATTTTGATTTTGCCTATACCCCCGGATTTGACACGGCTTACATCAAGGGGATCGCCAATCTTTATGAACGGGACGCCGGGGATTTGTCGGGATGGCTGTACAAGGTGAACGGTGCGTTTATTCAGACTGGCGCCAGCCAGTATAAGCTTTCGCCAGGGGATCAGATCGAATGGGTATACACCTGCGACGGCGGCCGGGACGTGGGCGCGGAGCCCCAGGAGGGATAAGGTGAAAAAAATACTGGAAACCTTTCACCCCGCTGTGATTTTTCTTTACTTTACCGGGATTTTGATTTTTACCATGGTCTATATGCACCCGATTTTCCTGGGATTATCCTTTTTTGGCGGGGCAGCGGCGGCGTTTGCGCTGGATCAGAAACGGGCCCGGCGGTATGCGTTGGGGATCCTGCCAATAATCATTGTGGCCGCAGGCATCAACCCGCTGTTTAACCACCAGGGTGGGACGATTTTAGCCTATTTTCCCAGCGGTACCCCGCTGACCTTAGAATCCATTTTATTTGGGGCCGGCGCGGCGTGTATGCTGGGGGCGGTGCTTTTTTGGTTTTTTGCGCTCAATAGGATTATGACCATGGACAAGGTCATGGCCCTGCTTGGCGGGATCCTGCCGGGGGCCGCGCTGCTTTTATCTATGACAATGCGGTTTGCGGCCCGGTTTCGCGAGCAGTTCCAGCAGGTGCGCCGGGGACAGCTGTGCATGGGCATTGTCCATGGCGGCCGGCTGGGAAAATTCCGAGGCGCGGTCCGGATTTTATCTGTGATGGTCACCTGGTGCTTTGAAAACGGCTTGGATACGGCGGACGCGATGAACAGCCGGGGCTATGGTCTCCGGGGCCGCACGTCCTTTTCTTTATATCGCTTTACCAAACGGGACGGCTTCGGGCTGGCCTGCATTTTTGCGTTGTGGGTTTTGATCTTAGTGGGAATTGGACAAGAAGGGATCTATTATGCGTATTTTCCGTTTTTTTATCTGGAAACAGGCGCCTGGACAGCAGTGGGCTGCGGGGCATTCCTGGCTTTGTGCTTTCTGCCGGTGATCCTTAGCCGGCTGACAGGAAACAGGCTGCCCGCCGCCCTCTGCGGCCCCCGAAAGGAAGGATGATCGATTTGTGTTTATTATCTGTAGAGGGCTTATCGTTTGCCTATCCCGGACAAGAGCGGTTAAGCCTGGACGATATTTCTTTGACGGTTGCCAAGGGCAGCTTTGTTACCCTTTGCGGCATGTCCGGATCGGGAAAATCCACTCTGCTCCGGCATTTTAAGCCCTCTCTGCGTCCCGCGGGACAAAGGACAGGAATGGTGTGGTTCTCTGGTACGCCGATCGACCAGCTTTCCCGGCGGGAGGAAAGCCGGCGGATTGGGTTTGTGATGCAAAAGCCGGAAAACCAAATCGTTACCGATCAGGTTTGGCACGAGCTGGCTTTTGGACTGGAAAGCTTAGGCGAGAAAACACCGGCGATCCGCCGGCGGGTGGCGGAGATGGCGGCGTTTTTTGGGATCAGCGCCTGGTTCCGGGCAGATACGGCCAGCCTTTCCGGTGGCCAGAAGCAGCTATTGAACCTGGCGGCGGTGATGGTGACGGAGCCGGACATACTGATTTTGGATGAGCCCACTGCTCAGCTGGATCCCATTGCTGCTTCCGAATTTTTGGCGTATCTGGGCCGGGTGAACCGGGAGCTGGGTACGACTGTGATTTTAGCGGAACACCGGCTGGAAGAGGCCATGCCATTATCAGATCAAGTCCTTGTAATGGAGACAGGGCGGATTATTGCCGCCGGCGGGCCGGAAGAGATCGGCGCCCAGCTGAAGGAAAACAGGATGTTTTTATCAATGCCCGTCCCCATGCGGATCCATGCCGCCATCGATAACCCGTTTCCCTGCCCGGTCACCGTCCGGGACGGCCGGGAATGGATCGACCGGATGGCGGCGGAAAGGCCGCCCGTGCCGCCTGCGGAGCGCATTAGGCCGGGGGGCAGGGAAGTCCTGCTCAGCGCGGAAAATATTTGGTTCCAGTATGGAGAAAAAACAGTACTCCGGGATTTTTCCTATGCCGTCTGCGCTGGGGAAATCCAGGCCATATTGGGCGGCAACGGCGCGGGAAAAACAACGGCTCTTTTTGTCATGAACGGGTTAGAATCCCCATGGCGGGGAAAAATTTTGCTGGCAGGAAAGCCTGTCAAGAGCCGGGAGGAATTTTCCGGTATAGCAGGGATGCTGCCCCAGGATCCCCAGACCGTATTCAGCCGGGATACTGTGGCCCAGGAATTGGAAGAGATGACGGATCAGCCGGCGGCAATCCGGGAAATGGCGGATTTCTGTGAGCTGACAGGGCTGTTGGACCGGCATCCGTATGATTTGTCCGGCGGTGAGCAGCAGCGGGCAGCCCTGGCTAAGCTCCTCTTAAAAAGGCCGAAAATCCTGTTTTTAGACGAGCCTACCAAAGGGATGGATAATGGGTTTAAGCAGGTATTTGGCGGTATCCTCCGGCGCCTGGCGGCCCGGGGAACGGCAATTGTCCTGGTAAGCCATGACGTGGAGTTCTGCGCGGAATATGCTGACCGGTGCAGCCTGCTTTTCGATGGGGCCATGGTTTCGGAAGGGCCGCCGGAGGTGTTTTTCGCCGGCAACGCTTTTTATACAACAGCCGCCAGCCGGATGGCCCGGCATCAGATGCCGTGGGCAGTGACAGCGGCGGATGTAATCCAGGCTTTTGGAGGGCGGCAGCCGGCGGCGCCGGTGCGGTCAAAGCCGCGCCCGAAGGCAAACGAATTGAATCAAGAGCCGCCGGCAAAGCAAAAGACCGGCGGCCGGCGGCGGTATATCCCGCTGCTGCTGGCCGGCCTGGCAGCCGTGCCGCTGACGATTTATGCCGGGGTCCGGTTTTTGGATAATCGGAAATATTTATGGATCAGCCTGCTGATCATCGCGGAGATTTTTATTCCGTTCCTGTTCGCGTATGAGCGCCGGCGCCCCAAGGCGCGGGAGATTGTGCTGGCGGCGGTGTTCTGCGGACTGTGTGTGGCTGGGCGGATCGGATTCGCGGCTTTGCCGCAGCTGAAACCGGCCGCTGCCATTGTGGTGCTGGCCGGTATGTGCTTTGGCGGGGAAATGGGTTTTTTGGTCGGTGCGGTTTCTATGTTTGCATCGGATATGTATTTTGGCATGGGGCCCTGGACACCGTGGCAGATGGCGGCCATGGGGCTTTTAGGTCTGCTGGCCGGCGTCCTTTCCCAAGCCGGTATCCTGCCGAAAAAGCGGTGGCCTGCGGCGGTGTTCGGCGGCGTGGCTACTGTGGTGATCTACGGCGGCATCATGGACTTCCAATCGGCGGCTATGACACTCTCGGAAATAACGCCGGCCGGCCTGGCGGCAGTGTACGCGGCGGGCCTGGGGTTCAACCTGCTTCATGGGGCGGCTACGTTTCTGTTTTTAGCCATTGGAGCGGAGCCGCTGATGAAAAAGCTTTTCCGCATCCGGAAAAAGTATGGCATAAATTTGTCCCAACGGTAGGTTTTTGTTGATTTTCCCCTGTAGATTTGATATAATGATTGCTAAATGGGGTGTATACAGATGAAAATAATCAAAGAAGAGCAGAAAAAGACATACGAAACAAATCAAAGCCTAGTCACAACGGTGGCGGAAATCTTGGAGCAGGTGCGTGCCCGGGGCGACAAGGCCCTGGGGGAATACGCGAAAAGGTTTGACGGGCTGGAAGGCGTGCCGCTGGAAATTACCAGACAGGATATACAAGCGGCTTACCGGCAGGTGCCGGCGGAAACGGTGGAAAACCTGCGGTTTGCGGCCCGGCAGATTGAAAATTATGCGAAAAACCAGCTGGCCTGCCTGCGGGAAATGGAGATGGACAGTGAAGTAGAGGGGATCCGGCTGGGGCACCGGCTGATCCCGGTAGAGACTTGCGGCTGTTATGTGCCGGGAGGACGGTATCCGCTGCCCAGCTCAGCTTTGATGAGCGTACTAACCGCCAAAATAGCCGGCGTACAGAACGTGTATGCCTGCTGTCCGCCGGCAAAGGCATATGGAACCGTGCATCCGGTGGTTTTGGCAGCTATGGATATTGCCGGGGCGGACAGGATGTTCTGTATGGGCGGGGCTCAGGCTGTGGGCGCCTTTGCTTATGGAACGGAAACTGTGGGCCGGGTGGATATGATCGTAGGGCCGGGAAATCGGTTTGTGAACGAGGCGAAGCGGCAGGTAACGGGAACCGTGGGGATTGACAGCCTGGCCGGCCCCAGCGAGGTGCTGATTATTGCTGACGATACGGCGAATCCGGAATTTGTGGCCATTGATATTCTGGCCCAGTGCGAGCATGACCCCAACGCCTCGGCGGAGCTGGTGACGACCAGCTTGGCCTTGGCAGAACAGGTTTTGGCGGCGGTGGACCGGCTGGCTGGAGAGCTGGAGACCGGTGAGATCGCCCGGCAGGCCTGGTTGGATAACGGCCGGATTGTCCTGGCGGCAGACATGGCCGAGGCGATCCAATTAGCCAACGACCGGGCGCCGGAGCATCTGGAGGTACAGACGGCGGAGGACGACGCGGTGGCGGCGCAGCTCCGCAATTACGGCTCCCTGTTTATCGGCGGCTATACCCCGGTGACCTTCGGCGATTACTGCTCCGGTACCAACCATATCCTGCCTACGCTGCGGACGGCCCGGTTTTCCAACGGCGTTTGGGTAGGAACCTTTATCAAAACAGCTTTCTACCAAAAGGCGACCAAAGCGGGCTGTGAAAACCTGGCCCGGGCCGCCAGCCATCTGGCAGGCGTGGAAGGTCTCTGTGCTCACAAAAAATCCGTAGAGATCCGGGTAAGAAAGTGAGGGCGGCCCGATGAAGCCTTGGGAGGATAAAATCCGGCGGGTGACCCCCTATACCCCGGGGGAACAGCCCCAAAGACGCCAGATGATCAAGCTGAATACCAACGAAAACCCTTATCCGCCTTCGCCCAGTGTGGAAGCGGCCCTGCGGAACTATGATCCGGCTAGCCTGCGGCTGTATCCCGATCCTGCAATGGGGAAGCTTACAGAGGCGCTGGCCGCTTATCACGGCGTGGGAAAGAATATGGTTTTTGCTGGTGTGGGCTCGGACGACGTGCTGGCGATGGCGTTTATGACATTTTTTTCTAATGGCCGGCCGATTCTGTTCCCGGATATTACGTATTCCTTTTACAGCGTATGGGCGGAGCTGTTTGGGATCCAGTACCGGCGGCCGGCGCTGGGGCCGGAATTTCTGATCTATCCGGCAGACTATTTTCCACCAAACGGCGGGGTGATCCTGCCTAATCCAAACGCGCCTACATCTTTGTACGCGCCGCTGCGGGAAATTGAGGAAATCATCCGGCATAACCAGGACGTGATCGTGGTGATTGACGAGGCGTATATTGACTTCGCGGGGGAATCGGCGCTGGCGCTGATCCCCAAATACGAAAACCTGCTGGTGGTGCGGACGTATTCTAAGTCCCGTTCCATGGCCGGTATGCGGGTGGGATACGCCATTGGCAGCCCGGCGTTGATCCGGGCGTTAAATGATGTGAAATATTCCTTTAATTCCTACACCCTGAGCGGCGTCGCTATAGAAGCGGCGGCGGCGGCTTTGCGAGATGAGGATTATTTTCGCAATACCATTGCCCGGATCCGGAAAACGCGGGCATGGACTGTACAAAAACTGGCGGAATTGGATTTTACTTTCCCGGAGCCGGCGGCAAACTTTGTGTTTGCCCGGCACCCCAAAAGACCTGCGGCGGAAATTTTGGCGGCTTTGCGGGCCCGGGATATTTATGTGCGGCATTTTGACGCGCCTCGGATCAGTGAATATCTGCGGATTACCATTGGTACGGAGGAGCAGATGGCGGCGTTGGTTGAAGTGCTGCGGCAGATATTGTAAAATTTATATTAAATGCAAAAACAGACGCGGTGCGTCTGTTTTTTTACGCCTATTTATAAATTGCCGGATTCCGGATGAGGAACGGCAGACAAAAAAATGTCCAACCCGGTATGGGGAAAACCCGGCCAATTTTGTCCGGGTATGCTTTGTAAAAAAGTGCAAGGGCTGCGGGAAAGCCCCTTTAGCCTGGAGATCCGGCTGGCCGGGCTGTACTGGATTATATCGCCTGCTTTACAGACGGGCCTGCCCAGCCTGGCAGGACGGCGCCTTGTACCCAAATGGACCGGCGCTGATTTTTTCGGCATATCCTCCAAAGGGGCCGCATACAATAAAACGAATCTAATCTAAAAATGGGGGGCAAATCATGAAACGGCATTATTTTTTAGGCGGAAACACAACGGAAGGCTTTTATTCCTATTATGAATCGTTATTGGATCAGAAAGCAGCCAACAAAATATACGCCATCAAGGGCGGCCCGGGCACGGGAAAATCTACGCTGATGAAGAAGGCGGCCCGGTGGGCGGACAGCAAGAACCTGGAAATTGACTATCTCCACTGCTCCTCAGACCCGGACTCCCTGGACGGGGTTATCATTCGGGATCTGCGGGTCGCGTTGGTAGACGGCACAAGCCCGCATATTGTGGATCCTCAAAATCCCGGCTGTGTAGACACGATTCTGCATATGGGTGAATTTTGGAACGAGACGGCCATCCGGGAGCAGAAGGACAATATTTTGGCCTGTAACGCGGAAATTAAGACCCACTATACCCGGGCGTATCATTATATCCGGGCGGCGGGGGAGTTTTACCAGGACATTGCGCAAATCAACCAGGCCTGCCTTTCGGAAACGTCTGTTTTGGAGGCGGCGGGCCAGCTGACGTCTGGGGTCAAAAAAATTCCAGGCAGGACGGGGATAGAACGGAAGCTATTTTTGACTGCGATTTCCCCTCTTGGGGTCATCAGCTTTCCCAATTCTTTTACCTACCCGAAGACCTATATCCTGCGGGGCCGGATTACAGGGGGAAGCAGCCGGGTTTTAGCCAAGGCGGCCCGGTGGTTTATAGAAAACGGCTATGATATCGAGTGCTTCTACGACCCGCTGCGGCCCCGGGACCATATCCTCCACATGACCGTGCCTCAGATCGGGGTATTTATCACCACAGATGATTTCTTCACCCAATACCCTACAGGCGCTGCCGGGACAGCTGTAGATATTGACGGCCTGCTGAATAAAAACAGGGCTTCCGCCCTGGCGGCTGATCTGCAGGAAAGCCGGGAACTGGTGGGCACGATGGTGGACCGGGCGGTAACGGTGATCAAAAAAGCAAAAGCCGTCCATGATCAATTAGAGCAGTATTATGTGCCTTATATGGATTTTGAACGGATCAACCTGTACCAGGAGCAGGTGCTTCGGGATATTGAACGCTTTTTATAAAAGAATTTGAATCCCCGCTTTGCGGGGATTATTTATGCACCGGCATTTTTTTCCGCGCCAGAATTGACAATTTCAGAAAAGCATGGTATGATATACATATTTGGAGAAGGTAAAATCCCAGGCTGATGTTGCGCGGCTTCGGGATTTTTGTCATATAGGCGAGGAGTGGAACAGCATGGAAAAGAAACAATGGACGCAGATTTCGGTATTTTTGATTATTGGCCTGGCGGCGCTGCTTTTGACGGCCGCGTCGCAAAGCGCGTCGTACACGGCCGAAATTTCCGGCGCGCTGGGAACGGATTCAGAAATTACAGTGACAACCCCGAAAAACGGCAATGTAATCCTACAGAAGTGCCGGGACTATATTTATGCCATGGACGATCTGTTTTCGACGCGTAAGCCTAAAAGTGATATTTCAAAAATCAACCTAGCGGCCGGAAGCGGCAGGCCAGTGGAGGTTTCGGCGGATACGGCGGCGATTTTGGCCCGGGCCAAGGAATATGCTGTGGAAACCAACGGCTTTTTCGACGTGACAGTGGGCAACCTGGTAGATTTATGGGAGCAGGCCAAGACGGACGGCGCCCTGCCGCAGCCTGACGATATTTCTGCCGCGATCCATACGGTAGATTTTAAAGGACTGAAAGTCGACACCACGAAAAATACAGCCCAGCTGGAAAATCGGGGCCAGAAGATCGACCTGGGCGGGATTGCAAAGGGCTATATTACGGACGGGCTTGTGCGAATGCTGCGGGCGGAGGGCGTAGAAAGCGCACTGATCAACCTGGGCGGGAATGCTTACGCGCTGGGGAAGAAAAATCAATTTTCCGCCTGGAATATCGGGATCCAGGATCCGAAAAATCCCAATAAGCTGCTGGGCAGTATCCGGGCGGAGAACCAGTGCGTGATTACCTCCGGGGATTATCAGCGGTATTTTGAGCTGAACGGCGTCCGGTATCATCACATTTTGAATCCCAATACGGGATCCCCCTCCAACAGCGGTCTGCGTTCTGTGACCATTGTAGCGGAGGATGCCACCCTGGCGGACGCACTGAGTACGGCTTGCTTTATCCTGGGGTACAGTGAGGGGGCGAACCTGATCCGGGAATACGAAAACGTATCTGCTATTTTTGTCATGGATTCCAATACGGTGTACTATTCTCCAGAACTGGAAGAAATTTTTGCCCATGATAATCCCAGCTATGAATATAAGGTGATGGAATGAGCAGCAAACGGATAGGCAGGATTTCTTGAATATTACTGCTGCTGCCGTTGTTATGCGCCTGCGGCCGGGTTGAGGACGCCGCAGTGGATTACGGCCAGTCCAGTCTGCATTCCATAGTCCCCCGAAAGGCGGGGGAGGCTGGGAGCCTGATTTTGAATATACGGGCTGGAACTGGGCTTTGGCAAGGATCGCCTGGCGCCTGGTTTCCTGCGGTTATGCGTAAACGCCGGTAAAAGACCATTGAATCAAATACAGGGACAAATAAAATTTTTCAAAAAACTGTTGACAAACCATGGAAATCGTGGTATGATTACGATAATTGAATAAAAAAAGGCTATGACGAAGACGGTCGAAAGCCCGAGCCGAGGAGAGAGTTGGCGGTTGCTGCGAGCCAATGGCAGAGGTTTTCAAATGACCCATCACTTCCGAGCCGGAAGCCCGAAAGCCGGTTGGCAAGTAGACGTTTCCCGTGATTTGCAGCGTAATAGCAAGAGACTTGTTGGAGTCTATGAGTTGGCGCCCTTGGGTGCAATTTGAGTGGTACCGCGGATCAATTTCCGTCTCAAAGGTTTTCTTTGGGACGGTTTTTTTATTCAAGAAAAATAGAAAATAGATCGATCAAAGGAGGAAACATGATGCAGGAAGATGCAATGCGGGAACAATTGCGTGAGGTGGCGGAAAGAATTCGGAATATGCGGGAGATCTTGGGGATTTCCAAGCAGACCATGGCCTATAATACGGGTGTTTCAACAGAAGAATATTCGGACTATGAAAACGGAGACCGGGATTTCAGCTTTACATTTATTTATAAGTGTGCGAAATGCTTCAATGTAGACCCCACCGACCTTTTGAAGGGATCCAGCCCTACGCTGACCAGCTATACCGTAACCCGGAAGGGCGGCGGCCTGCCCATTACCCGGGTCAAGGGCCTGGCGTATAAAAACCTGGCGGCTATGTTCAAAAATAAGATCGCGGAGCCGTTTTGGGTCAAGCTGCCGTATTCGGAGGAAGAGCAGGCAGGCCCCATGAAGATGTCTACCCACAATGGGCAGGAATTTGATATTGTGATCAAGGGTACAGTCGAGGTTATGGTGGGCAACCATGTGGAAACGCTTTACGCCGGCGACTCTATCTATTACAACAGCTCCATCCCCCACGGCCTGATGGCTGTCAATGGGGAAGACGCGGAGATTTACGCTGTAGTCATGAACGCCGGAGAGGATACAGGCATTGTGGCGGTGGAAAGCGAACGCCCGGTAAACGACCCCATCCATCATGAACCCCATGGGATCTACAAGCGGTTTATTACGACAACAAAGGATGAAAACGGCAGCCTGACAGACATTGAATTCCATAACGAAGAGCAGTTTAATTTTGCCTTTGATATTGTGGATGAGCTGGCGAGAAAGTGCCCGGACAAGATGGCGATGCTGCATGTATCGAACAATAAGGAGGAGCGGCGGTTTACGTTTGCGGAAATCAGCCAGTATTCCGCCAGGACGGCGAATTACTTTGAAAGCCTAGGGATCCGCAAGGGGGACCGGGTTATGCTGGTCTTAAAGCGGCATTACCAGTTCTGGTTCTCCATTTTGGCGCTCCACAAGATCGGCGCAGTGGTGATCCCGGCCACGAATCTTTTGGTTGAGCATGACTTTGCATACCGGTTCCAGGCAGCCGGTGTGAAGGCCATCGTCTGCACGGCGGACGGTGATGTGGCCCATCAGGCGGAGCTGGGCGCAGCCGGCAGCAAAACGCTGGAAACGATGATTTTAGTCGGCGGGCAGCGGGAAGGCTGGCATGATTTTAACAGTGAGATGCCCAAGTTCAGCGATGTGTATGCGCGTAAGGCAGATTCCGCCTGCGGCAGCGATCCTATGCTGATGTTCTTCACGTCCGGCACCACAGGCTATCCGAAAATTGCTACCCATAACCATAAATATCCCCTGGGACATTTCATTACGGCAAAATTCTGGCATAACGTCAATCCCGACGGACTGCATCTGACCATTTCAGATACTGGCTGGGGAAAGGCGCTCTGGGGCAAGCTCTACGGCCAATGGATGTGCGAAGCGGCAATCTTCGTATATGACTTTGACAAGTTCAACGCAGACGATATCTTGCCTATGTTCAAAAAATACAATATCACCACCTTCTGCGCGCCGCCGACGATGTACCGGTTCTTTATCAAAGAGGATCTGTCGAAATATGACCTGTCATCCCTGGAATACGCGACAGTGGCGGGCGAAGCCTTGAATCCGGAGGTCTACGAACAATGGAAAAAGGCTACGGGCTTAAAGCTGATGGAAGGCTTCGGCCAGACAGAAACGACGCTGACCGTGGGAAACCTTCGGGGAATGACGCCCAAGCCCGGCTCCATGGGCAAACCCTCGCCGCTCTATGATGTGGATATCGTACTGGGGGATGGTACCAGCGCGGGCATCGGCGAAACGGGGGAAATTGTGATCAGGACGGATAAGCATGTACCCTGCGGCCTGTTTTCCGGCTATTACCGGGATGAGGAAAAAACGAAGGAGGTCTGGAGCGATGGCCTGTACCATACCGGCGATACTGCATGGCGGGATGAAGACGGGTATTTCTGGTATGTAGGGCGGATCGACGACGTGATCAAATCCTCTGGTTACCGGATCGGGCCCTTTGAGATCGAAAGCGTGATCATGGAGCTCCCCTATGTATTGGAATGCGCCGTAACACCGGCGCCGGACGAGATTCGGGGCCAGGTCGTTAAGGCGACCATTGTCCTGACAAAGGGGACGGAAAAATCAGAGGAGCTGAAAAAGGAAATCCAGAACTATGTGAAAAAACATACGGCGCCGTATAAGTATCCCAGGATTGTGGAATTTATGGATGAACTGCCAAAGACGATCAGCGGCAAAATCCGGCGCGTAGAGCTGCGGGAAAACGACCAGAAGAAATTATAACAGATACTGTCAAAAACGTCCGTCAGGGGCGTTTTTGACGTTAGGAGGCAAATATTATGCGGATTATTGACGCGCATGCCCACATTTTCCCAGAGAAAATCGCGGACCGGGCTTGTGGTGCGATTTCAGATTTTTACGGCGGTGTTCCCATGGATTGCCGGGGCACAGCGGAAACGCTGCTGGCCGCGGGACAAACAATCGGGGTAGAACAATACGTGGTATTCTCCACGGCGACTAAACCGGAACAGGTAGAGAGCATCAACAGCTTTATCATAGATCAGTGTGCCAAACATCCGGAATTTATCGGCTTGGGTACTATGCATCAGGCGTATGCGGATTTCGCGTGCGAGCTGGATCGGATCCAAGGAGCCGGCTTGCCGGGCATCAAGCTGCATCCGGATTTTCAAAAGGTTCAGATCGACGACCGGCGGCTGTTCCCAATTTTTGATATCCTTTCCAGCCTAGGGATGTTCCTGCTGACCCATGCGGGGGACGCGCGGTATGATTATTCCCATCCGGCCAGGATCGCCCGTGTGGCAAAGGAATTCCCCAGGCTGCGGATCATTGCCGCCCATTTTGGGGGCTGGAGCCAGTGGGATGCGGCGATGCAGTATCTGGATCTGCCCAATGTCTATTTTGATACCAGCAGTACGCTGCCATTTGATGGTAGAAATATGGCCCGGCGGATGCTGGATACCATGGACCCCGCCCGCTTTTTCTTTGGCACGGACTTCCCTATGTGGAACCATGAGGAGGAGCTGGCGCGGCTGGCTGGCCTGGGGCTGCCGGAAGCCATTTTGGAAAATATCCTGGGCAATAATTTCATAGCGTTTCTCCGTGCATAAAAATAAGAGCCGGCCTCTTGGCTGGCTCCTATTTCCTGATCAGCTCTTTAGCCGCTTTGCCGGTTATATGCTCCGCTGTGATCTCCACCATATACAGGCGCGGCCCGTCTGTTTCCAGAACGTTCTGCCGATTTCCCGGGGCGTCATCTGGATAATACTTTTTTGCAAGCAGCAGGAGGGCGTCTTCCTTTTCTCCCGCATCCTCTAGGATCCGGGCCCGGCCGAATACAATCACACTCCGGAAATAGGTTGTATACTCCGCGGGCACCACTTGATCCTGATCGACTACACAAAAGGACACCTTTGAATTCCGCAGGATCCCGTCTAATTTGTGCCCGCTTTTGGCGCAATGGAAAAACAGCCTGCCGCCGGCGTACACATAGCTTAGGGGAACGGCATAAGGATAGCCGCCGTCGCCGCTGACAGCCAAAACCCCGGCGGTATTCCGTTCTAATATTTCAATGCTTTCCGCAGGTGTAAGCTGCTGCCTTATTCTGCGCATTTCCCGAAACATAAAAGCCTCCTTTTTAGTGCCGTCCAAGTCTCCCGGGTGTATTCCCGGCAATATTGGTTCGATCTTTTCCCCAAAAAAAACAAACAGCGTAAGCCATCAGCCTATTTATGATAGCTTTCGTTAGCGTTGATTTTATATGCCCGGTAAATTTGTTCCAAAAGTACGATCCGCATCAGCTGGTGGGGAAGGGTCATCCGCCCGAAGCTCAGCTGGAGCCGGGCCGTCTGCTTGACCTGCGGCGAAAGGCCTAAGGAACCGCCGATAAAAAAGGTGATCTGGCTATGCTCCATAGAGACCCGGGCGATTTTTTCAGCAAAGGTTTCGCTGGAAAGCGGGTCGCCCTCAATGCAGAGCGCCACTGGAAAGCCGCCTTGATACTGAGCCAGCATACGCTGGCCCTCCCGTTCTAAAATGGCCTGGCATTGCTTTTCACCGGCGCCGTCTGGGATTTTTTCGTCTGGAACCTCAATAATTTTCAGCTTTACAAACCGGGAAAGCCGTTTGGCGTATTCTGCCGCGGCATCCCGGAAATAGGACTCCTTCAGCTTACCGGCGGCAATAACCGTAATATTCATAATAATCTGGTCACCTCGCTGCGCCGGGCAACCTGCAGGGAAATATCCCGGGAGAGGGAAGCGCCGGCGGCTTTTAAGGCATTTTCCACAGTTTGATAGGCGATTTCCGGGGTATTGTTTTCTTTACTCAAATGCCCAAGCATCAGATGGGTCGTCCCGTGGCACGCAAGTTCCACGGCTGTCTGGGCGCAGTCGTCATTGGACAGGTGCCCCCGGGGGCTTCGGATCCGTTTTTTCAAAGGATATGGATATGCGCCATACATCAGCATATTCACGTCATGATTGGACTCCAGCAAAACTGCATCGGCGCCGTATAGATGGCTGCGAATATCATCGGTCATCACGCCGGTGTCGGTAGCCACAGCGTAAATCTTGCCGTCTACGGAAAACCGGAAACCCACGGGCTCGTTGGCGTCGTGGGAGATTGGGAACGGTATTATGCCGATACTGCCCACAAACAGCGCCTGTCCGCTTTGAATGACATGAATCTGTTCCGCGGGGATCGGCCCTGCAGACATGCCGGCAAACGTCCCAGCTGTGGCGTAAATGGGGAGCCCCCAACGGCGGCAGGCTACGCCGGCCCCGGCCGTATGGTCAATGTGTTCGTGCGTTATGAAAATAGCATCAAGGTCCTTCGGGGAAAGAGCCATTGATGCTAAGGCCTGTTCCAATTTCCGACCGGACATGCCGCAGTCGATCAAAAGCGTCGTTTCGCTGTCTGAAACGAGCGCGGCATTGCCCGAGGAACCGCTGATGAGCGATAAAAACATAGTTTGTCCCACTCCTGTCAATAGACGTCCTGTACCACCTGGACCCGGCGGATATCGCCGCCCAGCTTTACAAATTTCTCTTCAAAGTTTTCATAGCCACGGTCGATGTGATAGATTTCATTGATCTCCGTGATCCCGTCGGCCATCAGCCCGGCGATAATCATAGCCGCGCCGCCCCGCAGATCCGTCGCCCGGACTGTGGCGCCCATAAGCTTGGAAACGCCGTTGATAATGGCAAGCTTTCCCTCCACGTTAATATCGGCGCCCATGCGCTTTAACTCGTTTACATAGCGGAAACGGTCGTCCCATACGCCCTCTCGGGCCGTACTGGTGCCGGAGACTGTCGTCAAGAAAGTCACCAGCTGGGGCTGCATATCGGTGGGGTATCCTGGATAGGGCAGAGCGATAAAGTTGATCTTTTTAAATTCCGTGTCTTCGGGGACATACACCCGGACTTTATCATCAAATTCCTCCACCACCGCGCCTGCCTCAATGAGCTTGGCGGAAATGGGCTCTAAATGCCGGGGGATCACATTGGTCAGGGTCACGTCGCCCCGGGTAGCCGCCGCGGCAATCATAAAGGTGCCGGCTTCGATCTGATCGGGGATAATGGAATACACGCCGCCGTGCAGGTGAGAAACCCCCGTGATCTTGATGGTATCCGTGCCAGCGCCCCGGACTTTAGCGCCCATAGCGTTCAGGAAATTGGCCAAATCTACAATGTGGGGCTCTTTCGCGGCGTTTTCAATGACGGTGATCCCCTCGGCTTTCACGGCACCCAGCATGACATTGACTGTAGCGCCTACTGAGATCACATCAAAATAAACATTCGCGCCCACCAGCCGGTCTGCCTTGCCATGGATCTTCCCGTAGGACAGGTCGCATTCCGCGCCCAAGGCCCGGAAGCCCTTCAAGTGCTGGTCAATGGGCCGGGTGCCGAAATCACAGCCCCCCGGCGGCGCCACGGAGCATTGATGAAAACGCCCTAAAAGCGCCCCCAGCAAATAGGACGAGCCCCGCATTTTAGTGGTCATCCCCTCGTCTGGTTCATAAGAATTGACGGACGAACAGTCAATATCCACGGTGTTTCGGTCAACGTATGTAACACTGGCGCCCAGGTTTTTGAGTATATCTAAAAAGAGCTTGACATCTTTAATATCCGGCAGATTTTCCAGCCGGCAGATCCCGTCAATCAGCAGGCAGGCCGGAATGATAGCTACCGCGGCATTTTTCGCTCCGCTGACGGCGATCTCGCCATGCAGGCGTATACCGCCCTTAATCACGATTTTCTCCAAAGTGCAGTACTCCTTAAAATCAGATTGTTGGCATAATCCATTCCTATTATATCATCAGTGCAAAGCGGCTTATCTGCTTTGCTTCACACCGATACAATAAAAACATTTTCAAAAAACCGAAAGGTTTTCTTTCTTTTGTTGTTTTTATTATAACACAAGAAACGCAAAATGCAAATAGAAAAATGAAAAAAAGATCAACAAAGAAAAAACAGAGAACAAACTTGTTCTCTGCCATTATTCTTCCGATGCAAAATCAGACCGCCCGGGTTACCTTTCCGGAACGCAGGCAGCGTGTGCATACATAAACAGACTTTGCAGTCCCGTTTACAACCGCCCGAACCTTCCGAATGTTCGGCTTCCAGGCTCTGTTTGATCTTCTGTGAGAGTGGCTGACCTTGATCCCAAAGGATACGCCCTTACCGCAGATTTCACATTTTGCCATTCCAAAACACCTCCTACTTCGTTACGCTTATCAAAACAAAACTATTTTACCATATCATTACCAGATTTGCAAGCATTTTTTATAAAAATCTAAAAAAATATGAAAAAAAACGCGCAGTCCAGCGGCGGTTCAGTTTTTTTCGGTAAATTTGTATAAAATTATAAATTTATATTTGATAAATAGAATAGAATCATGTATAATAACAGTAGAATGCAAATTCAACATAAAGTGAGGTACCCGCGATGAATGAAAATCTTTTTAAGATACCGCTGACGAAAGTAATCGAGGAATTCCAGTTTGAGCGGCTGTACGCTTCCAGCGACTGCGCCGACATTCTGATTTCCACAGCCGACGTAAACCGGCCCGGCCTGCAAATCGTCGGTTTTTACGATTATTTTGATAATCAGCGCCTGCAGATCTTGGGGAAGGTGGAGCTGACTTATCTTGAGCAGTTTTCCAGTGAGAAGCGGTACCGGCTGTTAGAAACGCTGTTTTCCAAAAAAATTCCGGCGCTGATTATCACCCGGGCCATGCAGATCTGGCCGGAAATGCTGGAGCTGGCGGAGAAGTATGATGTTACGCTTTTGCGGACGGAAGAAACCACCTCCAACCTGATGAGCGCGCTGATCAGTTACTTAAACGTCCAGATCGCCCCACGGATGACCCGGCACGGGGTGCTGGTGGAGGTTTACGGCGAGGGGATTCTGATCCTGGGAGAAAGCGGCGTAGGCAAGAGCGAAACTGCGATTGAGCTGTTGAAGCGGGGCCACCGGCTGGTGGCGGACGATGCTGTAGAAATTAAGCGGGTATCCAGCAAAACCCTGGTGGGGCAGTCGCCGGCCATTATCCGGCATTTTGTAGAGCTGCGGGGCATTGGGATTATTGACGTAAAGGAGATATTCGGGATCGGCGCCGTTAAGGATACGGAAAGCATTGACCTGATCATACACCTGGAGCCTTGGGAGGAAGGCAAGCAGTATGACCGGCTGGGGATGGTGGATGAATATACGAACCTGATGGGAATTAACATTTCCAGCCTGACTGTGCCGGTGAAGCTGGGCAGAAATTTGGCGGTTATCATTGAGGTGGCGGCGATGAACAACCGCCAAAAGCGCATGGGCTATAACGCCGCCGCAGAGCTGAATAAGCGGCTGATGGCGGAAATGCAGAAGAATATACAATAGCGGGAGATGAATCGGATTGAAAATTAAAACGGATTTGCATTGTCATACCCTGGCCAGCTCCCATGCCTACAGCACAATTTCCGAGCTTGCCCGGGCCGCGGCGGACAAAGGGATGGAGGCGGTTGCCATGACGGACCATGGCATAGGCCTGCCGGACGCGCCCCATATCTGGCATTTTGAAAATTTAAAGAGCCTGCCCAAGGAGTTGTGCGGCGTCCGGATTTTACAGGGCTGTGAGGCAAATATCATGGACGAGACTGGCGCTTTAGATATGCCGGAGCGGCTTTTAGCCCGGTTTGAAATCGTGGTAGCAAGCATCCATACGCCGTCGTATGGCGGCAAGCAGGGCGGCGACCACACGGCGGCTTATATGGGCGCGGTGGAAAATCCATATGTAGATATTATCGGCCACAGCGGGAACCCGAATTACCGGTATGATTACGATCAAGTGTTATTAAAAGCCAAGGAACTGCATAAACTGATTGAGATTAATGATCATAGCTTTGTGGTGCGGCAGGAGAATATTGCTATTTGCAGAATGATCGCGCAAAAATGCAAGGCGCTTGGCGTGCACATTACCGTGGACAGCGATGCCCATTTCTGCGGCGATGTAGGGGAATATCCCCGGGCTTTGGAGATGCTTTCGGAAATCAGTTTCCCGGAGGAGCTGGTGGCAAACCGCTCCCTGGCAGCCTTGCAGGATTATCTAAAACCCCGGAAAATAATTTGTGGATAGAGCTTGAGGAGGACGCGTATGGGCATGTTAGAGGAACTCAAAGGGATTGTGTCGCATATCCAGATCAATGAGCCGATGAAAAACCATACCTCGTTTAAGATCGGCGGCCCGGCCGATTACCTGATTGAGGCGGAGCGTACGGAACAGGTGCCGCGGATCATGGACGTGCTGCGGCGATGGGGTGTCCCGTATATCATTATGGGGAACGGGTCGAATATGCTGGTCCGGGATTCGGGGATCCGGGGCGCAGTGATTAAAATATCCGGCCTGACCAGCGCCTGTACGGTTGTTGGAAATCAGATCACGGCTGAGGCGGGGATATTGCTGTCCAGATTGTCATCGGAGGCGTTAAAATACGGACTCTCTGGGCTGGAATTTGCTTCCGGCATCCCAGGGACCTTGGGCGGCGGGATATTTATGAACGCCGGGGCTTACGGGGGGGAGTTGAAAAATGTGATCCAATCCGTGACATATGCGGACGAATCCGGCAAAATCCGGACGGCACACGGAGAAGCGTTGGATTTTGGCTATCGGCACAGTATGTTTTCCGGCCGGCAGTGCGTGATTTTATCGGCGGTTTTGGAGCTTGTTCCGGGACAGTATGAGGATATCCGGGTCAGAATCGCCGACTACACCAGACGGCGGACGGAAAAGCAGCCCTTAGCCATGCCCAGCGCCGGCAGCGTATTTAAACGGCCGGCGGGCCATTTTGCCGGCAGTCTGATCGAAGCGGCGGGGCTAAAATGCTATACGATCGGCGGCGCCATGGTGTCGGAAAAGCATGCCGGCTTCATCGTGAATAAAGGCGGCGCTACTGCTCAAGATGTTTTGGATTTGATCGCCTTTATACAAAAAACAGTGGAAGAAAAATTTTCGGTGCGGTTAGAGCCGGAAATCAAGATTATCGGCTAAAGAAGAAAGAAGGAAAATTATGCAGCTTACAGTGGTTACCGGGCTTTCCGGTTCCGGGAAAACACAGGTAGTCCGTTTTTTAGAGGATCTGGGATTTTTTTGTATTGATAACATGCCTCCGGTCCTGATTGAAAAAATCGCGGATATGTTTTTTTTCGGGGAAGGAAAAAATGACCGGATTGCATTTGTCATCGATATGCGGGTTGGGGCGATGATCAACCAGCTCACGGATACCTTGGCGGAGCTCCAGAAAAACGGCTATGACTGCAAGCTTTTGTTTTTAGACGCTTCCGACGACGTGTTGGTGAAGCGGTATAAGGAAACCCGGCGGACGCATCCCATCGCCAGCGAAAACGGCTTGCTGGGAAGTATCCAGGAGGAACGCAAGCTGCTGGCCCGGGTGAAAAATGAGGCGGATTTTGTGATTGATACCTCGGATTTGTCTGTCAGCGATCTAATGCATAAATTAAAGGAAATTTTTTCCGGCGACGCCGGCGGCCAGCGGATCATGACGGTTAACGTAATGGCCTTTGGATTCAAATACGGGATTCCGGTAGACGCGGATCTGGTATTTGACGTGCGTTGTTTCCCAAATCCGTTTTATATCGATGACCTGAAGTCGCAAACGGGCAATGACAAGGCTGTCCAGGATTATGTGATGAGCTTTCAGACCGCCCGGGACTTTATGGGGAAGCTTAATGATATGATGGCATTTCTGCTGCCACTGTACGCGGAGGAGGGTAAGCCCAGCGTGACGATAGCCATCGGCTGTACCGGCGGCAGACACCGGAGCGTGACTATGGCCAATAAGCTGGGAGAGGCTTTGGCGGCAGCAGACTATAAGGTGAATATGATTTACCGGGATATTGAAAAATAAATTTGCGGGAGAATCAGGCATGGATCTTGATACAAAAATTGTCGCTTTAGGCGGCGGCACTGGGCTTTCTACAATGCTCCGGGGGCTCCGAAAGTTCACCCAGCATATTACCGCTGTGGTCACGGTGGCGGATGACGGCGGATCCAGCGGAATGCTGCGGGACGACCTGAATATGCTGCCGCCGGGAGACATCCGGAACTGCATTAACGCGCTGGCGAATATCGACCCGGTTATGCGGGATCTGATCAATTACCGGTTCCCGGAGGGGAAGCTTGCGGGCCATTCCTTTGGAAACCTGTTTTTAGCCGCTTTGAACGGAATTTCAGAAAGCTTTGACGAAGCGGTGAAAAAAATGAATAAGCTGCTCAACATTGACGGCTTGGTACTCCCGGTGACCAATGCGGATATTACCCTGGCCGCCGTTCTGGATAACGGGCAGGTGGTACGGGGGGAATCCAATATCGGCCACGGGATCCCACGGGATGTCCGGATTCACCGAGTCCAGCTGATCCCCCGGGACGCGGAGCCGGTAGCGGGTCTCCTGGAAAAAATCCAGGAAGCCGACGTGATCACCATGGGGCCGGGAAGTCTGTATACCAGTATAATCCCCAATCTGCTTGTGAACGGCGTGGTAGATGCCATCCGGGAAAGCGGCGCTGTGAAAATTTATGTATGCAATATTATGACCCAGCCATCGGAAACAGATTTTTATACGGTCTATGACCATTTGGCGGCTGTTGAACAGCATTCCTATCCTGGGATCTGCGATTATGTGATCTGCAATAATAAAAAAATCCCGCCACAGATATTGGAACGGTATTGTGCGGAGAATGCGGAAACGGTAGAAATTGACCGGGAGAAATTCGCGGGTTCGGCCGTGGGCCTGATCGAGGATAATTTGCTGCGGATTATTGATGATAAATACATACGGCATGATTTTGACCGGGTTGCCCAGGTGATCATGAAACTGAGCGAAAAGCGGGGTAGGCAATAATGTCCTTTGCGTCAGATATTAAGAGAAAGCTGGCGGCGGCGGGAGCGGCCTGTGAATTTTGTATGGCGGCGGAGCTGGCAGGTGTTTTAAAATTTGCCGGCCGGATTACCCAAGGCAGTATGCTGATCGCCACGGAAAACAAAGCGGTAGCGGAATATATCCGGACAGCCATGGCGGAGTGCATGGGTATCCAGCTGCAGTACGATTACCGGGAATCCAGCAGGACCTATCTATTTTCAGTCCAGGATGAAAAAATGATAGAAAATATTATGGATGGCCTGATGCTGGGCCCGGAAGAAGATATTTCGGGGATCCGTCCGTTTGCTTGCTGCCAGGCGGCGTATGTCCGGGGCGCTTTTATGGGGGGCGGGTCGATTTCTGATCCGGCTAAAAGCTACCATTTGGAGTTTGACGCCCGGACGGAGGCGGATGCTAAGGACTTAGCGGCGGTTTTGGGTGCGCTGGACGCACCGGCCAAAATCACACATCGTAAAGGACATTATATCGTATATATCAAAGAATATGAAATCATAGCCGACGTGCTGGGGATCGTCGGCGCGGGCAGCGCGGCAATGGAGATATACAATATCTCCATTGAAAAGGAGATCCGCAACAATGTGAACCGGCAGGTAAACTGTGAAAGCGCTAATATGGATAAAGTGGCTCAGGCGTATTGCCGGCATTTGGCGGCGATTGAAAAAATCAAGGCCAAGATGGGCCTGGATAAGCTGCCAGATACCTTGCGGGAAATTGCCCAGATCCGGCTGGATTATCCGGATGAAAGTCTGAAGGAGCTTGGCGCCCGGTTGGAAAAGCCAATTGGAAAATCCGGTGTGAACCATAGGCTGTCCCGGCTTTTAGAAATTGCGGATGGTTTAAAATAAAAGGACGCTTGAACAGGCACCAAAGCGGCCTCCGTATCATATACTATGGGTATATGATATGGGGGTGTTTTCTTTGTTTGCGTTGCTATGGAATATGATCCAGGATTTTTTGTTTTTGGCGGGATATGTGGGAGGCAACAACGCTTTCCCCAAGCAGCTTTCCCCGGAAGAGGAGCGGCTGTATGTGGAGCGGTATCAGCAGGGCGATCTCGAGGCAAAAAATATGCTGATTGAGCACAATCTGCGGCTGGTTGCCCATATTGCGAAAAAATACAGCAATGAAAGCAATATGGATGATTTAATATCCATTGGCATTATCGGCCTGATCAAGGGGATCAACACATTTAATCCAGAGAAAAATTCAAAGCTGGCTACCTATGTTGCAAGATGTATTGAGAAAACAATACACTCGTAGCGGCTCTTTTTGAACAAAAAGAGGGAAATTCAGCCCCCTATTTTAGAAACTGGCGGATTTTAACCAAAATGAACGGTCAAATGTATCTGCTGTACAGCCATCGAGCGAATGGAACGATTTTCATGCCCATGTATATCCATACCATTCGTCTATTGAAACCGTCCACCAACAGAGAGGGAGAAAAGTTTAATTTGCTCTATACCAATCCGGCGGATATTGCAAATATATCGGACAAGCTGAAATACTACCGTTATCAAAAAGCCATGCACCAAAAGGACGTTGCGGCGTATATCGGCATGGATAGGGGAACGTATGGCGATTATGAAGATAACCAACGGGATTTTTACCCAGCCGCTATGGTGGATAAGCTGGCGGCGTTGTATCACATCAATGTTTATGAACTGCTGGACGATTACAACCGTTTTCTGTATGACGGACAAGGACAACAAATAAAAGCAATTCGCAAGCAACTGCATATCACACAGAAACAGCTTGCCGCTATGATGCATGTTGAGATTACCAAAGTCAAGCGCTGGGAACAAGACAAAGTGCGGATGTTCAAGGGGACGTGGGAAAAACTATTGCAAATCAGTAATAAAAATTCGACGAATATATAGAGAGCGTATAAATTGAAAACAGAAAAAGAAACGGTCAATTTTTCTGGCCGTTTCTTATAGTATATTAATAATAATCTAATTACGTCTATATCAACCACGCAGGAACAATCAAATTTTCCCTGCTGAGTGCCGACAATTCACCTTTCATACATACCACTGCACCCATACCACGGGGAACGGTTGCTTTATCCAGTACAGAAAACGCCTTTACCATACCGCTGTTGGGTGAGGCTGATTTTTTAATCTCAATCGGGTGAAGCTGCCCATCGCTTTCCATGATAACATCAATTTCCCGTGCGTCTTTATCCCGGTAATAATATAGATACGGTTCTTTTCCTGCATTGTAATAGGATTTTACAATCTCGCTCACAACATAATTTTCAAAAATAGCCCCGTTCATGGCGCCACTTTCCAATGTTTCCGGACTGCTCCATTTCGTAAGATACACCGCAAGCCCACAATCGGTAAAATACAGCTTCGGCGTTTTAATGGTACGTTTCAGCGTATTGTTGGAATAGGGACGCAAATAGAAAATCAAGCCCAGTGTTTCCAGAATTCCCAGCCACTTTTTCGCAGTTACTTGGTCAATAGAAGCATCACGGGCGATTTCCGCAATATTTAAAAGCTGGGAAGTCCTTGCGGCAACGGCGGTGATAAATTGCAGAAAATTCAAGCTGTCAATAGTGGGTAACAATTCCCGGACATCCCGGTCGATGTACGTTGAGATATAACTGCTGTAAAAAATATCTCGATTGGAGTATGTCCCGCTCACGATTGCAGGCATAGAACCACGCCAGATTCGCTCGAATATCTGCATCAGGTCAGCGCTGTCCGCTTCGCTCTGCTTTTGCTTTAACTGCTCCAAATCCAGCTTGAACGGCTCATTTGCACAGTGGTTGTAAATCTCGTTTTGCGAAAGGGAGGATAAATTCAACACAGCAACCCTGCCCGCTAAACTTTCCTGAATCCCCTGCATGAGTTTAAATGCCTGTGAGCCTGTCAGCCAGAATTCCCCCGGAGTATGGTTTTTATCCACCATGATTTTAATATAAGTAAATAACTCCGGCGCATATTGTACTTCGTCAATTAAAATTGGTGTGCCATAAGTCTGGAAAAATAATTCCGGGTCGGTTTTTGCAAGCTGTCTTGCGGTTAAATCGTCTAAGGTAACATAGGCACGCCCGGTGCCCTCCATCAGCTTTTGAAGCATGGTCGTTTTGCCTACCTGCCTTGGGCCTGTAATTAAAATAGCAGGATATTCCGATGATAATGCTTCTACAAGCGATTCTATATCTCGTTTAATATACATAAAAACACCTCATTTCGGCTAATCTATATTCTATTTATATTATAGCCGAAATTTATGAAAAAATCAATAGGAATATAGAAAAAGAAACGGTCAGTTTTTCTGGCCGTTTCTTATATAATCTTGGATTGCCTGCACCAATTTCTGTTTTTGTTCGAGAGGGCAAGTCAATTTTGAAATGTATTTTATGACTGCCTGGGCTTGAACTTCTGATACTTTTTGCCGCAAGACATGTTTATTCTCTTCTGATTCTGGATAGTGCACAAACAATTCCAATTGTCTATCCCCCTTCCTATATTGTTTTATTTATATGCCGGATAACTTGGACGATATGCAGAATTGATAGTTGCAGTATCATTGTAATCTCATTGCAGGCAGGATTCAATACCGGGAGTAAAAATTTTTAGCGTATTTTTTTTTAACAATTGGTGCAAAAAAATGGCTTAAAATCAAGGTTTTTGCATGTTAAAAGCTTTTGAGGCAGGAGTTGTTTTGCATATGGTGCCGAATGCATTGGGAGGCAGTGTGGATAGGGATGGCAATCTTTTTGTGGAAATACCGTATGCCGACATGATTTAAGGCAGGAGTAAAACATAAAAAACAACATGGTGTTTGGAACATGCTAAAATTTGCGTTTTACTCCTGCCTAAAACCCTGGAAAACACAGTGAAATCCACGATTTCCCGGCGTGGAAAACAGGGGCAAAATTAAAAATTGCACACTAGTGTGAAGGCAGGAGTAAAAATGATTTTTG
>CBCTZG010000010.1:0-48683 GCA_965151315.1 uncultured Clostridia bacterium
AGACAGCCATGCTTCCCGCAGCCGCATGGCCGCCCGCCGGGCACCGCCGGGCTATGCCCGATTTCTCCGGCGCAGCCCAGCGCCCCGTGATATATACGGCCATCCAGCACAATCCCCGTACCAATCCCCGTGCCCAGGGTTATACAGACTACGCTGTCCATTCCTCTGCCGCCGCCGTATAGATACTCTCCCCAGGCCGCCGCTCTGGAATCCTGTACCAGGCCTGTGGGAATGCCTAACCCATGCTCAACAGTCTCCGCGAAATTTTCTTCCAGCATCGGTAAATTCGGCGCCTTTACAATCCGACGGCCGTCGCTTGTGACTGTCCCGGGGATCCCGATCCCGCAGGCGGCAATGGCCTGAGTCTGGACGCCGCATTGTGCCGCCAGACGGGATACGGCGTCCTGGATATAAACGCACAGATCCGGCAGGTCCCGTATGTACGCCTTTTCGGCCGCCAGCAAATTCCCCTGACCGTCAAACAGACCGGCCTTAATTTTCGTCCCGCCAATATCTATACCGATCCTGTACATTACAGCGCCCCCTTTTCTATGGCGCTGATCATGTCTACCCGGCGCTGGTGCCGGCCGCCCTCGTATTCCGCCTCCAAAAACGCGTCTACGATCATCTCCGCCATAGCCGGGCCCACGACTCTCGCGCCAAAAGCTATGATGTTGGCGTCGTTATGGCATCGGGCCATCCGGGCCGTATAGGGCTCCGAGCAAACAGCGGCCCGAACGCCCCGGATCTTATTGGCCGCCAGGGAAATTCCCACGCCGGTACCGCAGATCAGGATCCCCAGGTCATACTCCCCCCGGGCTACCGCCTGGCCTGCCTTTTTCCCGTAAGCTGGATAGTCCACCCGTTCCGGGCTGTTCGTGCCAAAATCTGTAACATCCCAGCCCTTATGAACCAGGTAATCCCGGATATGGTTTTTCAGCTCTACTGCGACATGGTCGTTGGCAATTACAATTTTCATGATTTCCTCCCGCTGTGTTACCCGATGATATACGGCTCGCCGTCAAACTTTGTCCAGTCGACCAGCGCCTTCATATACTTCCCGTATTTGGTGGTCAGGCCGCCCTGGGCTTCATCAAATTTTGTGATAGGGTAAATCTTCGTAGGTACAGACCGATAGCTCCAGCTGTCCTCCTCCAGCATCCGCATGGCGTTTTGGCAGGAGGCCAGCAATAAATCCCACTCTCTGGGATGGGTGCTCAGGCAGTCAATGGCCTTTACGTTCAGCTGCTGCATGTCAATCAGCCGCTTCTCACCCGTATGGTACGCGCCTACCGCCAGCTGCCCGCACATCTTTGTAATCTTAATCGCCAGATCTAGGGACTCGTTGGTCTCGCCCCATTCCATAACCAAGGGGAAGCCCCCATCCTGGGCCCAGGTGCCGGCGCTTTCCGTAGAATATTTCGCCAGCAGCTCCTCTGGGGTATATACCTCCTTGGCCCCATATTTCAGCGCGTTCCGCAGGCATTCCTGCCGGATATCCACCGCTACCACATGAGCCCCCCGCTTTGCCAGCAGGCTGATGGCGCCGCAGCCCATATATCCACAGCCCACTACGGCCACTTTATCCCCGACCACGGGGATCCGTACTTTGCTGACCGCGCTGATCAGGCAGCCCAGCGGCTCTAAAACCGCTTCCTCGTCCCGGACGTTGTCCGGAATGATACAAAGATTATCTTCTTCCGTCACCACATATTCCGCGTTGCCGCTAAATGGGCCGCTGACCCGGTCGCCAACCCGGACCTTCGTCACAGCCTTGCCAGTCTGGCTGACAACGCCAATGGGCTCATGTCCAAAGGACATCCCCGCCTCCGCGTGTTCCCAGTCATAATGCTCCGACATGCACACGCCGCAGTAGCGCAGCTTCACCATTACCTGGTTTTCCCGCTCCAGCGCCGGCTTCTCCACGTCGATCAGCTTACTCTGCATCGGGCCTGTCATTACTAATTGTTTCATCATCCATCGTCCTTTCTTTTCTGGTTTTTGTATGTTTATTATAACATTTCCGATTAAAAAGAACATGGATTATTCTGATTTATACCTTGACAAAACCGACTTTTTGTGGTATCACTTTATTAAAGACAAAAGGAGGTACGGGATGAATATTGAATTCTGCGACAAAACCAGCCTGCCCATTACCAGCTGCCCGGCCCATTCCCATCAGGCCTGGGAAATCATTCTCCATCTTACCGGGGAGAACCGTTCGCAAATCGGCCGGGAAACATTTTTGATTTCACCTGGTGATGTGATGGTTGTGCCGCCCGGGGTGCCGCACAGCGGCGTATCCGACCTCCCCTACACCGACATGTATATCCAAGCAAAAAATCTTGATTTTTCCGATATTTTCGTGATCCATGACTACAGCGGCAATATCCTTCTTCTGATGAATATGCTGCACAGGGTCTTTGTGGGAAAAGAAAACAACTATGTTTCTATTGCCGACAGCCTTCTAGACGCGATCTGCCAGTATATCAAAAAATACGCTCAAAAACAGTACCGGCATCAATTTATTTACGCGTTGAAAAATATCATCTATGAAAATATTGAAAACCCGGATTTCCAGATCGCTGACGCGGCGCGCCAGATCGGCTACAATGCGGATTACGTCCGTCGCTGCTTTTTCGCGGAGCTGGGTGAAACGCCCAACGGATATCTGTCCAGCCTGCGGCTTGCCAAGGCAAAAAAGCTGCTTTTGCAGGAAACCTTTACCAGCATTTCGGACGTGGCGGTCAAATGCGGCTTTAACGACAGCTTCTACTTTTCTAAAATCTTTAAACGGCACTGCGGCTGCTCGCCCCGGGAATATCGAAAGTGCAAAAATCTGTAAGGCCGCCGTCATCCCAGCGGCAGTTCAAATGGATACTATGGCTGTTGCTTGCAAAAACCATGGGGCTATAATCAAAATATTGGCGCACAAATCCCAACCGACTGAAATTATAATTTGGCACGGAGAGCAAATTATCCTTGCGGCTATGATAAAAAGGTACCCGCTTCGTTCGACCGAAACGAGTACCTTTTTTGCCGCTCTGCCATGGCGCTGCCCTGTCAGATAATGTCTTTTTGTTTTTCTTTTGCGGAAAACTGGTCTGCCCAGGCGGCAAAGCTTTCCGCAGGCATGGGTTTCGCGAAAACATATCCCTGCGCCACATCACAGCCCAGAGCCTCCGCCAAAGCCAGCTGCTGGGGCGTTTCGATCCCTTCTGCCACGGATATCGCGCCCATTTCACGGACAATATCCACAAAAATCGCGATCATGTCCCGGCCCCTGGTATTCTCGATATCTCGGAAAAAGCCCCGGTCAAGCTTTAAGACATCAATATCAAATTCCATCAATACCCCTAACGAGGAGTAGCCGGATCCAAAATCATCCAAAGAGCACAAAAAACCATGCTTGTGGATCATATCTGTATATCGTTTGATCATCCCTAAGCTGTTTTCATCCAGGAAAATTGATTCCGTAAGCTCAAACTCCAGCATCTGCTCCGGTATCTCATACTGCCGCGCCAGCTCCATATATTGCTCCAGAAAATCAGGCTGTTTGAAATGCTGCCGGGACAGATTCACAGAAATCGGAATCAACTCCCGGCCTTCCCGCTGCCATTGGCGGATCATCCCGCAGACCGTTTCAAAGATATACAAATCTAGCTTGCAAATACATCCGTTGGCCTCAAACAGCGGGATAAATTCCTTGGGCTGCAGTACGCCCCTTGTGGGATGATTCCAGCGCGCTAAGGCCTCAGCGCTGTTAATGGTTTTACTGGCTGTCCATATCTTTGGCTGCAGATACACCGCAAACTCCCCGTTTTCCAGCGCGCTCTCAAACGCGCCCAGCAGCTCTTGATCCCATGCGATTTGCTTCGTCAGGGTTACATCATAAAATTTACAGATCCCATCCTCGCCGGCAGCCCGGTTGCAGCAGGCTATATTGACCCGGGTCTTGATACTCGTAATATCCAGCTTAGGCTCGTCCACCACGTAGGCGCCGGCCTGAAGGACAAATGGATGGGGCGTGTTGGTATCCGGGCGGATCAGGCAGATTTTCCCCGCGGCTGTTTTGATCAGCCCCTGGACCCTGTCCCGGACTTCCGCTTTTCGGCCGTCCTGAACGCAAATATAAAATTTATCCGCGTCCGACCGGGCCACAAATCCCTTTGGCTGAACCCCTGCCCGCAAAATTTCATACAGGCGGCGCAGCACATCGTCCGCCATAGCGCTGCCAAAGCAGGTATTGATGGATTTAAAATTCTTGATATGCAGAAATATAACCGAGTATGTGCCCGGCGGGGCCTTGGGCAGCAGCGACGCACACCGCCGGCGGAATGCGTTATCATTCATGCCGCCGGTGACTGGATCCACAAACGCCACCCATTCCATCTGCCGGTAGGTTACCAGCAAAACGATTAAAATAGCCGTCAGCAAAAAAACTACGCCGGCCAGAATCCAATAAATCTGGCTGACATGACTGCCGATTTTATAAGGAATCACACTGCTGGGGGTCAAGGTCAGCAAAATCCAGCCATAGCTTTCCAACGGTTCATACGACAGCACTGAATCAGATCCGTCCGCGGCGTCAAACCGAAAAAGCCCCGGCCGTCGGCTTTGCATGTCCGACCGCAGCTGGCCCACATCTTCCGCCAGCTTTCCCTCCGGATTCTCCGGAAACAGCTGATCCACCCGCAGCAGCTGGTCCATTTGTGCAGGCGCAAGGATGATCGATCCAGTCTGATCTATAATACAGTACATGTCCTGGGGGTCTGCAGTGAAAAGCATCTGCCGCATATTTTCCTGGCTGCGGATCCCAGCCAACACGCCGGCCGGCTGTCCGTCTTTTAAAATGGGAATCGAATATAGAATGCCTTGCTTCTCCAAATTGGAGACGCCGGGCTGCCCCGCTATGGAGTCTTGTATTCCCGGCAGGCTCAAAAGCCCTGTCAGTGATGAGTTAGACTGATACGCACTTCCCTGTAAGTCCATTACCAGCAGAGACGAAAAGCCCATCGCCCGGGCTTGCCTGTCCATATACGTCTGCATTACACCGCTGGAATGGGTCTCCAACCCCGTCAGGCTTTCCGCGACAAATTCCAGATCCCGGAGATTGTCCCCCAACTGATCGTCAATAGTCTGGGCTGCCCACAAGGTTTTTTCGTGAATATAATTTTGGGCGCTGGAGGTGATCTCCCGCTTTACCCGCACCATGCTCCAAAGCAAGCTTTCCGAGACAGCCAGAATCATCGCCGCTATGATCGCCAACAGTATTTTAGCACACTGTATATGCCTGGATACCGGCACGGTTTCCACCTCATTTCATCGGATATCACTAAAACGGACCTACAACAAAATTCTGATTTTGTTGTAAAAATATATGTATATAGAATAAATTATAGCACAGATTTGTCCAATACTCAATACCAAGATCAAAAAATGTCAAAAATAAGAAGGATTTTCCGCCGCGGCATTGCGGCTTCCCAAAACGCAGTTTCCAAAAATACAGCAGTTTGGCGGCTTTGGGCTGTTTACAACAAAATCAGAATTTTGTTGTAAAATGTCGAAAGCTATAGCAATAAAGACATTTGGTTCAGTTGCCGTGTGTGCACAGCGCCGCTTTCTATCGTATAGATCCGGGTGGTTTCAACACTGGCGTGGCCCAAAATATCCGCCAGCCGGGACAGATCCTTTTCCGCCGCGTAATAGGTCCGAGCGAATAAATGCCGGAGATTATGGGGAAACACCTTTTCCGGCGAAACATCTGCCTGCCCGCACAACGCCTTCATATCCCGAAAAATATTGGATCGGTCTACAGGCTTTCCGCTTCGGGTTGTAAATACTGGCCCTGCTGTCTTTTTTTGCCGCCGGCAATACGCCAGCAGGATTCGGCAAAGCTTTTCCGGCAGTAAAACCGTGCGCAGCTTGCCTTTTCCCAGCACCGTGCCCCGCCCGCTTTTCAACGCTTCTACTGTAATAAACGGTAGTTCTGAGACCCGGATCCCTGTTGCGCCGATTGTTTGCAGGATTAAAAACAGCCGTTCATTTTTCTGTTCCCTTGCCGCCCGGCAAAGCCGCAGATATTCCGATTTGCTCAGTTCCCGTTCCTGCCGGCAGAATAGGCTCCGCTGCACCTTTAAGCACCGTACCTTCAAATCCCGCCAGCCGCAGAACTCCAAAAAACCGTTGACCGCGATCAGCATTCCATTGACTGTGCCCGGCGCATACCGGGCGGCTATGTGCCCCTTCCAAGCCAAGATCTGCTCTTTAGTCACCGCGCCGTTTTCCAGCGTACAATATAACGCGGAAACGTCCCGTATATATTTTTGAATTGTACCTTCTGTACGTTCCCGTTCTCTTAAATATTCCGCGTATTTTTCAATGTGTACTGGTTTAATAAAATACGTTTTCATGATAATCCCTCCTGTGCATATAGTATAGCATGGCGTAGGGATTTTTATCATGCTATTTTACATAAAAAAACAGCACAAGCATCCGTGCTGTTTTTTGTTTGATTTACGCACCCGGGTTATATGCGATACAAGGTGCTGTAAACGGCCGCATCATTGTATCCCAGAACATCAGCCGATAGGTGTCGGTATCCTTTCCCGCCGGCACGGTAAACAAGAGCTCCGATTTGAGCTCCTCCGGCCCCAACGTAATTTCCTTAGGATATACTCCCACGCATTTGTCCCCGGCAAAAACGGCTAGGAATACCGTCCCCTGCGCCGGCCGGGCCGTATCATTTTTTACAGCAGCCAAAACGCTGGCGCCCGCTTCTGTAAACACACACTTTGGCTCACCATAGAAAAGCACCTGCCCGCTTGGCTGGCGGCCGTCCGTAATAACGCCGCCCTGGCTGCCGTCCGCCTGGGTGACCTCCGCGCCGTTGACCATGATTTCTGTGGAACAATCTATAAAGGTGTTGTCCTTCAGCACAGCGCCGCTGGTACCGGCATTGATCCAGATCCCGTTCTGGAATCCTGTATATTGGTTTCCTTCAATAATGATCCCCAGACAGGTTCGGCTGCTTGGGAAATCCCCTTGGGTTTTGAGTGCAGTTCCATTTTCCACGGGATTCGCTCCAACCGAATTAGAAACCTGGTTATTTTTTAACGTAAGCCCAAAAAGCTGCGTATCCTGCTCTGCCCGGTAAGCAAATCCAGACAAGCCATTCACGGTGCTGATGCCCAAAACATCCATAATTTCATTATCCTCCACCCGGATAAAATAATTGGCGTTCACCCGGCAAGCAGATGGGATGTGGAAAGCTGTGTTGGTGATACCCGCCGTGTTTGACAGGGTGTTTTCAAGCGCGGCACAATTGATACAGTTGGAGTAAAAGGAAATGCCTGCCTCGCATTGCGCCGCTGTGTTTTGGTAAATCGTCGTATTTTCATAATATACGCCCAGGGAATACTGGCTGGTTTCGTCAGGGACAACATCCCAGGGCCGCTCTACCAGCACCCGGTTTTGGCCGCTGCCGCCAGTGACCCGCCGGGCCTGGCCCATACCCGTTCCGCCGGTAATCACCAGATACAGCTCACCGTAGGGAGGCTGCGGCACAGCCAACTCCCCGTCGGTAATCAAATGCTCCGCCGCCAAAAGCTCTGCCCAGTCCGGGCCAGCACTGGCAATCTTTCCCCCCGCGTACATCGCCGATGGCGCTTCCAGCATGACCACCTCGCCGCAGCCCTGCTTACCCATATGCAGGCCCAAAACCACCTCATTCCCGGCAAAATAGGTATTCCCTTTGATAGAAAAGCCATGAATTTCCTGGCTGTCGTCATAATCGCCGGTTGCTGCCCCAGGATTGATCAGACTGTTATTTTCAATGGTGGAATATTTTGCAAATAACGCGCAGCAGCCGCTGGCAGTGCGGAAGGTATTGCCGGTCAGCTTCCCATATTGCTGTACATAGCCCGAGCTGACCATAGCGCGGTAGCCGTCAAAATAGCAATCCTTGATCAGAACTCGTTCTCCCAGGCCCAGCAAGGATACGGCGTTCCCTACGCCCCGCTGGGTTGCGTAGGGGTAGACGATCCCCACCCGGCTTACAAAAATGTTATCACACCCGGCGCCGTTTCCCGCCAGCGCAATAAAATGATCCGGCATATATTCTCCCCGGGCCAGACGGATGCCCAGGCTGTCAATCCCAATCAGCCCTTGCTGTTTTGCGGAATCCCGTAAAAATAGGATATAGTTCAGGCTGTCCTCCGGGCCGAATTCATTCACAAGAATTGTTTTTTCCATTCCAGCCCCCTGCAGTACCACGCCGGTTCCAATTGCCAGCCGCTTGATCCGGTATTCACCGGAGGGGATATACAATACGCCGCCGCCCTGTTTTTCAACCGTGTCAATGGCAGCCTGCAGCGCCGCCGTCTGATCCGTACCGGTATCCGGCAGGATACCAAAATCTGTCCGCGCGTCATACCGGGCCGACCAGTTAAACTTGCCGGCCCACACAACCTCTAAATCCAATGGGTCTTGGGCCGAATCCAGTACGGTCAGTGTCTGGCCGCTTTCCAGCTTTCCCCAAACCGGCCCGCCGTTGCTGACCCACACCGTGTACTCGCCTGCCGGGACGCCGTCTGCTGAAAATTCTACGCACGTCCGGTTTGCCGACAAAACAGCAGCCGCATAGCTCTCGTTCTCCCGGACCAGCCGCACCCCGGGGCCGGCGGCAGCCTCCATTCCAAACTGTCCGCTGTCTAAATTCCGCCCTACAATCTTGACGGAAAATCCCGGAGCGGTTTCGTACTCGTCCATAAACAAGGCAATCGGCGCATTGAGGCCGATGGGATTACTCCATCCGTATTCATTTTTTACCCATACATCATACATACCCGGCTCCAATGCCGCCGGTAACACAGCCGAGACAAAATTCCCAAATGCCGATGTGTCCACATGCAAGGTTTCCAGCAAAACGGCGTCCGCCGGCGGCCAGGCCGGCGCCTGTTCCGCCGCCGGGGCCGCCGCCACCTGTACCGGGCCAGTTATGCCGTAGCCGTAAATCTGAAAGCACTCCCCCGGACTGATCTCCTCGCTGATCTTGGAAACCAGCGGCGGCTTTTTCCAGCCTGGGGACTGGTAAACGATCTGCACAGCCGCGCTGCTTTCCGCCAGCTTCCGCTGGTCGTCGCCGCTGTAGGAGAAGGACAGCGTTGTGGTTCCAAACAAGGCGGCCGTATATGTATACGTCAGGGTCCCGCCTTCTGTAAGCTGGCAGACCGCAAGCTCCCGGTCGTACAGGCCGCTGTCTAAGCTGCTGTTTTGTTCGATGCTGACGCTGCCCGTTTCCACCGGTTGTCCGGAGTTGTCCGTAACCGCTGCCCGAATTGTGATTTCTTCGCCGATCTGCCCCGTCTGTATAGTATCCGGCCCGAGAACCGTCAGCTGGGTCTTCTGGTACTGTTCTGTTTCTGCCCAGCAGGCTTGAAAATCAGAAATCCGGTGCCCTTCTGCCGTGCAGATTTTGTAGTCATACCGGGTGCCGGCCCGGAGGTTTTCATCCGTGTAGGTATTTCCAGCTGTTTCCCCAATTTTTTGGTAATACAAGCCGTTTTTTCGGTAAACAGCCGTCTTTTTATCTGCATTCCCCGACCAACGCAGGGTAACTGTCCTGTTTTTCGCCGCGGCAGTTACATCGGTGATTGCACTGTCCAGCAATTCATCAAAAAATACCGCCTGGAACCCAACGCTGCTGTTTTCCGCGTCATACAGAATCAGGCTGAAGCTGCTGTCCGCCAGCACCGTCACATAGGTTCCCCCGTTTTTTTCCACCGTTGCTTCGCCGGCTGGCTGGCCCGCCGAATCCAAAAGCTCTATTCGGTTCTGTACCTTACCTGTGTTAAACCCCGCGGTGTATACGGTCACCAAATGCTTTTCCCCGTCTGTTATGGCAATGTCCAGCCGGCAGGAGCCATAGCTGTAACAGCTGATTGCTTTCCTGTATTCCGACTGAGGCATGACCAGGGCCCGGGGATCCTTGGAGTCCTGCTGGACAACAGTATAGGAAAACCCCCCCTGGGTCTGTACCCCGGCATAATCCGGCAATTCGCTGATATGCTCCGCCCAAACCGCCGGCCTGCCCGAAAGCGCCGTTTCTGTCCCGAAAAAAATTATATACCCGCTGCTCCCATACGCATACTGCCATGTCCCATTTTCTGGATAAGTCCATGTTCCCTGGGTAGCGGTATCCACAGAAATGATCTCCGCCGTGCCTGCCGCTGCCGCGCTGCAAAGCCCGCCAAACAATAACAGCGCCGCCAGGCATATAGCCGCAGCTAATTTTTGCATACTGTCCAAACCTCCATATCCCGTTTCCTTCGATCCAATACCGAAGGATCATAAAGGAGGACGGAATTGTTTTTCCGCCCTCCCTTATAACTGATTTTACGCACTGCATGCTTTATCTGTCTCTTGCCGCTGAAAATGCACGTCCTGCATATACTCTGTCAGAAGCAAAATTGTCAGCGCCTGGCCGAAGGGCTGCAAAACAATGGGGATTTTCTTATAATCATCCAAAAAGCTGCCCATGCCTGTCCCATAGGACACATTCTGCACATCGCCGTTTTCCGCGATGTTGGCAAGCACCCCGGATACTGCCCGGAGGCCTGTTTCCTCATATTTTAAATCCAGATATCCCATGCGGACGCCTTTTAAAATGCCGTATCCAAAGCCGGCGGTGGCGGATGTCTCTACATAGGAGGTGGGATCGTCGATCAGCGTATGCCACATACCGTCTGATTCCTGGTATTTCGCCAGTGTCTTCACCTGTGCGTCCAGGGCTGTAATTAAAAACCGGCGTACGCCCGGATCCAAATCCGGCACAATGTCCAAAAATTCAACGATTACCGCTGTCAGCCAGCAATTACCCCGCGCCCAGCGTGCCCGGGCAAAATTGTGCCTGCCCTCAAAGGTCCATCCATGGAAAAGCAGGCCGGTCTCACGATCCGTCAGATATTTTAAATGCTCTAAAAACTGATATACACACTCGGCAATATAATCCTTTCTGTCCAGATAGACGCCCAGCTTTGCCAAAAACAGCACCGCCATAAACAGGGTGTCATCCCAGACCTGGTTATGGTTTTCGCCGCCGAATACCGTATGCTGGAAAATGCCTTCCTCCGTTTTGGGCAGGCCCTCCATGACCCACCGGCCCCAGTCCTTGCAAATATCCAGATACCGCTGATCCTTTGTTTCCGCATAAACATACATCAGCGTAAACAGCGGGCAGGTAGAATTGACGTTGCGTTCCGGCAGCCCGCGGCGGATATTTTCCTCATACCAATGGACAATCCCGTCTAAAACGTCCTTCCGGCCGGTTTCCAGGTAATAGCGGTACATGCCATAGAGCCCCACCCCCTGGTGCCATTCCCAGCTGTATAAATCATCAATGTTGAAGCAGTTTTCCGGGGATATGTAGCCAAGCCTGCCGGATACCCGCTCGATTATATCGCATAATTCTTGTTTTGTCATAAATTTTTATACCCTTTCCGTTGCCGCGTTGCTTACTTGATAAACTGGATGCTGTGCAGGTTATGCGCCAGCCGCGGCGCATCCCCCTGCCGGGGCACCAGGTAGACGTCGTGAATCCCCGTAACTCCACTGATATCCATCGTGAAGTCCGACTTTCCACAGGATACATAGTTCCCCCAGCCGCCGGTGCCATAAACCGTCAACGTTCCAACAGGCGCGGCGGACAGGGAATCCAGGTAAATGTCCATCACCATGTATTCTGTCTCAGCGCTGCCGCTGGATAAATTGGCTGTCATTCCGACGGCGCCGCCGGCGCCGAAGTCGATCTTGTTCCAACGGGCCCATCTGTCATTGATCAGCGTGTTGATATAGGTTGGCGCCGCATCGGGGAACAGCTGTATATCACCAGACCCGATTTTGCCGTCGAACAGCCGGATCGCCTCGATCTCCGAAAACGCGTCCTTTACAGTATCGTCACCAGGCACATACCGGGAACCAGGATCCACCATAAAATAGCCGATCTGGACCTTGCCGCCTGTGGACTCCGCATTCCTCTCCCCGGTTACCGTTAGGGTAATGGTATGCTTACCGCTGGCCAAATTGGACACATACATATCACAGTACGTGTTCCCGCCGCCATACAGATCCAAAGTCCCTTGCTCTACAATATTCCCATATTGGTCGGTCACTGTATAGTCCGCCTTGCCGCTGTCTTTTGTCTTAAACGCGTAGACGCCGACGCACGCCCCATCAAAGGTATAGGAAATCGTATCGCCTGCGGTTTCGGAATAAATCGCTTTCTGGATCCATTTGTTATCGGATTCCACCTCGACCCAGCTTCCAGTGGTCGCACAGTCCGCATAGCTGACTAAAGTTGGAGCGTCTACATAAAAATCCGTATACGCCGCTTCCTTCCAGGTATGCTCCGCAGATAAAATCCCCTGGGTTTCAATAGCGTTTTGAATGGCCGCCGCATAAACCCCATGTCCCTTGCCATTGGGATGTACGCTGTCGTTGGGCGCGAAATAATCAGCCGCTGCGCTGCCGGTCTTCGTAATCTCATCAGACAGCGCCTGCTGCAGGTCTACATACGGGATCCCATAATAATCGGCAATATTGGTATGGAACTGGGCCGCGCCTTTGCTCAAGGCTGTATTGGTTGTATACAGGAACACGATCTGCGGTTGTTTATCCAGCTGCAACAGCTGGCGGACAATGCTCTCCATATTCCTTTCCGCTTCCCGATAAGCATACATGCCGCCATAGGCGTCATTTTGGGCAAATTCAACGAAAACCACATCCGGCTCATAAGGGATGACTTCCAGCCCCAGCCGGTAGCTGCCCAGGCTGGAAGGGGTTCCTCCTTTGCCCGCGTTAATGATCTGTACAGTATAATCGTCGCTGTATTTTTCCGTCAGGTATTGGCCTAACTGGGATACATAACATAGCTCCGGGCTTTCAGCCCCGGCGCCCTCCGTGATCGAGCCGCCCAGGAACGCCACAGTATAGACAGGCTTCTCCCCGGAAAGCGTTTTCCCGGGCAGATACGGCCGCAGGCTAGCCAGGCTGTCCCAAACATATGCCTTTAATGTATAGTCTTCCGCCGCTTCTCCTTCTTCTAGTGCCAGCGTAATTCCAGCGCTGAGGGCCATGCTGTCTGTCCCGTTGGGGACTGTATATGCCTGCGCCGCTGTTTTGATCAATCGGCCGTCTTTATATAAGGCCGCAGCTACGGTTACCGGCAATGGGCTGCCGGTATAGTTCCTGGCCGCCGTGCTGGCCGTCATAGTCCCTTCCCGGACAGATGTTACGTCAAAGGTGATTGGGGAAAATTCCGGCGCCGTTTCTGCCGGCACATAATTTCCCGCTTCTTCGGTATATGCCGCCTGGATCTCTTCCGGCGTTAAGAGCCGGTTGTACATTTTGAATGTGCCCACGTCCATGGTAGCTGTATTTTCGCTGTCCCAGGCACCAATGTAATACACATATTTGTTATTGTCCGTGATCCTATTCCGCCCGGTAAATGTATTGCTCTTAATTTCTTTTCCATCCGCATACAGTCTGACCGTCACACTTGTATTGTCCGCGGTCCAGTCATAGGTAACCGCATAATGGGTCCATTTGTTGAAATAAGGCGTTCCTGTCTCATATACTGACCCGCCGTCAGCCGCATTTACATACAGGCGGTTCCCTGCGGCATTTTCCATAAACTGCAGGTTCGTATTGGCAGATGTTGTACCATTGCTTGTCGCCAGTGCAAACAGCTTGCCGTATTGCTTATTCGGATCGTCTACATTGGCCCACATTTCAAAAGACATCTGCTGCGGGTTCGGGCCCATTGCCGCCGTATCAATTTTAATATTGCTGGCGTCGCCTTCCCGCAGGCTTACATACTTGGTGTCGTTGCCGTTTGCGGCTTTAAACCCGCCGCCTAAGGCTGTATTTGCCGTAATCGCAGCGCCGTTGCCGGAAATATCGCGGATCCCTTTCGCACTGGTTACGCCCTCTGGGTCATAACCGGTTAAATCCATCTCGAATTTTGGCGCGGCCTCATCAATATATACATATTGATCTACCGTATCCGCATATAAGGCCTGGGCGTCTTCTAAGGTCAGGGCCTGGTTATACAGGTTAAAGCTGCCTACCTTCATGTTTGCGGGATTCTCGTCTGCCTTTGATATAGAACCCAAGGTAATGATTTTATCTTCCGCCATTACTCTGGTCTGACCAGTTTTCGTTTCCGTTTTCAGCAGCTTTCCGTCGGCATAAATTTCTATGGTCACTTCTGTTTCCGCCTCGTTCCAGCGCCATACAAAAACAAAGTGCGTCCACTTGTCCATATAGCCGGCTACGCTCCCATACCCAGCTTGGTTGGGCGTATTTGCCGCCATGCTCAAGGATGTTTTAAAATTCACATTCTGTTCATGTGAAAATCTCTGCACAAACGTATACACCGTTTCCGTATCTTTGCTGGCCGTCTGCATAAGCTTTGCATATTTCGAAGATCCCTCAAAATTTACATTCGCCCACATTTCCACAGAGAATTCTTTAGGATTCTGCGGGATTGCCGGCGCGTCGATTACAACATTTTTTGCCGCCGGATTTGCCTGTTCAAATTCCAGATACTTTGTGGTGTTACCATTTTCCAGGGTAAACTCCCCGCCCAGGCTGGTGTTTGTTTCAATTACCGCGCCTTCGCTGCCGGATCCGTCTGAAAGCCCCTTTGCCGGATCCTCCGCGGCCGGGTCAAAGCCTTCAATATCCAGCTTAAACGCCGGGGCCGGCCCCTCGTAGGCGGCGCTTACCGTAACCGCCATGGTGCACAGCATCGCCGCGGCGGATACCCACGCCGCGAGCTTTTGAATCTGTTTTTTCATATAACCCATTTCCTCCTTTAAAATTTATTGAATCTGAAACTTAAACGCCTTTAAGTTACAGGTCCCTTCCGAACTAAATTTTAGGTAAACCGTATGCGTACCAGTGATATCGCCGTTGGCCACGGTCCCCGCTTGGGTCTGGAATGTGGTCCAGTCACCGGTAGACGTTACATCTAGGGACGCGAAGGGTTCACCCTCCATGTCGTCCAAATAGAAGTAAATCGTTCCGCCCCAGGCCGGTGTTACGGAAACATCCGCAAATACCCCTTGGATCTGGCCGTCAAACTGGATCCCATCGTACCGTACCCAATCGTTCGCGTCACAGCTGGCCACAAAGCCATCGTCAAGCTGTACGCCGGACTGGTCAGTAAAGTTTTCCGCCATAATATGGATGTAGCCCGCGTTGCCCAGATAGCTGCTGATGGTTGCCGCCGCCTCTGCCCGGGTTAAAGTCTTTTTCGGGGCAAACATCCTGTTTTCATCCCCGGTAAACAGGCCCTTGCCGTAACCGGTCGCCACATATTTTTTGGCATAATCGGAAACCTCCCCGAAATCCGGGAAATAGTCGGTTTCTTGGGTATACGTCCTGCTGTTTTCCGCGGCCATGTATGCCCGGACTAAAACAGATGCCATTTCCTCCCGGGTAATCGGCGCGTTGGGCAAAATCCCTTCGTCCCGTTCCAGGGCGGTATCAATCAGATTATTGGTATAGGCTGTCTGTATCGCTTCGGCGTACCAGTCTTCCGCCGCCACGTCCTTGTAAATCCCCTTATAGCTGACCGGCGTAAGCCCGGCGGCCCGCACCGTCAAGGCGATGAACTCTGCCCGGGTAATCGGCTCCTCGGGGGCGAAGGTGGTTTCCGTCTTTCCGCTGACAATCCCTTGCTGGACCAGGTCGTTGATCTGATCCTTGCACCAGTAATCCTCCGGGACATCGGTAAAGCCCCGGCTGGCAGCCCTTTCATTAGTCTGTACCTGTACCTGGGATATATCCGTATAAGCCTCCAGGGCGCTGTCGCTGATCTCCGCCTGGCTGCCGCCGGTCAGCTGATCTGCGGTACCAAGGGCCCCAAAGCTTCTGCCGCTGATATCCACTACATTATCCGCGCCGGTATCCTCCAGCACCCGGTCGTTATTGTTTAAGTCGTTATCCCGCAGGATAACGCCGCTGACGCCCTGGCCCAGCTCAAGGCCGACTTGGAAGCCCTCAGCCTTATTCCCGGTGACGGTCACATTCATCATATAGGGCATGATGCTGCCGTCCCCGTCGCCCTGGACTGTTGTAAAATTATACGCTCTGGCCCGTTTGTCATAGGCTGTGGTTACATTATTTTTATACTCAATGCCATATCCCTGCACGGCTGTCCCCCGATTGATGGCAAAGGCACCCATACCGGTACAGATGGTTTCCTTGTTGTACTGGGTATGGGAATAGGAATTGGTTAAAACACAGTCCTCTACCCGGATATAATAGTTGGGGCTCAGCCGGTACGCATTGGGGACAAAGAAGCAGGCTGAGAAAATCCCAACCATGTAATCCAGCTCGTTTTCCAGGGAAACACAGTCGTATCCGTTCCCATAAAACAGCAGTGTCCCGCCGGTACTCCCGCCGGTATTTTTATATACTGTAGAATTCATAAACGGCGTCACCATCGTCCATTCGCTGGTTGCGTCGGGGACAATATCCCACGGCCTATCCAGGAGCACCGTGCTCTGGCCCTCCGTGCCTACAATAAACCGGGTCTGCCCCATGCCTCTGCCGGAGGCAATCATGATGGCGATCCGCTGGATCCGGTATTCCGGCAGCTGCAGCTTGCCGTCTACCATATAGTTCAGGTTCGTCGGCACGATCGTAATCGTGTCCTCTGTAGCTTTCAAGGTTGTTCCATAGTCAAAAACCAAGCCCGGCGGCTCCAGCATCAAAAATTCACCGTCATTATGCTGGTGTTCCATGGTACCGCAGCCCTCGCCTACGTTGTCATAGACAAAGATATTGCCGCGGGCGGAAATCCCGTGCATTTCCCGGGCATATTCCGGCTTGCCGGTGTAGTGATTCCCCACAATGGTTGAAAATTCCGCACAGTTGTGCAACGCGCCGGTGGCGTAGGTAAAATCGTTGCCGACAATGTTCATATAATAGGTCACATACGCGCCGTTGACCAGGCCGGAGCCCCCGGACATGACATTATCCTTGACCAGGACCTTCTCCTTGGCTACCATATATACGCCGTTGCCGCTGCTTTCAAATGGATTTTCTAAACCGCAGCCGTAAATAAAAATATTAGAACATGTCCTGTTGAATTTATCGTATACATAATTTCCCCAGGGATGGCCGATATGGTACCACATACCCGGATCATTTTCCAGCGTATCATTCCACAGGGTCAGGTTGGCAACACCTACGTAGCCGTTATCCTGGGCGTTCTGGTTAGCGGTGAGCACATTGCCGCCTTTCTGGCCTACATATTTCAGCCGTGTATTTTCCCGGCCTTCGCCCATCAGCACGACCCGGTGGCCCAGCTTGATCTCCGCGATCAGGTATTCCCCTGCCGGGATTTTTACAACGCCGCCGCCGGCCGCCTCGCAGGCGTCGACAGCCTTTTGGATCGCCGCGGTATCCTCGTTAGAATCCCCGGGCTTTGCGCCGTAGTCCGCCACGTTAAATTCTACATCCCAGATAAAATCCTTTGCCCAGGCAACGCCCAAGCCCAGGGGATCCGGACCGTCGGCCACCACAGCCATGGTTTGCCCATTGTCCAGCCGGGACCAGTTATTCTGATCCCCATTATTTACTTCTACAAAATATTTCCCTTGCGGGACGCCGTCTACGCCAATTTTCAGGGACACCCGGGTGGCCTCCGCAATCACAGCTGGATATATATTCCCCTGCCCGTCGTTCAATCGGACGGACGGTGTACCCTGGGCGTCAAAATGGGCTGGATCAAAATTCCGGCCTACGACATAGACCTGGCTGCTCCCGTTAATCTCATTTTCCGTAATAAACAATGCCCGGGCGCTGTTTAGGCGGATCGGCTTGCTCCATCCATAAGCGTTTTTGACCCACAGGTCGTAAACGCCGCCGGCTAGCTCCGCAGGCATTACCGCAGAAATATAATACCCATATTTTGTCGTATCCTTCTGCACAATTTCCGCCAGAACCGCCTCCTTCGGCGGCTCGACCCGCGCCGCGCCATCCGCCGGGTATAGGGCCAGCTGTACGTCGCCGGTCATACCCTGGCCGTTTACGCTGAATACCTCTCCCGGTGAAATCTCATCGCTCACATGGAGCAGCACCGGCGGTTCCTTCCATTCCTCGCTGAGGATCTTTAATTCCACCCGCTGCTGGTCGCCGGTCTGTTTAGCGCTGTCGTCCGGCAGCAGCGCGCAAAGGATTGTAAACTCTCCCGCATATTCACATGGATATGTAAGTACCGCCTCCCCATAGGAATTCGTCACCAACTCGCCCAAATCCGATGGGATAAACATGCCCGTATTGGCCCCTTCTAGGGTAAAGGCCACCGTCCTCCCGGCGACCGGCGCGCCCGCTTCATCAGTGACCGCCACTTTTACCGCGATTTCGTCCCCAGGCTGGTCCAAGGTATGGAGCATACCATTTTTTACGGTCAGCCGCGTTTGGGCATACGCTTCCGTTTCTATCCGGGCATCCACGCCGACCGCGGGGATTTTCCCATCCATTTCACATACCATATAATCGTACCGCATACCCGGCTCTAAATCTTTGTCCGTGTAACTGGCAGCCCCCTTGCCCAGGCTGGCGATACAGGTATACACCATTTCGTCCTTATTTTTGCGGTAAACATTTACCGCAGAACCATTGGGGTTTTCCCAGCTGACCTGTACACTGCGCCCGCCAAGATCCTCAGCCCGGGCGGCGGTAATATCCCCCGGCTGGTAATCGTCAACCATGACTGCCTGCAAATTGATGCTGGTAGCGCCGCCGCCGTAGGGTACGGCCCGGAATGTAAATTCCTCGTCCGCCATTACGCTGATCCAGACCCCGTCGTTGGTAGCAATGGTCCGGGTATCGCAGACCTTCCCGCTTCGGTTAATGATCTCAATCGTTCTGTTTATAATATTGGATGAAAAATCACACATATAAAAGGAAACAATTTTCCGCTCCGCAACAGTCACCTTAAAGCGCAGCTCATCATAGGCGTAGGAGGTAATCGCCTTGCGGATACTGCCGTCTGGCAGCCACAGCGCCCGCTTGTCCTCCGAAGGATTGCCTACAACGCTGTAGCCAAAGCCCTTGCTTTCGGAAAATACGCTGACGCCCTCCGGCAGATTTTCAATATGCTTGGGGGATTCCGGATCCCGGCCCGTGGCCGCTGCGGCCTGCCCCCAGTAAATCACGCTGCCGGCACTGCCGTATTGTCCCAGCCAGTCCCCTTTGGTTTCCTGGTCGATATTCACAATCCAGGGAATGCCGTCTGCCGGCGCTGCGGAAACAGCGGCGCCGGACAGGACAGCCATCATGGCTATTATTAGAAAGAAAACTTTTTTCATTATGATCTCCCATTCCGCCGCCCTGGGCGGCATAACTCAAACACAACTCCAAACGCGCGCGTGTCTTTCCAAATTTCGCGCTGTTTTCCTTACCGTTCGAAAATAAATACTTCCCGCACAGAGCCATTCCGGGTGGCGATCAATACCTCTGAACCGTTTTTCGTGTCGTACTCGGCAGAATTCCGAAGCGCTCCCTTGTCCGCCGCCTGGACTGTATCCTGGTTGGTATTGATGCGGTAATATTTTACATTCTGATCATAGATATATGTCCTCAGGACCGTGTTGTTATAAGGCACCGCCGTAGTGTCAAACGTGTCCTCTTCACAGATCAGGCTGATATAATCCTCATCTGCCTGGTACGCATAGCCATGTGCAACAGTCATGGCGCTGTTGTCGCCAGTAAACACTTCGGTAGCGATCCCGGCGACAAAAGGCGTATAGGAGGATACCGCCCGCTTGGTAAAGATGTTTTTAAACATCGCGTATTTTTTATTGTAATCCGGTTCGTTTTCGCCGAACAAACTGCTGTCATAGGCCTGGAAATATGCGGTTTTGTCCACGTCCGCATCCCGGTACACCAGCTTGTAGCTCACCGCGTGCTCCCCTTTTTCGTCTAATACCAAATGGATGATGTCGCCTTTCTGCAAACCCGCGAACATCCCTTCTGTTTTTTCCGTACAGGTAATTTGGGCGCCGCCCCGGTAGCCTGTCAGATATGTCTGCACCTCATCGTCCTGATCCAGCCCGGTATGGATACCAGCCACATAGGTCAGCTGCATGGTGCTGTCAAAGTTTGCGGATGCAGTGTTTGCCCCGGTCCACCAGACAACCGCTCCTGGAATATTGGATACGCCGGCGTCATAAATATCCATTGTTTTTCCGGATCCGCCGGGAATCGCGGAATAGTTTAAGACTTCGATTTCATCTGTGTCAAAAGCCGCCGGATCCCCCTGGAAATCTACCATGTTAAAAATGATTGTATTGGCTGTGATCAAATAGCGGTTGTCCAGCTTCTGGGCTGTTTCATTATAATACTTGTTTTCCACCTTTTCATTCAACGCGAAAACATCCTTTTCCTCAGCCTCGATGGGCGGCATCATTTCTGTGGAAATTTCCAGGGCCTTCAAGGTCTGATCCTGATTTTTCTCATAGGTTATCACCTGCGGCATGATCATCCTCTGCCCGTCGGCATTTTCTACAATTCCAAAAAAGTTCTCCATCGTCTGCAGGTCATACCCGCCATTTTGCCGTACGCCGTTTACAGTGGTTTTCCGGTCCATGATCATATTTTCCCAAATATTATTCTGGGTAAAAATTTTTAACACCAACTGGGTTTCATCCTCCGGATTTTCGTAAACCCGTTTAATTACACCATACATCTCGCCGGTTTCATCATAGAGCACTGCGGCGATTTCCCCATGTACGTCCCGGTAAAACCTGCCGGTCTGGTTCCGGATATCCTCCGCGTTGTCAACGCCGGCCCGCACCAGATCCATATATTTTTCAGAAACCTTATACTGGGTGTCGTTGATCGTTACATACACCCCATCTTCCTCATTCCGGATCCCGCCGATCCTGCCCTCCAGCATCTCATACTCGGAAATGCGGATAACAATTTTTTCCCGGTTTCTGCTTTGGAACACAGACAGGATACTGTTTGGCGCGATGCTGGAAAAGTCCACCGGCTGGTCTCCCCGCATCAGGGTTATTTTGTCCGCGTCGTCCCCGGCAAACTCCAGAGGCGTACGGGCGTAATAGTCATAGACAATTTTAGACTGGGTGTCAATACTGTATACAAAATAATCCTCGCTCGTGGAAACCGAAGCAATTTCATACGTCCCGTCATTATTGTTGTCTACCAGGGTCACGCTTCCGTTTTTCGGCTTCAGGTCAGCCGGCGTGTACTGGGGAAGCACAGCGCCATTTTCCAGCACATTGAGCCTTTCTGTCAGCTTTACTGTGCGGCTGCGGCCCTGCTCGGTCCCGTAGATCAAGGAACCCTCGGTAACCGTTTCAATCCAGCCGGCCTCTACTGTCAGCACCTGGTTCCGCAGAAGCTGGTAATACACACATTGATATTCATCCTCTTCCTCTTGGATGTATGCCCGTACCTGGTAGCCCAAATAATCGGCAATATCTGTTTTTCCGGTTTTTACCATCATCCCGTCAATGCTGACATATCCTTTCCCGCAGCCATTTGGCAAATAAATCCCGCTGTATTCATTGGTATCTATAATCCCTTCCGCCGTTGTAATTCGGAAAAACTGTTCCAGCGCAGTCTGGCCGCCGTCCAAAATGTCCCGGTCAGCATTTACCTGCTGGACATTGGCATGCAGCGCGTTCTCCACCAGCAATACCGCGTCTTTATAGGACATTTCTCCCGAAAGGGAGACACCATTGTCCAGGTCCTGCTGAACCGCCACTGCCAGATATCCGTTGGGATAGCCGCCGGAGTACTCACAGGTCTTGCTGTATCCCAAAATATCCAGCACAACCTTTATCGCTTCCGGCGCCTGGATGATTGCGCTGGGATAAAAGAGCGCTTCAGAATAGCCGGAAATATACCCATACTGCCCGGCGTAGGATAAAGCGTTCCGGTAAGGGCTCTGGCTCACATCCCGGAAATAGTCCACCGGTGTGATCCCGTCGATTTCCACCTGGGTGATCCCGGTAATCCGGATTGCTAAATCCACAAATTCATCCCTAGGAATCAGCTGATCCCAGTCATAAGCCGTTGTTTCACTCAAAATCCCCAAAGCGCCCAGCAGGGACTCCGCCTGGGACAGCCGCTCCGTATCCGCGGCAGCGGCCATGGGTATGGCAGAATGCGTTGCCAGGATAAGACAGCAGAAAAATAGAATAACTTTTTTCAACTCCAATTCCCCCTTATTGAATGTTGTCCAGCATGGCGCAGATAACTCTGGCCGCCATAGCCCGGGTCGCGCTGCCGGCAGGCTGGAAGCTGCCGTCTATGCCGCTGATGATATCTGCCCGCTGCAAAGCCGATACCGCCTCTTTGGAAAAATCGGGAATCTGGCTCTGGTCTGTAAATTCTATAGGATCCGCCACAAAGGACAGCTTTTTGTTGGCCGCTTCCAAAGCCCTTGTCATCAGTACACACATTTCGCTGCGGGTTAGGGTCCGGCCTACGCCAAAGGTACCGTCCGCATAGCCGGATACGATCTGCGCCGCCGCGCCGGCGGCAACATATTTTTCATACCAGGCCCCTGGCTCGATATCCGCAAAGTCTGCCGTTCCGTCCGCAGGGACCGCAATCTGCAAAGCGTCTAACAGCATCTTCAAAAATTCCTCCCGGTTCACCGCCCGATCCGGCTCAAATGTGGTATCGCTGGTACCGGAAACGATCCCCGCCTCCAGGAGCTGGATGATATAGGTGTACGCCCAGTGATCCTGATCCAAATCGGTAAATTGGTTCCGCTTGGTTTCCTCCACCTTATCCTCTTCCGCCACTGGCTGATTCGTGTGCTCAACCGGCGGGATCACAGTGATACTTGGGCCGCTGAAACCGCCTCCGCCGCCTCCGCCGGAGGATCCGCCGCCGGAATGGCCTTTTTTATCTAGTTCCTCCTTGAGCTTCGTCTCCGCCGCTAAAAACGCAGGGCGGATCTGTGCCAGGCGTTCGATATTTGCTGTCTTAAAATATTCCATCATTTTGACCTGGTTAGTGCTGCTCAAACTGCTATAATAGGAAACATCCGCAGCGGACAGGCCGAAATCCGCGTAGCGGTCATGAAACACCCGCGCCTGTACCAGCGCAGCCTTTTGCAGGCTGTTGATATACGTTACCCGTTCACCCTCCGCAAACGCCTGCTGGAGTGCTTCGCCAGTCTGGAAAACCTGTTTATGGATCCACGCTGACAAAAATGCTTTTTTATCCTCGTCAGAAAGCTGCCCGTAATAGGTCTCAAAGTCCGTAATAAACCCGCTGTCCCGGAGAAGCCTTGCCGTGCCGTTTTCCAAATCCTGCGGGTCAGCCGTCTCAATATCCTGCAGCTTTTTCTGGCTGTCACAGGCGGTAATATAGCAATTCTGCACATCCTCTACCCTGGCGTATTCCTGTCCGGCTACTGCCGCCATGACATATGCCTTATGCGGATCAGAAAGAAGGTCGTACTGGGTAAAGTCCAGAGCGAAAATAAACTTGTACGGTTCCTTATTGAACACCTCGTCATAAATTTTTGTATAGTCTGTTGCTTTTACCAGCGCCAGCGCCTCGTCAATGCTGTCCTGGGTGTAAAACCGGAAATTCCCCTGGGCCTGATCCTGTCCGGCGGCGCAGTAGATGTTAAATTCCTTGCCGATTTCCGTATTGTTGATTACATAGCTGCCGCGCCATTTCCCGTCCGCATCGGTTCTGCCGGCGTCAATATAGTCAATATTGCCCATGTAGTCATAGACTACAATTGTTGCGCCTAGGCCGCTCTTCCGGCTGGCGCTTGCCACGCCGAATTTCAGCATACCTGTATCTGCCTGGGGCGCGAATGCCAGCCGCACACCGGAAGCCGGGGTCAGCACCTCCAGGTCACCTTCCTCACCAGTCTGGGCGTCTTGGGGATACAGGCAGATATTGCTCACAAGCTGCCGATTATCCATACCGTAAATGGCAAATGTTTTCAGATAAACCCCCGCTGTTTCCCCGTCAATATCCATCGCAAGGTTCAACTCTGTGCTTCCGCCGTTGGAAAGTCCGGTCACTGCCTTTGCCGCATAGGCCAGCATTCTGTTTTGCGCATAGGCCGCACTCACCACTAAAAATTCCGTGTCCGCGTCTGTTCCCGGCTGATGCAGATTCCTCGCGTCCAAGGTAACCCGGGCTTCACCATTTTCGATCGCCGCAGATTTTATGGTCAAGGCGATCGGCTCCGCCGCCTGGAAGCTGCGGCTGGTTTCAAATACGCTGGCGCCGGCGGCGTCTTCGATTTTCAGATACAGTGTACGGCTGCCCAGATCCCCATTCAGGATATCATAGCGCCAGGCCCCATTCTCCACCGCCAGCTCCGTCCAAGCCTGTTGATCCTCGGAAACCATCAGCTTTTCCGCATTGCCCAAATCCGCCTCGCCTGAGAATTGAACCGGGTACGTCACTGTTTCCCCATCCTGATGGGACTGGATGCGGATCGGTGGGTTAACAAAACGGCTCTTGCTCTGGGCGTATAACGCGGCCGCATCCGCCCCGCTCAGCGCGCTGTCATAGATATTGAAGGAGCCTACCTGCATAAACGCAGATTGGTCGTCTGTGGCGGCAATCGCGCCAATACTGAACAGCAGGCCGCCTGTCGTCATGATCCGGGTCTCGCCGGCATACGGGCCGCCTGTCAAAACCAGCTTTCCATCACAGTACAAATTGGTGGTTACTGTTGTATTGTCCTCGCTCCAGGTATGCGTGATCATATAATGCGTCCATTTATTGGCGTAGGCGTCAAACGGCGTCCAGGCGGTACGGCCTGAACCATTGGCAGCTAATGCCACTGAATTCTTGTTTGCGCCGTCATCCCGCTGGAAACGCTGCAAAAACATAGGGATTGTCCAGGTGTCCGCCGCGTCTACAGCCATATAAAGCTTTGCGTAATTGCTGCACCGTTCAATATCCAGATTCGCCCAGAATTCCACTGTCAGCTCCTGGGGGTTGGCATCTAAATTCACCGGCCGCATGCGGACGTTTTTCGCGTCCTGATTGCTGTTTCCCTCAAATACCAGATATGGCGTAACCGTCCCGTCCTCCAGAACCAATTCTCCGCTCAGCCTTGTATTTGCGACAATTTCGCCGCCGTTTCCCGTAGCGTCTGCCAGGCCCTTGGCGCTATCCGCCGCAGACGCGTCAAAGCCGCTGATATCCAAAGAAAATATGGGCTCTATATCCATTTCCGCCAGCACCGCCGTAGCGCCGTTGGCAAACAACATCGCCATTGCCAGAATACCGCCTAAAATTCGTTTCTTCACCTTTTTCCCCTCCATTTTATTGATCCTGCGGGTATGTCAATACCCCGGCCTTTAGATTATTGATAAAGTCAAATCCATCATAGCCATGCTCGTGACTGCGGGTATCCCGCCGGAAAGTCTCTCCCGGCATCGGGTCCCAATGCTCCCGGGGACGCCGCGGCTGTGACCGTTCGCCTTCACACGCACCGTTAAATGCCGCCACCTGGTATACATCCTTGCCGCTACCCGTCACAGTAACCATTGTTTCAATACCCCGGTAAATAGCTTCTCCGTTTTGATAAAGCACATATCCCGCCGCGCCCTGGACGCTGCCCCAGGATACGGCATACTTGCCATCCTGCCGGCAGACCGCAAGCCCCTTGGGAGTTCCCGGCCGTTCCCGCCGGCAGGCTATCTGCACCGGCGACCAGTTTCCCGGGAAATCCCCATTGACGCCGCGGACCTTAAAATATACGGTATCTTCCGCAGGCCGGAGCAGAAGCTGGCTTGTGTTCGCCACAAGCCTGTCCCAGGCTCCCACGGCTGGCCCGGCCATAATCTCATAATATTCTGCGTTGGCTGCCGGCGTCCAGGAAACCGCGATCTCCGACGCGCTCTCACAAATCCGGATATGTTTGCAGTCCCCCGGCTTGGGGCCGCCGGCAGAAATCTGCAGGGGATGGTATCCCTTCTCCAACGGCTGACCGGTATAGATTTTCCCATCCACGTAAACATTCCCCGCTTCCGCTGAAACAGCCAGCCCGCCGGGCTTGTCCGCATAAACCATACCCTGGGCCTGTCCGTCTGCCACTGTCAGGGATACGCTGATCCCCGGCTCTGTCCGGATTTCTATTCCGCCATAGCACAATACTTCGCCACGGATCAATGCCAGAACAGCTTCTTCAGCTCCCTGCCGGACAAACCCTATATACCCGGAAAACACGGCCCCTTCCGTATGCCGGATATGGCTGCTGTCATAAAAAATATAGTCTGTCCCCTTCTCGCTCTGTACCCGGGCACCGTAATCTGTTTTCTCCGCCGAAAGTGTTTTATGGCTGACCACGGTCAAAAAATCACCAAATCCATCGTAATAAATTCCCTTTGAATCCAAATCCGGGCTGGCCAGCTTTCCGCAGGTTTCAATATCTGTATTCTTTGCCGGCAGCAACGCCTTTTCCTGCGGCGCCGCCCCGGGCTTTAACTGATAAATATTGGGGAACTGGCCGTTGATATTGGTAAACCAGGCCAGCCGGCCTTTTGTCCGCATACCGCCGACTTCCTCGTATAACACAATATAGTCGTTATCCACCATCAAAACGCCTTTCGACCGGTAATCCGGCTGGATTTTGGGGTTAGCGGTAAACTTTGTCCACTGCACCGTTCCCAGGTCCACCAATGGATTGGTCAGATCGCCCCGGCCGATGCTGTGGAATTCCTTATTCTTCATAACGCCGAAATTTGTGCAGTTATCTACGTCGCCCAGCATATAATCCCCGGCGTCCTCCGGCCGGTTATAGCTGTACTGCCGGCCGGCAGCGTAATAATACACTACGCCGCAGCCTCCGTCGCCGGCCAGGCCCATCCGGTAATTGGGGCCGTCGTCGATCTGGCCGATATGCACGGACATCTCCCCAGGCGTATTCACCGCCGCCCGCAGTATACATCCATAGCCCGTGTACTTCTTTGAGGCAAGTGTTGGCGGAACGCCCTGTTTGTTTCCCTGCTCCCGCCAGGAAAGCATTTTGTGCCAAACCTCGTAAACGCCGTCTGGATGATGCCACTCCGGCGCGTCCGCCGGGCACACGGCAAACAGCTGCTGGGCTACCGCCGGGGCGTAATCCTCTAAAATATACGCCAGCATCCGGATGTGGTAAATAGGATAAAATGGGTTTTTTAAATGCCCGCCGGCGTGAGCCCCCTGGGGGGGATAGCTCCGCCGGCCGTTCACCGGTGCGGACAAGGCGCCCAAAAGCCATTTTGCGTACCGTACCGTATCCGGGGTCAGCACCAAATCATCTCCGATAATCGCCGCGCCTTTGATCAGCGGCGAAAGCATCGCAAAGGTATAGCAGCCCAGATTTTCTGTCCATCGGCCGCCCTGGGCGTCCCAGGCCGGCACATCCGGCCTGGTATGGTATTTAAAATTCAGCGCCACTGCCCGCCGGGTATGCTCTATAAATTCCCCCGCCATCGGATGCTCCGGAAAATAAGCGCCGAACATCCCTACAGGGATTTTTGCATCCATCAGGAAATTGGGGTGCCCCGCCAGCATATTTTCAATGGGCATAAAGTTTTCATCCTTGGCAGAATACGCTAAAAAGGCGAGATAACGTCTGCACTGGCCAAATTCCGCCGGCTCCATTTCCGCCGCCAGTGCGTCAAACGCCGGCAATATCGTGAACATTTCCCGGTTGCATACCGGATCAAAATATGCCGGCTCCCGCAGATTGCGGAAATTTTCCAGCAGCTGGAAAAAGGCGTCTTCCGCGGCAAATTCTTTTTCCACAATATTCCCCTGGAAATCAGCTTTGGTAAAATGCACCGGGAACCGGCCCTGGTCTGCCGTCCAGTCCAAAACCCAGTCCTTAACCTTATCCAGATCATAAAAGCAATACCAGGTATACAGATCCTCTATATACTCTACAGGGGATGCAAATATTGCCAGCGCCGAATACCGGGTAGACCGCACCGCCGGGAACACGGCCTCTATCTCCTGCGGTCTGTGCCAAAACCGGATAGCATAGGCGTCATCCGAACTCCACAAGGCGTACTGATAATCCTGCCAGAGCCTGCCGTCCCGGATGAATATCCCGGCGGAAAGGCCGCCCTCCGTCCTGCCGAACGCAGCACATTTGGTCTGATACCAGCCTACCGGCGCCTCATAGGGAAGGATCATAAACGGGATCTCACCCCCCGCCTGCAAATACCGGTCAATTTTTTCCCGGCCCCTGTCCGGGGTGAACCGGATATCCTGCCCAGGGATTTCAATCGCCATCTGCAGTGCCGCGGCGCTGTTTTTTTCATATTCCTCATAAAAGTCTACAAACTGGCTGTTTTCATGCATCCGAAAAATGTACCGGCAGTTGACGGATCCTTCTAAAACCAGGCATACCTGGATTTCGGCAAACACGCCGCCCTGTTCCAAAACCATAACCGCCCGTTCCTGTTCTCCCGCGACCCGGCCGGTCAGCCGGACGTCTTCCCGGCACAGCGTGAATAATACCGGCCCGGTAAAATAGATCGTAAGACGCAGATTTTCATTTTCCATTTGCCAGGAATCCCCCTGCCGCAGGAGGGTCAGGCCGCTTTTTACGGTCTCAGGAGAAAATGTAAATCTCTTTTCCGCCCCTGCCGCCAGATCAGCCGCCAGGCAAAGCCGTCCCTGCCGATCCCGCTGCACCGGATAGCGCCTGCCATACTGATCCGCCGCCGACCGGAATCCCGCCTGCCCAGCCCACGGCAGACGCAGAAGTGTTTTAGGCCAATGGTACCGCGGATGATTCAGCTCCTCCCGCAGCAGCGCCTGCTTTTCTCCAACCTGCTTGAACATATTCCCATCAATCCTTTAAAAATTCCTCTACTTGTGCCAAAAGCTCTGTCTTCACCTCTTCCAGCCCGGCCAAAGCCAGCTTATTCTGGAATTCGTTGAAATAGGCCTCCCAGTCATTCCCTTTCACGCCATACATTAACGCTTCATTATATTCCGTTGTAATCGACGCCAACTGACTGATCTGGGTTTCAATTTTGCTGGTATCTGTGTGGAATCCGATCAGGTCAGACTTAATCGTGTCACTGCTTTCGTTCAGCGCCAGGGTAATCTCATTTTCCCCATCCACGCAGCCTTGATTCAGATAGGCATTAAAGGTATTTCCAATGATCCACTTAATTCCCGCATAGGAGGTGCTTCCGCCGCCCTGGGAGGAATCGTATTCCAAGGTTTTGATATGGGTATCGTCAATTTTTTCGTAGTGCTTGCCCTCGATCCCGTATACGATCAGGTTATAGATCTCTTTCCCTTCTTCTGTATTTAAGAGCTCAATAAACCGCATTGCCTCTTCCGGATGCTTGCAGCTCGCAGATACGCCGTTTCCGCCGGCGCCCCATTTATTCTGGATATAATATGTATCTTTAACCGGGGTTGCCACGGTTTCAAATCCAAACACATCTGTATACTGCCTGGATACCAGCTCAGCGTCGCCAATAGCGTTCACAAAGGTAAAGATGTGGGAAACCGGGTTTTCCATATTGGCATTTTCAAAATTGGCATAAAAATCTACAGTAAGAATATCCGGATGGATATATCCCTTAGTAAACCAGTCCGCCGTAACAGCATAGGCTTCCTTCGCTTTTTCGGTCAGGTATACATGCTCCAGGGTGTGGCTGTCGTGGAAATACCGGATATCCTGCACAACGTCGTCCCCAAAATCCTTAAAGCCTTCCGTATTGGTAAAGGGCTTCGCAAAGGGCGTCAGGTATTTCTGTTCATTGGGGAACGCCTGCCGCACCGCTAACAGATATTGCTCAAAAATATCCGCCAAATCCTGCACAGAGCTCTTCGGATCCCCCACCAAGGCTTTTAGCTTATCAAAATCAGCAAAGGCGTCCGCATATTTTTTCGGGGTTGTCAGGTACACTTGGCTTGCGGCCCGCTGATAGTTTGGCACCATATATACCTGATCCTCGAAAGAGGCAATGTCCCATAGCCAGTCCGGCAATTCATCCTTCAATACAGGCATTTGGTCTAAATACTTGTCAATGGGGATCAGCGCGCCGTCCCGGCACAGGTCTGAAAAATCCAGACCTACGGTATTGATAATGTCCATCTGCTTGCCCGCCGTCATGGCCAAGGTCACAGCTGTGGAATAATCCGCCGCCGCATAGCAGTTCATATGTACTTCTACATTCTCCATGCCGGGATACTGGGAAAGCTTTTCGTTCAAGGTATCCTGTACCAGCTGGGTATCCGGCTGTATACCGTTGCCCCGGTACCACCATTCCAAAACAACCTTGTCATTTTTCTTCTGGCATCCGGCCAGGGTGACCGCCATAGCGGCCGCCAGCAGCCCGCAGCCGATCCGTTTGATCATTTTCATACAAAACACTCCTTTTGATTATCCTTTTACACCGCCAAGGGTGATCCCCCTGACAAAATATTTCTGAAAGAACGGGAAAGCAATCAGCATCGGCCCGGCAACCACCAGCGCCACCGCATATTTAAAGCTTTCCGACGGGATTTGGGAAATATCTACCTGTTCCATACCAGACAGCGCCATCTGCTTTAGGAATTCTGCCTCCCGCAGGATCCGCTGAAGCATATACTGGAGCGAATACAGCCGTGTGTCCTGGATATACAGCAGAGACATGTACCAGTCGTTCCATTTGGGAACCAGGAATAAAAAGGCTACCGCCGCCAGGGTCGGCAGGCTCAGGGGCATGACAATCCGAAAACAGATGTAGATCTCCGATGCGCCGTCAAGCTTGGCAGCCTCAATCAGAGAAAACGGGACTCCCACAAATGCCGTCCGGATTACAATCAGGTTCCAGGCCGATACCACCCCAGGCAAAATGTATACCCACAGGGTATTGTCGATATGCAGGTATTTTGTAATCAGTATGTAATTCGGTACCATGCCGGCGTTAAACAGCATGGTAATCAGTACATATACGGTCATAAACTTCCTGTATTTATAATTGCTCCTGGACATGGGGTACGCCAGCATAGACATCACCAGCATGGCAAAGACAGTCGATACGACTGAATACAGGGCCGTAACCTTATAGGACTGAATAATCTGGGTCGGGTTTTTAAAGATTAGCTTGTATGCCTCCAGGGAGAACTTGTGGGGGATCAGCGAGTATCCTTCCACGATCAGCGACTGTTCATCTGAAAAGGAAATCGATATGGCGTATAGGAATGGAACCACAAAGGCCAATGAAAGCAGGATGAACACCAGATGCAGAACAAGCTGTCCAATTTTTGTTTTCTTTTTCATAAGGCGCCTCCTAAAATAAGCTGTCTTCCGGGCTGATTTTCCGAACAACCCCATTTGTCACCAGCACCATAATCAGCCCGGCGACAGACTGGAACAGCCCTACCGCTGTGGACTTTGCCATGGAACCTTCCTGCAGAGCCCGGAAAGTATAAGTGCTGATTACGTCTGTGGTGGGATATAAGAGCCCTGTGTCCAGCGGCACCTGATAGAACAGTCCAAAATCCCCGTTGAAAATGCTGCCCAAGGCCAGGATGGTCGTGATCACCATAATCGGCTTTAAAAACGGGATAATAATATGAAAAATCTGCTTCCACAGTGACGCGCCGTCAATGGCGCTGGCTTCCAACAGGGATTCATCCATACCCATCAGGGAAGCATAGTAGATAATGCTGTTCATTCCCACCGTCATCCAGATCTGCGTAAGCGTCAGGATCACAGGCCAGTAGGCCGGCTCCGAATACCAGGAAACCGCCTCCCCGCCAAACACTGCGATCACCTTGTTGGCGATCCCGTTAGAGGGGTTTAAGATGATCTGCACAATAAACGCTACCAGGACTACAGACATAAACTTGGGCAGGATCACAATAGCGTTATAAATTTTATGCATCACCTTTGACCGGAGATAGTAAAACATCAAAGCCAGGATGACTGCCGTGATCAGGTTCAATACAATAAACGTCAGACTGTAGCCCAAAGTATTGCGAATGGTCCTGAACGCGTCTTGAGAGGTAAAGAAAAATTCAAAATTATCAAACCCTACCCATTTGCTGCCAAAGATCCCAAGCATGGGCTTAAAGTCCTTAAACGCGATGATAATCCCCACCATAGGAAGGTAATTAAAGACAAACAGCAGCAAAAAGCCTGGCAGCGCCAGTACATTAAACTCAATGTTGTCCCGCCTGTACCGCCTGGGGCCGCTTTTTTGGACTGCCGCCCTGTTTTTTTTCACTTCCAAAAAAATCCTTCCTTTCCACCATACTGTCTTAAACTGTATCTTCACTATACCACGCGCCCGGTTTCTTTACAATACAATTCTTGCACGACTTCAAAAAAATATCAACATTTTTTGCATTTTTTTTAATCTTTTTTTCCAAATAATGCTAGAAAGCGGTTGTCAATCAACATTTATTGACAACCGCTGGTTTTTATGCTACAATATACAAAAAAGGAGGCGGAGCATGGCACCTCAGCAATACAGCAAAAACCTATTAAAAAATCCGGAAATGTCGTTCGCGATTGAATTGATGGAGCAGCAGCGTTCCTACGACAAACGGGTAGCCCACTACCACGATCACTTTGAGATTCTTTACGTTTATAAAGGGGAGCGGCTCCTGATTGCCGACGATCAGGAAGCACGTCTTGACGCCTGTCACGTCGCGCTTTTGCCGCCGTATTGCTTTCATCAGACCCTCAGTGTCAACGAGTCTTTCCACAAACGGATCCTGGTCAATTTTTCCAACGATTTTATCGCGCAGATTAACCACGCCTGCGGTTATCAGCTATTATCCTGCTTTTATCTGCCGGGGCACGTAGCCGAAATTACTCCAAACAGTATTAAACAGATCCAAGCCCTCTTTCAAAAGCTTCTATACATCAACAGCCAAGGCTCCACGGAATATACCAATACGGAAAACCTATTGAATACGGCGCAGCTGCTGCAGCTTCTTTCCAAGGAAACCAAAAACGTCCATGAGACGCCAAACCCGTCCATTTATCAAGCTTATTACGGGAAAATCATGAAGATTACAAAATATATTGAACAAAATCACAGCGGGGAAATTTCTTTAAGCGATGTGGCGGATCTGTTTAAAATCGATAAATTCCAGCTTTCCAGGGCCTTTAAAGAAATTATGGGGATCCCATTTGTGTCATATGTAAATAATATCCGGATCAACCGGGCGCAGCGGATGCTCATTGAAACCAACGCCAAGATCACCTTTATCGCGTTTGCCTGCGGCTATGACAGCAGCACCCATTTTGAACGCGTTTTTAAGCGGAGCACTGGCATGACGCCTACCCAGTTCCGGAATGAAAATAAAATTGGATAAACCAAAAAAGCCGCCGCACCCTGGAACTATGGGAAAATCCAGCATCCGCTTGATTCCCGCCAAAAGCCCATACGCGCGGCGGCCTTTGATTCTTTTCTTTTTTCTCTCCATTCTCCTTAACGGCCTAGGCGCCTAGCCGGCATTGTTTTGGCTTTTAGGCGCATTCCAATCCCCTTCCATATATGGTGGAATCAGACCGCGTCCGGATTGCGCGCGGTTACAGCCCCATCCAGGACTATACGGCCGCTCCGCAGGAACATGCCACTGGCATTGACACCCCGCAGACGGATTGCTGTCTATATTGGCCCCAAGGTACAAAGCCAGCTTCAATCCCCCGCTTTTATTCGTTGATAAATGTCCACCCCGCCAGCCATTTATTGTCATTTTCCAACGCCTGATCGCTATTAACAAACCGGTTTCCGGATAAGGCCAAATGCTGTACATCATCCCTGTGCTCAATAGCCAGTCCCAGACCCCCTACAATCATGTTGTCCGCGAACCGGTTATGCTTAGGAAGCATAGGTTCATCCTCCAGGATCGTATATAGCAGCGGATACCGGCTGCGCCACACATCGCTTTGATAGGGCATCTCATGCAGATGGCGTACCAGGGGCTTCATCGCCCCTTCTCCCCAGGACAGTACCCGCCGGTCAAAATGCAGGCTGATCTTGCACTGGCAGAAATAGTTGTCATGAATATCAAAGCCCCGGCCTCCGCCTACCATAATCCCTACGTTGGGCTGATTGGCGATTATATTGCCGTACACCTCCGCGCAGCTCATGCCGTCGTCAAAATAGATCCCAATACAGCCGTGTCCCCGGAAGCCCGGCAGGTCATGAATGTAATTGTAACGGATAATGTTCCCCTGGCAGGTCCAGTCCCGGCCGGCATAAACCGCCCCAGCGTCGTTGGATTCATAGCAGGCGTTTTTGATCTCATTCTGCTCGATAATGTGGTCGTTTCCCTGGAATGTTATGCCAAAATGGGGGACATCCCAGATCTTGTTTTCCCGCACTGTGATCCCTACGCCGTTGATCTCGATGCCGGCCATATAGGTTTTATGCCAATAGGCAATGTCATGGATCTGGTTATGGGACACCAGGATCCCGCTGCCCGCAAGGCTTGCCCGGTCGCCCCCGGAAACGGCGATCCCGCCGGCGCCGGTATGGCTGACGGTGCAGCCGGTAATCACAGCATCCCCGCAGCGGTCGGCAACGATTCCCCAGTTCCCTACATTGTCCACCTGGCATCCGGTTATAGAAATATGCCGGCAGTCCGTAAACCACATGCCGCTCCGCCGGGCAGCTGTAAACCGGATATTTTCCACGCTGATATGCTCGCAGCCCTGACTGTAGATTATATTTTCACAGACTGAGATGTCCACATAGGCCTGGTTTTCCACGGGATACAGATAGATCAGGCCCTGGCTTCGGTCAATACACCACTGGCCCGGCGCCTGGACCGCACTCTTTGCGTTCAGCACATAGAAATTGCCGCCTACGTCGCCGGTCAGGCTCTCCCCGTCCCGGTAACCGAAAACATGGTACGGCTGGTTTACGGTGATGACGCCGTCTTCATACCGTTCAATCCGATGGCGCTGCACAGCCCAATCCTCCGACCAATACCCCACCAGCAAAAGCTGGCTGCAGTCCTCCCGGTCAAAAATCTCCCGTTCCGCCGGGACAAATATGCCCTCCATAGCGCCGTTTCTCAGCTTGCCGCTTAAAACCTTGTCAGTTTTTCCCAGCGCCTGTTTGATCTTGATAAACCCATCCGCCGGATATCGGCTGATGGCTAGTCGCTGGTCCTGATAATACAGCTCTAAGGATTGGCCGAAATCCTCCATGTGGGGTTTGGGAATATCGTATTCCTTCCAAAAATCCTGATAAGGGCCCAGCCCAAACTGGCCCCAGTCCGCCATGCCCGCCTGCCGCAGGTCAATCACCGCAAGCTCCCCTTCCCGGCGGCATCCGTCCAGGGATACCCGCTTCGCCCCTGTAAGCACGGCCCCGTTTCCCCGCAGGATCGTATTGTCCGAAAGCTCCAGGGTATCTGTCAGCGTATACCGGCCCGGCGCCAGGATGATTTCCTTTTCCGCCGCAGGGCTTGCGGCCGCCGCCGCCAGCTCCTCGCTATCGTTTACCTCGATTACCATGGTTTCCCCTCCATTCCATTTTTTCTCCGGAAATTTGACTTCATTATATCATGGCCCCCCTAAAAACGCAAGATACTTTCCATGGGCGCCCTCCAGTAAATTGCTTGATAAAATTGAATAGAGGCGGTCTGGCGACCGCCTCTATTCAATATTTAACGTAGTGCCCCACGGGTAAATCAATCATAATAGTCGATCCCATCCACAACGCCTGTATCCAAAAATTCTGCCCATTGCTTTGCAAACGTCTCCGTCGGCAGCCATAAACCGTCGGCAGGCTGGCCGGCTTCCGCATACGGTACATAGGTACCAGTATAGATTTCATCCTGCCAGAGTTCCGGATTCTTGCCGTCGGACCAAATAGTTTCATCCAGCACCGTCGTCTTGATCGTCCCAATATAGCCGTCCGCCTCTTCCACCGTATTCAGCGTTACCGCGCCCGCCGCGGGATCGGCGTCTGCCGGCATCCGCAGGCGGTATGCCGCCTGCATGAAGGGATATACGATCGAGTTGGATTTTCGTTCGTTCCATCCATGCCCCGCGTTGGGGTCTACTGTGTAGCCAATCAAAGCGCCCTTCTGCCGCATCCGCTGCACTGCTTCAAAATGTCCTTTATTTCCTCCACCGTAACCTAAGTCCAGTTCGCCCTCGATCAGCATGGCGGGGATCCCGGCTAAAGCGTCTAATTCATACTGCCTTGGCATCGCCGGCTTATATAGCACAACGCCCAGCATCCGCTCCGGCAGCTGCGCTGCCAGGCCGGCGGCAAACTGGTTCCCGTTGGAATGGCCGATGGTCATCAGCGGCGCGTTCACAAGCTCCGGATGGCCTGTGGATTCCGCGAATCCAGCAATCTCGTTTAAGACCCACCGGGTGCAGGCCTCCGGATCCTTGAAATCCTTCATAACAAAATATCCCGGCGTCCCATCCGGAATGTCATCCGGCTTGGTTTCTGAAATGGACATGTATCCCATGTCCATTTCAGCCAGCGTATTCCGGAATGTTTCCAGATTCGCCAATGTCCCTACCATGCCGTGCTCATGCATAACCATCAGGCCTTTGACTGTATCCACGCCCTCCGGGAGCCAGATATGGAATTCAATATCCTTGGATTCCTTCGCGTTTACCTTCTTTGCTTCCGTCAGCGGCGCCATGCTGTCGTTCCACAAAAACGCCTTCACATACTTGGTATATGCGCTGTAGTCGGACAGGGAGAGCAGGTCGATCGTATCGCTGATCGTATCAAAACCGCTGATGGCCTTCTCCGTGACCTGTACGTATTCCATTTTATTTGTGGCTTTGTCATATACGGCCAGCGCCAGCCGGACGGTAACCGGGGCGCCGGTGCTGTTCTGGATGGTGGCGGAGGCCTTCAGCAGGCCGTTTCCAACATCTGCGGCTGCATTCCCGTTTTCGTCGGTTACAGCGATTTCAGAAACCGCTAAGTCGTCCCCTTCCGCATACAGCTGGATCGCATTTAGGGCGCCTGCTGCATTGGTCCAGCTGGTGGTATACGCCATATTCCCGGTTACGCTCAGCGTATACCCGTTAAAGCCTTCCAGCGTATACTGCGCCACCGGCGCGGTCCGGTCCGGATACTGCACGATTACAGCCGCCGTCCCGTTCTGGCATTGCTGGAGGAAGTTATTTTCGTCAATTTTGGCCTGTCTCGGCGTCCAATCCCTGCCGTCCTTTTCGATATGCGCCACAACCTTAGGCGCGGCCGGGTCAGACGTATCAATCAGGATATCGTCGTAGCTCAGCTTTAATTCCTGGTTATTTTTGCTCAGCTTTTCCGCGCTGTACCGGACCAGCCCTTTGCCAACTACATGCAGCGAGCAGTTTGCCCCGGGGGCATATTCAATATAGCCCGGTACGGATGAATCCTGGCCGAAAATCCCTCTTCCCGGCCAGGCGTTTACTAGATCCAGATCCGGGACATCCGCAAAAAGCTCCTCGATCTTGACTTCTTTTAATGTCTTCAAAACCTCGAAAACCCGGAACTTTACAGTGTCGTCCTGGTTATCGGCTGTCTTTTGGATTTCCGCCACATATACCCGGTACCGCAGACTGCTGAGCTGCTCCACGGCCATGCCCCGGGCCGCCGAAGAAAATGTTGTCACCAGGTTGGGGGAATTGACCGCCGATATATCAAACATTCTCGCGTTGCCGCCGTTGGAAACCGCGAACAGGTAATCGCCGAAAATATATGCCTGGGAAACGGCATTGGCGCCCACGTTTATCACTTCTGTGCCGGCCGCCGCGTCCAGGGCGCCGCCGTCGCGGATTTTGACCGTCTTGAAGCTGCCTTGAGTTGCAACCAATAAATATCCGTCTTTAACAAACATTTCTGACCCATAGGTTTTGAACCCATAGCTATACGGAACTGGGTTTTGGGTTTCAGGATCCACAGACAGCGGCCGCATGTTGGCCGGATCGGTCACATCATAGGCATAAATATCCCCGTTGGCGTTACTTTTAATGTAGGCAAAGGTCTGGCCGCCAATTTGGGCTGTCGTCATTGCCGCCGCGCGCAGCGGCGCGCCTTCCTGGTCCACCAGGTTCAGCGAATTGGGCTCGCCAAGCTTGATGACCCGGCTGGGCATGGTGGTATCCTCTTCCGCCAGGGTCGATTTTTCGATTTGATAGAAGCAAACCGTACCGTCTAATGCAAGCGCTACTTTGTCGCCGTCAAAATACTTCACATCGCAGACCCGGTTGTCCGGCAGTGTGAATGCGCTTAAAATTTCCCCAGTGGCTGGGTCGATCATGCTGGTATTTTTATTCCAGAGGATCAGCTTATCGTCAAATTGCGTCAGCCAGCTGAGCCTGCCGCCATCCTTATCGGAATCAGACGCATATACCTTATCTACTGTGACTGCGCCTAAATCGGAAAAATCTACGATATAGATATTTCTGACCTTCTCCGGATCGGTTTTGGGCTGATCCTGCCCATAGCTCAGGGCCACCTTAGTTTCCGACAGGAACTGGGGCGGAGAACATTTAAAATATGCCCCGACTGTTTCTGCCCAGTCCGCACCCTGTAAAATACCGGAATAAACCTCTGTAAATCCCTTTGTTTCCGGATCATAATCTACAATATTAAATACAGCCGCGCCTTCCTTTTGCGCCGTACTTGAATCTGTATTATTGGTTGAAACATAGCAGATCCGGTACTGCCCGTCTGCTTTTTGGATCGCATTGATGTTAAACGCGAAGCCTGCCGTTTCAATGCTTGCGGGCGCCGGCAGCTTGTTTTCCGTAACGTCAATAATATCGATAGCCTCCCCGCCCCAGTTTGTCGAGCCAAAATGCTTCAGCGTGACCAGGTCATTGCCGAAGAATGACATGCCATACATGGCCCGGCGGTTGTTCTGGATCATTTTCCCGGTATCTAAAGAATAATAGTCGTTATCCGCATTCTTTTTTACCGGCAGATCCAACGTCCCGTCTTCGTTAATCGGGAAAACATATGTGCTTAGGCTCGGGCCCGAACCATTGGAAAAATACAGGTTCCCGTTGTGTACTTCCATGGGATACTGGATATCACCGTTAAAAATTGCGGTATTTGCACCTTTTAAATGGTTCGCATCCTGGATCAGCACAGGGTTTGCCAGATCTGTAATATCATAAGCTTTCAGCCCATACTGCTGCCCCAGATACGCGTAGGTTTTATCCCTCATAGTGTACACCGCTACGCCAAAGGTACGGCCGATTCCGTCCCCGGAATTGGTCAGGGATGAAACCAGCTTGAACGTATACCCCGTTTCACTGTACGGTTCGTTCTGCGCAAAGGACACGCCGGCCGCCGAAAGCAGCATCGACAGTGCCAGCAACATAGATAATATTTTTTTCATACAAGCGCACTCCTTTGTATAATTTTGATATGTCCATCTTATCATGAAACCTGGCAAAATGATAGTGACAATTTCTACGATTGCTACAAATATGTTTGTTTCTTAAGCAAAAACCACAAGGGAACGGCCTGTTTTTACGAAATTATGGCAAAAATCAATAAATTTCAACATTCCGGTGATCAAATTCCGCCCAAAAAAAGCCGCCGCACCACGGGGCATGCTATACAGTGATCCTGTATAGTTCCCGCGGCACGGCAGCCGTATTTCTATTATTATTTATTGTATCGGTGTCCCATCGGCATGGAACAGCGGCAGCGGCGCCAGATACGAAATATCCCGCCGGGTAATGGCGCTGCCCTCAGCTAGAACAGCCATTCTGCCAACAATCTCTCCGCCGGCCTGATGGATCAATGTTTCCAGGGCGGCCAAAGACTCCCCTGTGCTGATCACATCGTCTACGATCAGCACCCGTTTCCCCCGCATCCGATCCGCATCCTCCCCGCCAATGCAAAGAATCTGCTGATGGTCTGTAGTGATGGAGTCCACTTCTGTGCTGATCACATCCCGCATATACAGCTTCGGGCCCTTCCGGGCTACGATGTACTCGTTCCGCCCAGCCTGCCGGGCCATTTCGTACAGCAGCGGGATCCCCTTGGATTCTGCCGTCACCAATACGTCAAAGTCCGGCGCCTGTTCTAGCAGCGCCCGGGCGCAGTTTACTGTCAGCTCCACATCACCGAACATAATGAAAGCGGCAATATAAACATCCTCCGCAATCGGGCAGAGCGGCAGCCGGCGCTCCAGCCCCGCCACTTTCAACTGATAATCCATAATTTTAACGCTTCCTTTCCTGTCCAAGCCCATTTACGCGATCACCAGGGTGATAATCCGCAGGATAAACAGCGCAAAGGAAACCCACATCACCGGATGCACATCCTTGGCCTTGCCTGTGCAAACCTTTAACAGTACCCAAGTCAGGATCCCATACATGATACCATTGGCGATGGAATAGGTAAAGGGCATCATGACAATGGCTACAAAACCGCCGATGACGTCGGCAATATCCCCGTCAAAGGTCATCTTTTTGACAGAACTCATCATCAGCAGGCCGACGAACACCAATGCCGGCGTGGTCGCGAACCCTGGGATCGCCAGAAAGATTGGCGACAGGAACAGCGCCAGCGCAAACAATACCGCGGTTGTAACCGCTGTCAGGCCTGTCCGTCCGCCCTGGGCTACGCCGGCGCTGCTTTCTACATAGCTAGTCACCGTAGAAGTTCCCAGGCAGGCGCCAACTACCGTACCCACCGCGTCCGCTAACAGTGCGCCGCCTACCTTCGGCAGATTGCCGTCCTTGTCCAGCAGGTTTCCCTTATCCGCCACGCCGATCAGCGTACCCACTGTGTCAAACAAATCCACAAACAGGAATGAAAATACAATTACCGCAAATTCCAGCACATGGTTTGTAACATAACTGAAGTCAAATTTAAAGAAGTTAGGGGCCGCAGGGATGAAGCTGTAATCCTGAAAACTGGGGAATAAGGAGTAGGCTTCCTTTTCAATATCCACAACATACCATCCGGCAACCTGAGCGATCATCCCCAGGACCCATGTGGCCAAAATACCCCAAAGAATAGCCCCCGGCACCTTGAAGTGATGCATAATCCCGATCAGGATCAGGCCGACCATCGCCAGGACGAACTGGGGGGAAAGCACATTGCCCATTGCGACTAATGTGGAAGGCTCGCTGATCACGATCCCCGCGCCTTTTAAGCCCACAATGGTGATAAACAGGCCGATACCGGCCGTAATTCCCAGCTTTAGATTTGCCGGGACTTTGTTCACTAGGGTTTCCCGGAATTTAAGCAGGGACAAGATGATAAAAATAATACCCTCAACCAAAACAGCCGTCAGCGCGATCTGCCAGGGATCGCTGATTCCGGCTTCCGCCATAGGAACACATACAGAATACGCAAAATACGCATTGAGTCCCATACCAGAGGCCAGCGCTACCGGATAGTTAGCAAAAAACGCCATGCAAAGCGTTGCCAATACAGCAGATACTGCCGTGGCCGTAAAGACCGCGCCTCTGTCCATACCAGCGTCAGCCAGGATAGACGGGTTCACCGCCAGTATGTACACCATCGCCAGGAAGGTGGTAATACCGGCGACCAATTCGGTCTTGACGTTTGTACCGTGTTCCTTGAGTTTAAAAACTTTTTCCATAGATACACCCCTTTTCATTTATTCACAATCTATTTTATAATGAATTGTGCACTTTTTCAAGCTATTTCCAAAAATTCCGACTTTTCATCGTTTTATCCAACCAAATCTGGAAAACTTTATTGAAAATAGATATTGATTTTTTATCAAATCTTTATCTAATCTTAATATTGCCGTCTGCTCCCGGATACATACCAAGCGCCGCCTCGGCTGGATATATACCAGGCGTGACGGCCAGGCCGCATCTGCATTATGAAACTTATAGGATTCGGAGAAACAGCCAATCCGGCGGTTATTCTGTACATAAATTTAACAATGGTTTCTCAATTGTTAAATCCCGGGAAAGCGCTTTGCCGCCAGCCTTTCCGCACTTCTGTTTGTTTTTCCGCCCTGCTTGTTCTTTTCTGTATTTTACATAGATTTAACAAATTAACGGTTTTTGATTTTACAAAGCTTTGTTATCCTAATATTGTAAAATTGGAAAAGGAGAGGAAAAAATATGAAAAAATTTTTATCCATGACAGTCGCGGCGATTTTATTAGCTTTAAGCCTGGCTGGGTGCGGCAGCGCCGGCGATCAGACAAGCCAGACCAACGCGGGCGCTACAGATGCGCCGGCCCAGTCCGCTTCCCTCAGCGGCAGTATTTCAATTGTAGGCAGCACCTCGATGGAAAAGTTAGCCAACGCATTATCCGAGGGATTTATGGCAGCGAACCCCAAGGTCATGGTGAACTGCGAATTTGTAGGCTCTTCTGCCGGTATTGAGTCCCTGCTGGGCGGTAAGTGTGACATCGGCAATGCTTCCCGTGAATTGAAGGAGAGCGAAATCTCCGGCGGCGCAGTAGACAACACCGTTGCCATTGACGGAATCGCAATGGTCGTCAACAAAGCCAATCCAGTAAAAAACCTGACAAAGGACCAGCTGATCGGCATTTACACCGGCGCTATCAAAAATTGGAGTGAGGTAGGCGGCTCCGACGCTGCCATTGTTGTTGTGGGCCGGGAAGCAGGCTCCGGGACCAGAGGCGCTTTTGAGGAAATTTTAGGCATTGAGGATCAATGCGCCTACGCCAACGAATTGGACAGCACCGGCGCGGCAATGGCAAAAGCGGCTTCCACAGAAGGCGCGATTGCTTATGTATCCTTGGACGTCATTGATGATTCTGTCACTGCCTTATCATTAGACAACACAGAACCTACCCCGGAAAATATCTTAAATGGTTCTTACTTCCTCTGCCGGCCCTTTGTCATGGCGACCAAGGGGGAAATTTCCCAGCAGAATGATTTGGTACAGGCATTCTTTGACTATATCAAGTCCAGTGAAGGCCAGGACATCATTGAAAAGGTCGGCTTGATTTTACCCCAGGAATAAACGTCAAAATTGAAGGTTTGGTGGTACGATGAAAACATGTAAAAGCTCGTCGATCATGCAAAACAGCCAGTCAAAGGTTATGGTAGAAAAAACTGCCTGGGTAATCTTTGTGTTCTGCGCTGTCATCGCGGTCGCAGCCGTTTTTTCCATCACACTCTATATGTTTTTAAAGGGTGTTCCCGCTTTTGCCGAGGTGGGCGTTGCGGAAATCCTATTCGGCCGGGAATGGGCCCCGGCGGCGGAAAATCCCCGTTATGGGATTTTATACATCATCCTGACCTCCATTGTAGGGACAGCGGCAGCCATCGTGATCGGCGTACCCATCGGTGTGCTGACCGCCGTGTTCCTGTCGGAGGTAGCGCCGAAAAAGCTGGCCAAGGCGGTAGGGCCGGTAGTCGACCTGCTGGCCGGCATCCCCTCCGTCATTTACGGCCTGCTGGGCCTGATGATTTTAAATCCGGCCATGTACAAGCTGGAGCAGATGATCTTTGCCGACAGCCCTACACACCAGTTTACCGGCGGCGCGAACCTGATTTCCGCCGTACTGGTTTTGGTGATCATGATTCTCCCTACGGTAATCAACATCAGCCAGTCAGCGCTGCAGGCGGTTCCGGAAAGTCTGAAGGCCGCCTCATTTGGTTTAGGCGCTTCCCAGATCCAAACCATTTTCAAAGTACAGATCCCGGCTGCGAGATCCGGCATTGTTACCGCGGTGGTGCTGGGTATCGGCCGGGCGATCGGGGAGGCTATGACAATCAGCCTGGTTTCCGGCAGTGCGGTCAATCCGCCGCTCCCCTTTAACTCTGTCCGGTTTTTGACTACGGCGATTGTATCGGAAATGGGCTACGCCGCAGATACGCATCGGATGGTGCTGTTCTCCATCGGCCTTGTTCTGTTTGTGTTTATTATGGTGATCAATACTGTCTTGACAAAAATCCTGAAGGGAGCGAAAGACCATGGTTAACAGTCTGTTCAAGAAACGGCGCCGGGTGACGGACTATGTCCTCTATGTGTTTATCTATTTGTCCGCCGCCATTGCCGTGGCGCTTTTGATCGGGATCATCGGCTATGTGTTTGCAAAGGGGATCGGCACGATCAACTGGGAGTTTCTCACCAAGGCTACCAGCGCCATTGCAGGGACCACAGGGATCGCAGGCAATATTATCAATACCCTGTATATCATTGTCATCACCTTGATTATCGCCACGCCCATCGGCATCGGCTCGGCCATATTCCTGAACGAATACGCTAAGCCCGGCCGGTTTGTACGGATCATTGAGTTTACGACAGAAACCCTGGCCGGCATCCCTTCCATCATCTTCGGCCTGTTCGGCATGGTCTTTTTTGGGCAGACGCTCCATTTGGACTACTCGATCCTAACCGGCGCCTTTACCTTGACGCTGATGATCCTGCCGCTGATTACCCGAAATACGCAGGAAGCCTTAAAAACAGTGCCGGACAGCTACCGCAGCGGCGCCCTAGGCATCGGCGCCACAAAATGGTATATGATCCGCACCATTCTTCTGCCATCGGCCATGCCCGGGATCATTACTGGGATTATCCTGGCTGTAGGCCGGATCGTTGGTGAATCGGCGGCTCTTTTGTTCACTGCCGGCAGCGGCTATCTGCTGCCCCGCAGCGGCCTTGGGTATTTCACCAAAATCTTTGAATCCGGCGGAACCATGACGATCCAGCTTTACCTCAGCATGTCTAAGGGCGAATATTCTATCGCCTTTGGCATTGCCGCAGTGCTTTTAGTTATCGTCCTGGGAATCAATTTCCTTACAAAATATATTGCCCGCAGATTTGATGTAAACAAACGGATCTGACATGGCGCAGGAAAGGATAACGGTCATATGAGCGAGATAAAAATTAAAACCAGAAATCTGGATCTCTATTACGGCGAAAACCACGCCTTAAAAAATATCAACATGGATATCAGCAAAAACGCCATTACCGCCCTGATCGGGCCCTCAGGCTGCGGGAAATCTACCTATCTGAAAACCCTGAACCGAATGAACGATTTTGTCAACGGTGTAAAAATTACAGGAGAAATCACTTTAGACGGCGAAAATATTTACAGTCCCAAGGTAGATGCTACCCTTCTGCGAAAAAAGGTGGGCATGGTTTTTCAGCAGCCCAACCCCTTCCCCATGAGCATTTATGACAACATCGCCTACGGCCCCCGGCTTTACGGCGTACGCTCTAAGGCGGAGCTGGATCGGATTGTGGAGGAAAGCCTGATCGGCGCGGCAATTTTTGACGAGGTTAAGGACCGGCTGAAGAAAAGCGCTCTAGGGCTTTCCGGCGGGCAGCAGCAGCGGCTATGTATCGCCCGGGCGTTGGCCGCCGGGCCGGAGGTTCTCCTGATGGATGAGCCCACCAGCGCCTTAGACCCCATTTCTACTTCCAAAATAGAGGATCTGTGCGCTCAGCTGAAGCAAGACTATACCATTATCATGGTTACCCACAACATGCAGCAGGCAGCCCGGATCTCGGATAAGACTGCTTTTTTCCTGCTGGGGGAAATGATTGAATACGGCAACACAGAAGAAATGTTCTCCATACCGAAAGATAAACGTACAGAGGATTATATCACAGGGAGGTTTGGTTAATGCGTATCCAATTCGACGAACAGCTCAAGCTCCTGCACGGAGAGCTGATCAAAATGGGAAGCCTCTGCGAAGAGGCCATTTCTTTATCCGCCAAGGCCCTTACAGACGCCCCGGAAGGATTAGAAAAGCGGGTAAGCCCGTTAGAAACAGAAATCGACCAGATGGAGCGGCAGATTGAATCCCGCTGCTTAAAGCTCCTGCTGCAGCAGCAACCGGTCGCCAAGGATCTGCGGACCATTTCCGCGGCGCTGAAAATGATCTCCGATATGGAGCGGATCGGCGATCAGGCCGCGGATATCGCGGAGCTGATCCCATACATCGCCGACAGTACGGCCCAAAGCAAGCTGCATATCGGTGATATGGCCCGGGCCGCCGTATCCATGGTTACCAACAGTATTGACGCCTTTGTCCGACAGGACTTGGCCCTGGCTCGGCATGTCATGGCGGACGACGACCAGGTGGACGATCTGTTCAGCCAGATCAAAACAGAACTCACCGGTCTGATCCGGCAAAACGATATCCAAGCCGAGGCCGCCTTGGACCTTCTGATGGCGGCAAAATATTTTGAACGGATTGGCGATCATGCCGTAAATTTAGCTGAGTGGGTGGAATATTCTATCACAGGAACGCATAAAAGTAGTGAAAATCCGGACGCATTGTGATATAATACAGGCAGGAATGAGGTGAGCGAATATGATCTATATCCTGGAGGATGACGAAAATATCCGGGAACTGGTGACTTATACCTTAAACAGCCAGGGGCTGGAAGCTGAGGGCTTTTCCCGGCCCAGCGATTTTTGGCGGGCTGTAGGGAAAACGATTCCTGCCCTTGTTCTTTTGGATATCATGCTGCCAGAGGAAGACGGAGTCAGTATTTTAAAAAAGCTGCGCGCCTCCCCTGCCACGGCAAAGCTGCCCGTCATTATGCTGACAGCCAAGGGCAGTGAATATGATATTGTCCGGGGGCTGGACAGCGGTGCTGACGATTATATCCCCAAGCCCTTTCGGATGATGGAGCTTTTGTCCCGGGTACGGGCTCTTCTGCGCCGTTCCGAGCAGGAAAATCCAGTAGTAGAATACCAGGTTGGCGGCCTATATGTCTGCCCCTCCCGGCATATTGTCCGGTCGGACGGCCGGGATGTGACCCTGACACTAAAGGAATTTGAGCTGCTTTGTCTGCTCCTTTCCCAGCCGGAAACAGTCTTTACCCGCACCCAGCTGTTAGACAAGATCTGGGGCTATACCTTTGATGGGGAAAGCCGTACTGTAGACGTACATATCCGTACACTCCGGCAAAAATTAGGTCCCGCCGGCGGCTGCATTGAGACAGTCCGGGGCTTGGGCTATAAGATCGGAGGCAGCAAACCATGACAAAACGGATATTCCGGGCAATCCTCTCCGTCTCCGCAGCAACCTTAGTGATCGGCCTTGTATTTGTTTTTGGGATCCTGCATCAATACTTTGAAAATCAGCTGTCCAAAGAGCTCTCCAATGAAGCGGCTTATCTGGCAGTTGCCGTCGAGGGCCGGGGAAGCTCTGTTTTAGATAATTTTAAGGACCGTGCCGACCGGATCACCTTAGTGGCACCAGACGGCAGCGTACTGTTCGATACCCAAGCCGACGCCGACGCCATGGAAAACCATCTGGACCGCAAGGAGATCCAGGAGGCTCTGCAAAACGGTACCGGACAGGATATCCGGCATTCCGACACCTTAGGGGAACGCACGGTTTACCACGCCGTACGGCTTTCCGACGGCAATATCCTGCGGGTTTCCAGCACACAGTACGCCCTGGGCACAATTGTATTTGGCCTGTTCCAGCCGTTGGCCTGGATTTTTATTTTAATGCTGGTACTCTCTGGAATCTTTGCCTCCCGGGCTGCCAAAAAAATTGTAGCCCCCCTGAATCAGCTTGACCCAGAGCACCCAGAAGCCGGTGAGCCCTATGATGAAGTAGCTCCACTGCTTTCCAAAATCAGCCGGCAGCAAAACACCATCAGCCGGCAGCTGGCGGAAGCTAAGCGGCAGCAGGCGGAATTTTCGCTGATTACGGAGCATATGGGCGAGGGGCTTTTGGTGATTGATGCCAGGGCGGATCTTCTCTCCTGGAATTCCAGCGCCCTGCGTCTTTTAGGCACTGCCCAGGCCCAGCCCGCCCAAAGTGTCTTGACGCTGAACCGGAGCGCGCCTTTTTTGCAGGCGGTTGAAAACGCCCTTTCCGGAAACCGATATGAAACGGTTTTGGAGTTGGATGGTATTTCCTGCCAGATTACGGCAAATCCAGTTCTGCACGGCACTAAGGTTGCCGGCGCGGTCATTTTTATGGTGGATATTACAGAAAAGCTCCAGCGGGAAACGCTGCGCAGGGAATTTACGGCCAATGTTTCCCACGAATTAAAAACGCCCCTGACCTCCATTTCCGGGTTTGCGGAAATTCTGCAAAACGGCATGGTAAAGCCGGAGGATACGCAAAAATTTGCCGGCCGCATCTTTGACGAGGCCCAGCGGCTGATTACGCTGGTCAGCGATATTATTAAGATTTCCCAATTAGACGAGGGCGGGCTTCCCTATGAAAAAGAACGTGCGGATCTATATGTCCTTGCAGGTGAAATTTTAGACCGGCTGCGTCCTATGGCAGAACGCAGCGGGATCCGTCTCCAAGTCGAGGGAGATCATGCGCAGATCGAAACGGTGGTTCCCATTTTAGACGAGGTCCTCTACAATCTTTGTGAAAACGCCGTGAAATATAACCAGTCAAATGGGCAGGTTACTGTATCCATCCGGCAGACGCCCGCGGAAACCATGGTTTCTGTAGCAGATACCGGGATTGGGATCCCACCGGCCTTTCAGGAACGGATCTTTGAACGGTTTTTCCGGGTGGATAAAAGCCATTCCCGGGAAATCGGCGGGACAGGGCTTGGACTTTCCATCGTCAAGCATGGCGCTGCATATTTGGGGGCCGAAATCAAAACCGACAGCACCCCAGGCCAGGGGACTACCTTCACCCTGATCTGGCGGGCACCCCGCTCATAATTGATATGGCGCAAATAAATATCCCCCCGTATAACGGGGGGTATTTCATTTTCGGGCATAGCCCTA
>CBCTZG010000011.1:0-48165 GCA_965151315.1 uncultured Clostridia bacterium
CCCCCCCCCCCGTATGAAACTTTTGTTCATGAATTTTCTTTTCCTGATATTGCATAACGCGAGATAAAAATATCTCTTGTAAACAGCTGTTTCAAACCTTTTGAAATGCGGTTATAATTGACTCTGATGTAATATAATGGCTTCTTGAAGAAGTTTTACATTATGAAACCGGAGGGAATGTGAATGCAAATGCTCAAAAAGAATATCGTATTGCAAAAAAAATGCTTTCAAAATCAACATTTGTGCATATTGTGTCATTTTTTGTGTATGTATTTCGGGATTTTTGTGTGATACAATATATACACATAATGAATGTTTTTATGAGCTTGGAGTTGGTCATTTTTGCCAATTTTAACAAAAAGGAGGTACGCTTGTAATTATAGTGTAATGTTATATCTGGTGAGAACTATGGCTTGTTAAAAGTAAAAAGGAGGAATTGGAGTGAAAAAATTTATATCAGGAGTGCTGGTTGCATGCATGATATTCGGCATGATTGTGCCGGGATATGCTGAAGAAGACTCTGCCAAAGCGGTGTTTGGTTCGTCATCCCAATATTCAAATATAGATTGGGTATGGATCTCTTCAAATGAAAAAATTGAAACAATGGACGGCAAAGAAGCACTGCACTTGTCACCACAGGGGGATTGGTATTGTCGTTTAGCAATTTCGGATAAATGGTTGTATGCTCCCGAGGGAACGGCGGTTGAAGTGGATGTTGAGTATTATGATGAGGAAGAAAGCCACTTCTGTATCGTGTATGACAGTATCAACGGAAGAGCGGATGGAAGCGCTGAAAGCGAAACTGTCAAAATGACCGGCACCGGCGAATGGAAAAAGCACACATTTTATTTTGAAGATATGCGCGCAATCAACTCGGTTGAAGGCTATGATATGCGCATAGGCGTATATAGTGATACAGCAGGTACCTCGGCGGGAGATATCTACATAGGCTCAGTGGAGGTGCGAAAAGTATTTCCGCGTGAACCTGTAAAGGTCAATGTAACCTCTCCATATTACGGAAATATTTTTGGGGGTACAGAAGAGAAAAAACTTGATGTGAGCTTTGAGAATCTTGTTGACGAAAAGCTGGACACAACAGTTACCTACAATATTACGGACGAAGACGGAAAAATAATAAAGGAAGGCGTTATTAGCAGAACGCCGGATATGGTGGCTGAAACGGTTCAGCTTGACCTCAGTGATATTACAAGATACGGTTTATATGAAGTTAATTTTATGATTACTGTGGATTTTGCATTGAATGGGGAAAAAAAGCAAGCGGTTTCAGAAAAATGTGTAAAATTTTCAGTAATCAATAAATCGGATATCAATGAAAGAAATCCGAGGCAAAATGTAGCTACGCATGGCGCAAGGGGAATGTGGCCCGGAGAAGCCACCCTTGATCTTGCGGCGTATGCGGGCTTTGGCGGTGTGCGGGATGAAATCATGTGGGATGATATTGAAAAGGTCAGAGGGCAATATGAAATGCCGGAAGCCCCGCAGAAATTCATTGACGGATTGAGAGAAAGAAATCTCGAATTGCTCTATATTGCAGCGGGAGCCAATCCGCTGTACGGTCTTTCGTGGCAGCAGTGGTACCTTCAGCTGCCCGGCACGGAGGATGCAATCAATGGATATGCGGATTACTGTGCATGGTTTGCAAAAGAATATGGCGATATTCTGTCTGGAATTGAAATATGGAACGAACCAAATACCCCTGCGGGGGATTGGAGCCAGCTTGGCGGCGAGCGCTATGCAGATGTGCAGATAGCTGCGCATAACGCTATAAAGGCCGTGAATCCGAAAATTCCGGTTGTGGGCTTTGGCGCAACGGGAGACTATATAGAATATGCAGAGCAGGCATATCAGAAGGAAAGCTTTAAATACGCAGACGCACTTGCGAGCCATCCGTATAATTGGGACGGTAATGCGTTTATTCCTGAAGATTATGTGGCGAGATTTGATAAAACAAAAGAATTTGATGAGAAATATGGTTCTACAACGCCGTATTGGTTTACGGAATTTGGACAGACAACTGCTCAAGGAAGCGGAAAGCCGTTTGAAGGAACTGAAAGGATACAGATGCAGACTGCCATTAAACATTATGTGGTTGTAACGGGCGAAAATCTGGCAGAAAAGACATACTGGTACGATTTGATAAGCGATAATGTAGGAGCGAATGACACAGAAGCCAACTTTGGCCTTGTGAAGTCCGCAAAAGAGAAGGAAAATCCGTTTGCTGCAAAGCCGGCGTATGTTGCTATGGCGGGTTTAAACAAGTTTTTGGGCAATGCGGAATTTGTAGATTCGCTAAAAAAAGAGAGAGAATATTATGCTTACAGATTCAGAAAAAACGGAGAAGATATAGCGGTACTTTGGGCAAATGACGGCAAGGAACAGAATATTGGTCTTAATTTAGGAATTAATGCGGTTGAGGTTTATGATAAATATACCAATTCTGACGGGAAACTTTATGGAACGAACGGAGTCTTCAGCTTAGGAATTGGAACAGATCCGATATACATAAAGGGTAATTTTGCGAACTTTGCATGGGCTGAGCCGATTGTTTCGCAGAGCGTTATGCTTGCAAACGTTATGCCCAACGATACATTCAATGTTGAATTGACAGATGCCTATGCAAGAAATCTTCAGGTTAGCACCGGTGAAGTGCTTGGCGTTGAAACGGATGTGGAGAATGTAAATGAAGGCAGCAAAACGGTTTCCTTTAAAACGGACAGCGTTATTCCGGAGACATTGACTCCGAAAGTGGAAGCATATGACGGGGATAAAAGAGTTTATGCAGCTTTTACCGAGCTTCGGAGTGTCGATCCGATTGACATGAGCGTTCGGATTTCGCAGGTTGAGGAGAATAATCCTGACCAAATGCAGACTGAGGTTACCATTGAAAATAATTCTTACACAGAGACAATAAGCGGAACCTGCCGTATCGTTGACATTGACGGTGAGGAGTATCTTTCAAAAGAGGTTCCGTTTAGAAATCTGAAACCGGGGGACGCCGTTACCTTGTTCCTGAATCTTGGAACAATGACCAAGAGAAGAAATATGGATATTACCGTGTGTACTACGTTAGATTACGGATATGAACAGAGCTGCACAGAGCAAGTGGATTTCACATCAGCGGAATATACGGCTGCGAAACCTGTTATTGACGGAAAAATCAACAATGGAGAATGGACGGGAGTTTGGCTGACGGCAGATCAAAAGTCGAGAATAAAGGAAATACGGCAATGGGGCGGCAAAGAAGATCTGTCGTTTGATTGCAACCTGATGTGGGATGAAGAAAATCTTTACATTGCAGTAAATGTTACAGATAATATTTTCTGCCAGGATAAACCGGCATCGGGTTCTTGGGCAGGCGACAGCTTCCAATTCGCGATTGAGGATAAAATTCATAACGGAAATTATATGCTGGCAGGCGGCGGTGTAGATAAGAATTTTACTGAGTTTTGCGCAGCGCTTGTAAACGAAGTTCCAACATTATATAGGTTCTCCTCTCAGCATCAGGCATGTGAAGCGGGCATTGTTGAAAATGTGGAGATTGCTATAAAAAGAGACGGTACGCGTACTGTTTATGAAATGGCAGTTCCATGGACGGAAATGTTCGGCGCAGGGTATCAGTTTGATTCCAACAAGATTTTCGGCTATTCCATGCTTGTAAATGATAATGATGGAAACGGCAGAAGAGGATGGATTGAATATAACGATGGCATTGGAAGCATAAAAGACGGACAATTATTTGGGAAAATGTCGCTTTTGAAAGATGAGTAGGCTTGGCAGCTAAAGATATTACTGTAATTTAAGATATATAAGGAGGGAACCTGAGAAGATGTTAAAAAGGATAAGCGCATTACTTGCGGGTATTATGCTGATGGGAAGTTTTTCGGGAATAGCGGCTTTTGCAGCCCCTGTTGAAGCAACAGTGTTTGAGGACAATTTTGAGAATTATGCCAATGCGCAGGAGTTGGAAGAAGCATACGCGGTGTCAGAAGGGCAGAACGGCAGAGTGACGCTGGGCGCAGAGGGGGAGAATCAGGTCATCAACGTAGCGCTTGTGCCGCCGGATGGCACCACAATGGTTACGAAATATTTTGACAATACATACAGCACGGGGAATATCATTTTGAATTATAGCGTAAAGCCTGGATCGGGATTGACAACGATGTTTTACCTGATAAAAGACGGTGACGTGCAGGAATTTCCGCGATTTGAAACAGATGGGAAAATGTATTTGGATTGGAACGAAACGGTAGTCGGCGACTATACTGCGGGAGTGTGGTATGATGTTGCGGTAGCATTCAATCTTGATAGAAAAACGTACGATATCAGCGTAAAGAAACAGGGAAGCGATGAAGCGGCGGTGACGAAAACCGGCGTACCGACGGGGCTTCCCGGAGTTAATGGATTGAGAATGCAGGTGTGGACGAATTCGGAAGAACAAACCTGCTTTGACAATGTTTCGGTAAAGCATGCGGCAAACACTATTTTGCCGGAGGAACCCCAGACAATAACGCTGCCATATCAGCAGGATTTTGAGAATGTTGAGCAGAATGCGATGAAAATGGGTGTAGGGGTGATAGGCGAAAACGGAAAGATTGTTGCCGAAGAGAATGGAAACAAGGTATTTGCTGTTAGTGGCACAAGTGCGCATGCTGCGCCTGAACTGCAATTCGATACGCCGGATATTACGGAGGGGAAATTTGGCATAGAAGCAGATATGAAGATGACCGGTACAGGCTGCGACTCATTGGTTCTTGTGCGTTATGATGACGGAGTTACGCAAGCGGTTTTATTTGACATTGACGATGGAATTTTTGCCGATTGGAGATCAGCAATGTTTAAAAACGGCGCTTTTGCTGTTGAACGGTGGTATCATGTAAAGATTAATCTTGACGTCGATGAAGGACTTATGGACGCGATGATTACCGGGGCTGACGGCGAAGCATACACTGTAAAGGACTATCGTTATGATGATCGGCACAGAACAATAAAGAGTGTGAATTTCCAGATATGGAGCGATAGCGGAACCACATATGTTGATAATGTCAAGATCACAAGGAATCCATCGCCGATTAGTGCGCCGCAGGTATTTACGCTTCCTGTTTCAGAAACGTTTGACGGATACAGTGATATGGACGCGCTTGCGCAAAAGTGGGCTATGAATGAAGTTACGAAGAATTTAGCCTGTCTGGACGGTACTGACGCCGATAAGAATTTAAAGCTGACGCTGACCAAAACAGAAGGCACCGTAATGGCGACATATGGATTTAATGAGAAACTGAACGATGGTTTTTTGAAGGTAACATTTGACGTTATACCGTCCGGTACCGCCTGCACGCTGATTGCTCTATATGATGCAAACAACCAAAGCTGTCCGATGTTCTTCTTTAGCGGCGGTTTTGTATATGGCGCAACAGCCTGGGATGGAGACGTCGGAGCGAGGATGGGGTCATTCAAGGCTGATGAATGCTATACTTGTGAAGCAATCATAGATTTTGAAGCGGGAAAAATGGATCTCAGTTATAAAAAGAAGGATGCAGCAGATAGTACGAAGGCAAGAAAAAGTGTTGTATTGGCGAGCGCATGGGGTGAGCGCGCTGATATATGGAGATTCCTGTTTCAGTTATGGGAAGCAACGGACGGAAGTTCAAGCCTTGACAATTTAAAAGTGGAATATGCGGATCCGGCTCCAATACTTGATGCAAATAAAGTTACATTTAAGAAAAACGGAGTAGTCCAGAGCGATAACATGAAACTCAATCCGCTTACGGATGAAATTGTCATTGATTTCGGAACAAGAACGCTTCATGATACTGTCAGAAACGGTGTTGCTGTTAAGACGGCAGATAATACGCCGATTGAAATGGATTATACATTTGAAGGAACAACGTGTATTATTAAGCCGATAGACGGATTGAATCAGAATACACAATATGTTTTGACAATATCGAAGGATATACAGAATATAATCGGTGCGAAAGCGCGTGAGGATTTAACCGTAAACTTTGAAACAACGAGCGGGAATTTGTGTGTAACTGAAAGAACACTCGCAGCAGACGAAACAGATATCACAACCTTGACTGCTTTGAAAAATGCAGCAGAGCCGATTTTGTCGATAGATTATGAGAATGGTACGGAGCAGCCGCAAACAATGTTTGTGATTATAAACAGCTATAAGGATACTCAACTTTTAAAATGCCATGTTGAGAAAATGGAATTTGCCGCAGAGGAAAAGAACGGCGTCAAGCAGGTGAATGTTGCTGGAAAGTATGAAACTGATGCGGATGAAATCAGTGTGATGATTTGGGACGGACTCACTGCGATTCGCCGGTTTATCGGAGCGATACATTTAAGTGATGCAGTCTTTCAAAACTGAGAAGGGGTATAGCTATGCTGAAACATATTTTATGCAACTGGGTGAAAACAGAGAAGATGATAAAAAAAATAAGTACAGTACTTGCGGGTATTATGCTGATGGGAAGTTTTTCGGGAATAGCGGCTTTTGCAGCCCCTGTTGAAGCAACAGTGTTTGAGGACAATTTTGAGAATTATGCCAATGCGCAGGAGTTGGAAGAAGCATACGCGGTGTCAGAAGGGCAGAACGGCAGAGTGACGCTGGGCGCAGAGGGGGAGAATCAGGTCATCAACGTAGCGCTTGTGCCGCCGGATGGCACCACAATGGTTACGAAATATTTTGACAATACATACAGCACGGGGAATATCATTTTGAATTATAGCGTAAAGCCTGGATCGGGATTGACAACGATGTTTTACCTGATAAAAGACGGTGACGTGCAGGAATTTCCGCGATTTGAAACAGATGGGAAAATGTATTTGGATTGGAACGAAACGGTAGTCGGCGACTATACTGCGGGAGTGTGGTATGATGTTGCGGTAGCATTCAATCTTGATAGAAAAACGTACGATATCAGCGTAAAGAAACAGGGAAGCGATGAAGCGGCGGTGACGAAAACCGGCGTACCGACGGGGCTTCCCGGAGTTAATGGATTGAGAATGCAGGTGTGGACGAATTCGGAAGAACAAACCTGTTTTGACAATGTTTCGGTAAAGCATGCGGTCAAACCTGTTTTTCCCTATACACAAGATTTTGAAAGTGGCGATGCTGACGGAATGCGCTTAGTTTCTGCAGGAGAAGCGGGCTGCGGCGTGGTTGAGGATAACGGCAATAAAGTTTACAAGCTTGGATGGGAACAGGATAAAGGAGCGCCGCAGCTGGTTAGAAAATTGAATGGGCTGATAGACGGAAAGTTGTATATTGATGCGGATTTGAAGCCGATGGGAAACAGCAAAAATCAGACGCAGATATTCATGAATATTACCAAGCCTGACGGGGGAAGTGACTGCAAGAATCTTATTGGATTTGAAAGCCCGACAGGCGTGCGTTCCGGTTGGGAGGGGCCGGAACTGTTGTCCGATTATACAAGGGGAGCATGGTATCATGTTAACATGGTGATTGATGTTGCGTCGGGGAGAATGAATGCTACAATCCGCGACGGAATCGGAACGGTAGGTTCTGTACATGACGTACAGGTATATGACGCTGGTTCAGCTATTGAGGACGTATATTTTCAAATCTGGACAGGTGGCGAGGATGAATTTGTCTATATTGATAATGTTTCGCTGAAGTATGAAAAATGTTTTCCCTATACGCAAGATTTTGAGGCTGTAAATGCAGATGGTATGGTGTTAGAAAACGGAGATTCGAATTTTTGCCAAGTAGTGGATTGCACGGAGGGGTATGGAAAAATTTACAGACTGGTATCTACTGACGGATTTGGAGCTCCTTCTTTAAAAAAATATGTAGGTAGGATGACAGGTGGGAAGTTTGGTATTGAAGCAGATTTGAAACCGATGGGTAAGGAAAACTGCCAGGCGAATGTTTTTCTCACTGTGACGAAACCGGATGGCAGTACAGATTATCGCAATCTGCTTGGTTTTAGCTGTGAAACCGGCGTACGAATCGGATGGAACGGCACAGAATTGCTTGAAGATTATGACGGAAACGCATGGCATCATATACGGTTGGTGATTGATGTAGCCTCCGGAGTTATGGACGCTTTAATATACGATAGCAAGGGTGCTGTCGGAAGCGCTTTTGAAGTAAATGTGTTTGAGGCAGGGTCAATTATAGAGAATGTTTATTTTCAGCGGTGGGGAAACAAATTCGGGGTATTATACCTTGATAATGTTAATATGACAGATACTCCAGAGGAAATTTTAAAAAGCGGTATGTCGCCTGCCATTACGTGCGGTACAGGGGAAATAACGACGCTGGAGGCGTTGAAAGCTGCAGAAACTCCGAATGTAAGTGTTGCCTATGAAAATTATACACAGCATTCTGTGAACGCAAGTGTGTATATTGCGTGCTTTGAAAATGGTCGTTTGACAGGTTTAAAAGAGAAAGAATTAAACGTTAATGCGAATGAAACGAAAGGAAAGAAAAGTATTGATATCTCGGATGTAAATTTTGCCGGTGCGGATTGTGTGCGGGTGTTTATATGGGACAGCCTTGAAACAATGACGCCGTGTTCTGAAAAATTGGAATTGAGATAATATATTCTTTCTTAAAAGTATCATTGGAAAGGCTGGAGAGATTATGAAGAAAATTATTGCAACGGTTGGAATTGCTTTAGGGGTAATGTTATCAACGGTTTGTTATGCTGAAGTTCCTGAGTTAAAGGGGAATTTTGATTTTATATCAGGAAAATTGCATATCGACGGGAAAATCTCGTTAGCTGAAAAGTATATTACGGCAAATATGCTTGTGCTTGGCAAAACGCCGCAGGAAGCTGAAAATGAAACCGATATCGGAAGCAACATCGTTTTCTGCGGTGAAACTGTAACGGATGAAAATGGAAATTTTTCGTTTGATGCGAAACTGGCGCAAACACTTCCTGAGGGGGAATATAATTTATATTTTGGTTCAGAGGTGTTTGAAGGCGTAGAAAATTATCCTGTATATTTTTCGGATGCGAACACATATAAAAGCAGAATCAATCAGTTGAATGAGAAAATAGAGTACAGCGACTTTAAAGCTTGGTTGGATACGGATGATGGTGCAAAGAAAATCGGATTTGATGAATATGCGTCATTATCTGATAAGGATACGACTGCTAAAATGCTGTATAATTATGCGCGCAGTACTGGGTTTAGCACAACTGATGGCGCAAAAAACAGCGCGGTTATCGCTTCTGCCTACAATGCGAGCCTGATTAAGAATAACGGCGCTTTGGGTTATGACTGGATAAAGGACATTTATTTGACGGATCATTATATGGCCGATTTATATGATCGGTACGCTGTTCAAAATATGTCGTATTTTAGAAGGGTTATTAACAAAAATTCAGAAACGGTTGAAGCGTTGGAAAAAAGTATACTCGACGCCTTGATTTTAACGGTGGTTAAGAATCCAAATGGAAATGACAATATAAAAACTGTTTTTACAAAATATGCAAGTTACCTCGGTGCAAAAACAGCAACGGCTACGATGAATAACTATGGCGCTATTGCAGGGCGTGAGTTTTTTACAGTTTCCGATTGTGTTGCAGCGTTTAATACAGAAGTGGATAAGGCATCACATACCGGAAGTGGTTCGGGAGGCGTTTCCGGCGGTTCAAGTGGTTCAAGGGGACCTAAAGACTCGAACGATGGAATTTTTATTGGTGCGAATACAAATGAGAAAAACGAACTTGCTATAAAATTTACAGATTTAAATCCTGTACCATGGGCATATAAATCAATTTCTGTTTTGTATGAAAAAGGCATTATCAGCGGAAAAAGCGCGGATAGCTTCTGTCCGAATGATACAGTGACGCGAGAGGAATTTGTAAAGATGCTGGTATGTGCCGCAGGATTTGAAAATTTCATTACAGAAGGAAATGCTTTTGCAGATGCGGAGCAGGGCGCTTGGTATACAAAATATATCAATATAGCATACGAAAAGAATATTTGCCGTGGTATAGAGGATGGAGTATTCGGAGTAGGAAGAACTATAACGAGAGAAGATATGTGCGTTATGGTATATAATACATTGAATAAGCTCTCTGTGGATTGCCGGAAGGCTGAGCTGAGCTTTAACGATGCGGAAAACTTCAGCGAATATTCGAGGGAGGCTGTCGGTGTGCTTGCTTCAATGGGGATAGTAAACGGCACCGGAGACGGAAATTTTGAACCGCAAGAGACTGCGACAAGGGCACAGGCGGCTGTTATTATCCATAACATGCTTGTGAACATTAGATAAGGAGGCAGGCAATATGAAAAAAGTAATATCGTTGATTCTTTGCCTTGGTATGCTTGTGGGATTTCAGATGCCGAGCTTCGCCGATGAAGGAAGCAATGTATCTGAGTTGCTGGATTTTATGCACGCAATCGGAGTGATGCAGGAGTATGATGCGACAACATTTAAAAGCAATCAAAAAGTTACAAGAGCAGTTTTTGTTCAAGGAGTGTCATCGTTAATCGGAGAAGGTGTTGAGGAAGAAGGAACGGTATATTACCATGATGTTTCGAGAGACTACTGGGCATTTAATTGCATTAGTCGTCTTACTAAGCTTGGAATTATAAGCGGCAACGAAGAGCAGTGCTTCAATCCTGAAAGACTGATTACAAGAGCAGAAGCGGCGAGGATAATGCTCACAGTTCTTGGATATAACGATGTTATGATGACCGGAGAGGTATATCCGCACGGATATCTACGTTTTGCGGGAGAGGTTAAGCTTTTTGAAAAGTGTAGCTATGGTGATGAAATTACAATGGAAGATATGCTGAATATATTCAGAAATTCTTTGGAGGCAGACACTGTTTCAGTACAGATCAAAAGCGATGGCACTACATATACAAAGTCAGGTGTGACAATGCTGGAAAGATATTATGATATGCATTTCGGCAGGGGTACAATGACGGGATGCGACAGGGTAAATCTTTCTACAGGCGAAAGAATTGATGATGATAAGGTTTTTATTGATGACGTTGCATATGAAACAGAGCTTACAGGGCTGATGGAATATCTTGGCCGCAGAGTAGAATTCATATATTATACGGATGATTATGATGATAATAAGCTGGTATGGGTGAAATCGACCGGAAAAAATGATGTGCTGAAGCTTGGGATCAATGTATACAAAGAGTTTAATGCTGATGATTATGTGCTTACATATGAAGAGGATGAAAGCGGTAAGACGAAGCGCGCGCGGTTGGAAAAGGGTATAGACGTTGTATACAATGGTGCATATGTGAAGGACGGAGTGAAAGACATTCTCTCCAAAGAGAAATATTCTGTCAGCCTTGTAAGTAACGGCGGTGCGTATGATTTGGCAGTTGTGGAAGCCTATGATAATTATGTTGTTGCGGACATAGACCTGACGAATTTTACCATTTATGACAAGGTGACAAGTTCAAAGAAGATTTCACTGGACAAAAATGATTGGGATGCGGTGGAGATTACCCGAAGCGGGGCTGAAATTCCATTTTCGGACATTAACGCCGGAGATGTTGTAAGCATATTTCGGGCGTATGATGGCAAGTCGGTAAAAGCTGTTGTATCATCTAATGTAATAGATGGGGTTGTTGAAAATGTCAGGTTTAAAGACGAAATGCCATATGTTGTAATGAAAGACAAAGAATACGAATTTTTTGACGCCACGGCAATAAAAGACATGAATCCCGGCGATGCGGTTAAGCTTCGTATAGACTTTAATGGCTACATTGCCGATGCTGTGATAGACGGCGGCGGGGAGATGATGGCATATGTTGTCAAAGCATATGTGGATTTAGATGCAATAGACCAAGCGTTGAAACTGAAATTGCTTACAAAAGACGGTATTGAAGTGTATACGTGTCATTCAAAATTAAAAGTGAATGATATGCCTGCAAATGATACAATTATTGCAAATGAATTTATTGGTGCTTCTGGGCAAACAGTTCAAAGGTTGGTTATGGTGAAATTTGATTCAGAGCAGAAAATCAGAAAAATTTACACTTCCGACTCTGTATTCGCGCTATACCTCGGCAATGAAACAGGCCGGTACAAAACCAACATTGGGAGATTAGGCAAAAAAATTCTTATAGACGATGATACACAGATTTTCTCGGTGCCGTCTGTATATTCCAGTGAAGATAAAGATTTTTCAATGAGAAGAAAAAGTAATTTGGTAAACGATCAAAACTATACTTTTGATGTTTACAGATATAAAACTGACGAGTTGGATTTTGAAGATGTTTTGGTTTTAAAGGATGCAAATTGGGCGCAGGCCAGCGAGTGGGATGCGAGCATATTAGTAGAGCGAATTATGGAAACTTGTGATGCAGATACCGATGAAGTAGTTGAGTGCCTGGTCGGTTATCAGGGGAGCAGCGAGGTTACGTTTTACACCAATGGCGAATATTCGTTTAAGCAAAACGATATCAAATCAGGAGATTTGATAAGGGTTGCACGTGATGAAAAAGGCAAGGTGGAAAGCGCGAGTGTGTCATATTCATATCAGGGAACATCAAGACCAATCGGGTCGGATGAAAATGCCGGATACAGAATAGCAACGGTATATGCAAATGACAAGATCGGGAAGGTATTAAAGGCAGGATATGAAAGCGGGGCAGCGTTTGATGAGATATTTAACCTGAACGGCGTATCAATTCTTGTCTACGAACCCGATAGCCGAGGAGCGAAAATCAGAGTGGGAACGATGGGAGATATAAGAACCTATAAATCTTCGGGAAATGATTGTTCAACCGTGGTGATACAAACCCATTATTCGGAGCTGAGAACGGTTATTGTATATTCTGAATAAAACATCATGAGTTTCGGAAGAAAGACAGTAAATTTCATAGTGATAACTTGATTCAATGCTTCCGAAGTGAAAATTATAATAAAAATTATAAACAGAAAGGATGTTAAGAATGAGAAAGGAAAAAATGAAAAAAATTATTGCGGTATTGCTTACAGCAATAATGGCAATGAGCGTATTGGCTGCGTGCGTTCAAAAGACCGAGAATGACGGAAAGACCGTACTGGCGGTTGGCTATTGGCCCGATAAAAAAGGCGAGGATCTGGACAGGATGAACAAAATTAAAGACGAGTTTGAAACGAAGTATCCTGATATCAGAATTAAGGCCGATACTTCAACCTATAATTTACAAACATTGTATCCGAAGGCTGAGGCGGGAACGATGCCGGATGTTTTTGGTTGTGCATTTACGGAATTTCAAAAGCTTACCGATGCGGGTTACGCGGCGGATATCACGGACGGCGCTAAGGCGTCCGGATATTTTGATAACATTAACCCGATGCTCAAAGATTTTTGCAGCATAGACGGAAGAATGTATGCCTTTCCTACAGAGGCTTATGCGCTCGGTCTTTATTTCAATGCAAGCCTTTTAAAACAGGCTGGTTATATGAACGAAGACGGAACGCCAAAGCAGCCGAAAGACTGGTATGAGCTTGCAGAAATGGCAAAACACATAAAGGAAGTGACGGGCGTTCCGGGCTTTGTTCTTGAAACCTCCGGTAATTGCGGCGGCTGGTTTATGACCAATATCGGATGGTCTTTCGGTGTTGATTGGATGGAACAGGATGCAGACGGAAAATGGAAAGCTACTTTTGATACGCAGGAAGCAGTTGATACGTTGCAGTTCGTTAAGGATTTAAAATGGAAGTACGATTGTGTTCCTGCAAGTATCAATATCGACCAAGAGGAAGCTATAAAGTTGTATGCTACGGGGCAGGCGGCAATGCTGCTTGATGGATTGATTGGGCGTAGAGTAGCGAAGTATGAGATGAATTTAAATGATTTTGGTGTTATGACCATTCCGGCGGGCCCTGCCAGACATGTAGCGCTGTTGGGCGGCAAATTAGAATTTGTTTACAGCAAAAATGCTTCGCCCAGCACGATTGATGCGGCATTTAAGTGGTATGAATTTAATGGCTATACATTTAAAATGGATGACAAAGCGAAGCAGTTTACGGAGCAAGAGTATCAGACCAATGTAGAAAAAGGAGATGCGATTGGCTTACATGTGTTATCGCCATGGAGCGACGATTCTGAAAATGTTAAATTCAGAGATGAGATGATTGAGAAGTATCGTAATATAATTCCTAATCAAGTAAAGCTTTATGAAGATTCCTTAAAGAACGGTGAAATGGAATTCCAAGCGGAAGAACCGGTATGTTGTCAGGATTTATATGGCGTACTTGACAATATCATTCAGGAAGTTTATTCAAACCAAGATGCAGATTGTGCCGCTTTGATAAAACAGGCAAATGCAGATTTCCAGAAGAACTATTTGGATAAATTGGATTGAGAAAAATAGGGAGGCGGCAGCAAGCTGCCTCCCGTAATTTCCAAGGAAAGGTTGTTTATTGGTGAGGAGAATGTCAAAAACAAAGCGAATACAAAGACTGAAAAGGGAATTCGGTGCATGGTTATTGCTGCTGCCATTGGTTTTGCTCATGTATCTTTTTGTGTGGCGGCCGACAGTTATGGGCGGAATATGGTCGTTCTTTAAAATGAAGGGGTACACTCCGACAGAATTTATAGGTTTTAAGAACTACATTGATGTTATAACAAATACAGATTTTGTGCCGCTTCTGGCGAATACGATGAAGTATGTCGGATGGTCTTTGGCGATTGGGTTTATACCGCCCGTTATACTTGCAATTATGATAAATGAGATCATGCATTTCAAATCAGGGTTTAAGGTGTTGCTATATCTTCCTGCTGTTATTCCGGGAATTGCCGCTAATCTTATGTGGTATTTTATGTATTACCCGGATGCGAATGGATTACTAAATCAAATCTTGGCGTTTTTTGGGAAAGAACCATATATATGGTTGAATGATGCGAACTTTACTATTTTATATATAGTTATTGCGATGACGTGGGGAGGCATGGGCGGAACAATGATATTGTATTATTCCGCTATACAGTCGGTTCAGCTTGATATTTATGAAGCGGCAACAATAGATGGTGCAGGAATGTTCAGACGCTTGTGGAATGTTACCATTCCGCAGATAAGCGGAATCCTGCTTTTGAGCTTTATAAATCAGATTATTGGTGTGTTTCAGGTGCTGGATCAGCCGATGGTAATGACGCAGGGGGGACCGAATAATGCATCTGCCTCTATTGGATTTCAGTTATACAAATATGGATTTGTAAACGGCAGGGCAGGACATGCGATGGCGTTAGGTGTGATTATATTCGTGATCTTGCTTATTGCGACTATTTTTTACTTTATACTGAATAAAAAAGTGGAAGATAATCTGTAAGGGAAGGGGGGATATAATTATGAAAACATTAAAGAAATTTTCAGAAAAACCGGTCGGAGTTATACATTTTTCGGATTTAAAGACCTTTAAGGGGCAGTTTGTTTACTGGACGATTATGCTTGTGCTGCTCGTAATCAGTGTGATTTGTTTGATTCCGGCATTGTGGACGCTTGCTACCGGATTTAAAACATCGCAGGAAATGTATCAGGCGGGAAGTTTTCTGCCGCAAAACCTGTCATGGGAAAGGATAACGACAAGCCTTGCCGAAGCGTGGTATCATATGAACGCGACAAAAACATCTCTTAATACGCTTTTTATTGCTGTTGTGAGTACAGTGGTTACAATCGTAGTTGATGGCTTTGCGGGTTACGTTCTTTCGCGATTGAAACCAAAGGGAAGCAGATTTGTGTTTATGCTTATAGTATGGACCATGATGATGCCGGCGCAGCTTCGAATGGTACCGGTATACATCTCATATATGAACTTCCCGTTGGTTGCCAATACTGCATGGCAGGTGAATATATTAGATACATATTGGCCGATAATTTTGGGCTCTGCAACCGGTGCATTTACAGTTATATTGTTTAAAAATAGTTTCGATGCAATTTCCAAGTCGTTGATAGATGCAGCAACGCTGGATGGGTGCGGATATATACGCATATTTTTTCACATAATGCTTCCACTCAGCGTACCAATGATTATGTTCGTTGCAATCGGTACAATGCGCGGCCCATGGAGCGACTTCTTTACGCCATACCTTATCTTGCAGGACGCAAACAAATGGACATTGCCGGTGGCGATTTACAATATGGCGGGAGATGCTGCTGTGAAGATGAATACATACATGTTGGCGTTGGTACTGTCGAGTATACCGGGATTGCTGATATTTGCTTTGTTCCAGAAGTATATTATTGGCGGTGTGAATATTGGCGCTGTGAAGGGGTAAGCGGTTTTGCTTTTGTTTTAGGAATATATAAAAATGGAGGTGCGAAAGGAATGAAAAAGAATTTTATTTCGAGACTGATTTCTGCTATAATAGCGGCGGCGGTGGCATTTGGCAGTATGCCGACAATGCTTGCTTTGGCAGAGGAGCCGGAGATAAATGAATCAAGGAACGCCGAGGCAATTGCCCTGCTTGAGGAAAACACCGGCAGAACATTGGCGGATATTGCGAAGGAAAACGGGTGGTTGAGATACGATTGGACGTTGTCGTATGCGTTGGAGAACAACCATTTGCAAGGTATGACCGTTGACGATGAGCTTAAGTATATGTACTTAAGCACCGGAGATTATATTGTTAAACTGGATATAAGCACAGGCTGTGTTGTGGGCAGCATAACAAATTTTGGAAAGAGCGCCGGGATGACAGAGAGCATGGGCGCTCATTTGGGCTGCCTTGATTATTATGATGGCTGGGTATATTGTGGCATGATAGCTGCGAATCCAAGCGCCAAGCTTTTTGTATTAAGCGTTGACGCCTCGAAAATAGACAGAATCGGCATTGATGCAATGGAGTTAACAGAGGGTGTTAATGCAATTCTGCTAAAGGATCATATTGATGATTACAGAGCGCAGGTAACCGACAAATTTACAAATTGGTCCGGTATAGGTCATTTTACAATGACGGAGGAAGAGGGGCATCGATTCGGCTGCGGCGGAGTAGATGCGATCACTTTTGGCACATATCCCGGAGATGAAAGCGGGAAAATGTATATTATCGCGGGGTATAGTACATTTAAGAGTGTCAATAATTTAAGACAGGATAACACATACACTGTGCTGAGATTTTATCCTTTAGATGAAGTTTGGGACAGTGACAGCCATCAACCTAAGGGCGAGCAGAATATAAGATACACGCAAGATAGAATAAAGAGTGCGGAGTATGGCGAAAATGAGGCGCTGGCAGCTGAAAAAACGCTGTTTCTTTATACAGGAAATATAGATTGGGGAAGTCAAAATCTTGAATTTGAAGAGGATTCAAAGGATATTGTGGCATATTGTTATGGCCCGACGGATTTCTGGGTAGATGATAGCCAGCCCCCACGCGTGATGTTTGTCATAGACGGAAGTATTGAACCGACCGAAAAAGTTTTGGAGCTTGGTCAGAATAATACTTTAACGAATGAAACGGACAAGGCGTATGTAAAGGCGATTGCCGATGCTTATTCTGTTGATAGCAACAGTGATGGTCTGATTAGCGATGATGAGCGGCTAAAAGGAGCAGTAGGCACATTAAAGTGCCACTGTGGAAACAGGGAGAGCCACAGCGCTGATGTGGTCGGAGACGCGACATGGGGAGATACTGGCGTTAAAAAGGCTGAGTATCCCATTTGCGGAACTTTTTTGTACAGCAGAGGAGATGAAGGGGTTGCGTACCTTGGTAAGGGCAGCGACGGAGCGGGCTATTTTTATTCAAGAGGCGATTGGAGAGGTTCTACAATAGCAGGTGCGAGCGGTTCGGAAGTAAATCTCTGGAAGCGCACGATTGAGGAAAACGGAAAGTATACATACACTCTGGTAGAACCGGATTTTTCAACAGCCAAGCCGATTTTGCACTATAGTATGGACAGCTCGGATATGCAAACTATAGACGGCACTAAATATATGAAGAATACCCTTGATGCAGACGGAAAGCACAGCGCGATTGTAGAGGGTGCTGCAATCGGAACAGGGGCGGACGGCAGCAACGGCGGCGCGCTCAGCTTTAATGCATGGAATTATCCTGATTGCGTTGACCAAATGTATCTTAGCGATGAAACCATAAGATATATTGATACAAAAATTCACAATCAGGCATATTCCTACAGCTTTTGGGCTAAAATGGCAACCAATGAAAATACAGATGGTAATTTTAATCCGTTTATAGGTTTTTATCGCGAGGACGGTACCTATGCCGGCGTGTTTGAACAGCGTTGGCGCGGTGAAGTGGAATATGTTGTTAACGGAATCGGAGAGGCAACTATTGGAAAACCCGGAAAAGCGGGCGTATCTGTCGGCAGCAAGGATGATGGATGGCATTTTTATACAGTGACAGAGAGGAATGGCGTCGGGACTGTTTATTGCGACGGTAGCAAGAGAGGCACATACAATGTGCAGAATGACCATTTGTACGGGAAAAATATTTCTGACTTTATTATTGGCGGCGGCGATTCTAAAATTTGGTACGACAAGAATAATCGAGGCAGATTGATTGGTTCTGTAGATGAACTGACAATATATTCCGGCATTCTGACGGCAGACGAGGTTCAAGCGGAATATGCCAAGCTGAACTGTGACGGCACAAAGGCGGGGGCGGCAACCGTTGATATGAAGCCTGTAACAGATAATAAGCTGCGGGCAAATTATGACCTCACAGCCGATAAGGATAAGGATTTGACAGTTGAGGTTGGGCAAGCTGTGTCGCAGATTGCGGGCTTGGAGAAGGATACAGATTTTACGGCGGCGGGAAACAGCGTTACCTTTAAAGAGCGCTGGTTAGCAGAGCAGAATTGTGGAATTAAAAATCTGGAGCTGGGAGGCAAGTCCCTTGAACTTACAATAACAGATTATAATATTCCTGTAATAAACTATAGCTTCAGCAAAGGTCATGTGATTGGAAATGCAGTAAAGGACGCCGGAGTTTACGGTGTAGATGCGATTACAACGGCAAATTCGTTCGATTATAATCGTAAAGGAGCTGAAAACGGCGCACTGCTGTTTGACGGTTATAACTACAAGAAGCCGGATTATGTGAAGCTTAGCGATGAAAATGCAGCGTGGCTCAATAGTATTCTTAAAAATGGCTATACCATGAACTTTTGGGCAAATGCAGCGGCAGAAAACGGAAGCGTTATGTCTATGGCTGGATTATATGCGGCGGACGCACGGCCTTTAGGGGTTGTGGAAAGCTACGAGTTATCAAGCAACAGTGCCGATAACAGCAGTGATGGCAAGATGGTAATTCAAGCGGATACCGCAACAGGCGCTTCAAACAAGACGGATGCGGCAAACAGCACGGCGGCTGTGGCTGCGGACAAGATGAACATAAATGAATGGCATATGTATACGGTTTCGTATGATAAAATATTAAATACGATTAAGCTTTATATTGACGGCGTCAAGCAAGCGAGCAGTGTTGTAAATGACGATATAATCGGTAATATTGCACAGCTATTTATCGGACATCAGTATAAGAGATATTATAATGCATCAGGTACGCGTGATTGGTTCGTGCGCGGCGGCTTTAAGGGTGCGATAGACGGTATTTCTATCTACAACAGTGCTATCGGCGACGACGCTGTTGCAAGCCTTTACAGCAGTGACGAAGTGATTGACGGCAGAATTGTATTTAAGGATGATTTTGAAGACGGATTAAGTGCGTCATATGTGAAAGAATCGGATTGTGCCGTTCCTACACTGGTTACGGATGGCAATAACAGCAGCCTGCGCCTGAATCTTGCTCAAGGCGGCGGCACTATGATTCGGAGAAAGCTGAACGAAACGCTGAATGCTGATGTTGTTTCGCTGCGTTATAGAGTAAAACCGGCGGCCAATGCATCGACCATGCTATGGCTTATGGGCGGAGAGAATTCCGATAAGCTGAGGCTTCCGATGTTTGTTGCTGATGGTAGAATAGCAATTACAGATGATTACGGTTTGGATACCACGATTGGAAATTGGGACAAAGACAGCAGTGAAGTTTGGTATGACGTGTCCGCGAAGCTGAATCTTAATGCCGGCATTGTTGATGTTGCCGTAATGAAGGACGGCGCGGTTATCGCTCAGAGAAAGAGGATTTCCACAAAAATATCGAAAGTTGGTTATCTGAGACTTCAGATGTATACGGGAAGCGGTGATTCTTACTTTGACGATATTGTTATAGCGAGTGTTGCCGACGATTACGACGGCTTTATCATCAACGATAATTTTGAAGACGGCGCAATAGATTATTCGCTTTTCTCTTCAAATGACGGTAAAATTGAAATCGGAAACGACGGCGAAAACAAAGTAATGAACGTTGAAAAGAATGCCAATGTGTGGAGTGTGGCAACGCAGAAGGACTTTGGAAAAACTTACACCGATGGAACGATACATTTAAGTTATAAGATTAAGCCTGCTGCGGGTGTTACAGGAGCGGTTAGTCTGGAGGATGGCGGCAATGCTAAAATTCGATTGCCTGAGTTTTCTAAGGGAGGAATTATAAAGATTACGAACGACTATTATAATAATCTGCATAAGACAGTCAGGGTAATCGGAAATTGGGAAGCCGGAAAATGGTATGAGGTAAATGCGGCTGTAAATCTTGATGCGGGAACATATGATATCTCCGTAAATGAAATAGGTGCAAATTCTTCGCAGGCAGCGTCTATATATGGCGATTATCTGAATTTAAAAGAGATTAAGCTGATAAAAATACAGGTGTCCGAGAATCCGGCTGCTGTTTTAGGCTTCGATGATGTAACTGTACAGCACGAAAAAACTTCATCAGATGAAAGGATTGCTTTCAAAGATGATTTTGAATTGCGTGAAAATCCCACAGGCTTTGAGTTTTGGGATGACTGGGATTATACGGCAAGATGGCAACACGGAACGGCTGTTAAGGAGGTTGACGGCAGTAATGCTGCAGCGCTTTGCAAGGTGAGTGATGAGTGGCACAACTTTATGTATAAATCTTTTGCCGAAAGCTATACAGGCGGCGTAGTCACTCTTTCATATAGTGTGAAGCCAAATGCAAACAATGATACTTTATTATGGCTCGGAGCAGACCCAAATGGCTGGGAGGATAAATGCCTGTATCTTCCGAAATTTGAAAGAGCAAGCAACGTGAATGGCTATAAAACCTGTATCAAAATTGATGGACCGAGTGTTGGGGTGATTGACCTTGGAACTTGGAGCGAAACCTGGTACGATGTTGAGGCACAGATAAATCTTGACGCGGGTGTTTTGAATATCTCGGTAAAAAATCGCGAAACAAGCGAGATTTTCGAAAAATCCGGAATCAGAACCACGCTCAATGAAGTTAAAGCACTCAGAATGCATGTATGGGGCACGGATAATAACTATTCGTATTACGATAATATCGTTGTAAAATGCAAAACAGGTCCTGCTCTTCCGTACGCGCATGACTTTGAGGACGGCACGACAGGAATAATGGCAGTGACAGGCGGTACAGGCGCCGATGCGGTTGTGGACAATCCTGATGGCGAGGGCAAGGTGTTTAAGCTGGCTGACGGCGGCGCGACAACGCTGACATATAATTTCGGCGATTTCTCAAAAGGAAAACTGCAGATTGAGGCAGATATAAAAACAGGCGGCGCGAACTGCTCTACAATCCTCGGACTGAAGCATCCGAATTATGAATATGATACGCAGATGGTCCTGTTTGGAAACAATACGGATCACCCGGGAATATGGGTGAATTGGGCCGAAAATAAGTATACCGATACAAGAAAAGAGAACGAGTGGTACCATGTAAGGATTATCATGGATGCGGATAATGGAACGATGGATGCGTGGGTTACGGATTCCGCGGGAACTACTTATTCGATTACGGGCTTCAAAAACACCAAACCTAAGAATTTTTCCGCAATGTATTTCTCAATATGGCCGAGCAGTGGGGAGCAAAGTCTTATAGACAATATTAAATTCACTGTTCCGTCCGAAGGGTTTGAACTGACAGACAGAAGCCTGAGCGACAACGGTGTGCGGATTGAGACGCTTGATGCATTAAAGTTGGCGGCAAATCCTGCTGTAAATATTGGTTATAATAATACTACGGCGCAGGATAAGTCGGTTTGGGTAGTTGTCAACAGTTATAAGGGGAATCAGCTTATTGCCTGTATGCCGCAAATAATAACAATTGGAGCGGATGAAACAGAAGGAACAAAGCGTATAGATATTTCTGACATGTCATTTGCCGAGGCGGATTATGCGAATGTGTTGATATGGGAGAGCGCAGAAGCTATGACCCCGATTTTTGAGCCGTTGGCATTTAGAATGCAGACAAACGAATAGTACTTAACAATTAAAAGGATAGTGTATGGGCTTTGTGAGGGTATATTGCTATGCGATATACCCTCTCGCCTATTATGAATGTTATTTATGATAGAAATTACAGGAGTTGAAAAATAAATTATGGAGATAAAAGTATCCGGCAATGCGCCCGGCGACATATTTCAGATCGGATTACACAGCGATGAAAACGGCATTTTGATCTATGATGTGAATTTTCATCCGCAAACATCCGTTGCGCCGTCCAAAATTACAGCAGAGTTTCATTTGGGCTGTATAAATGCGTTTTCCCTCTGGAATTACGGGTGCGGCACAGTACGCAATATACTACAGGATTGGAGACCGGAACATCAGGTTTCAGCATCAAGGCTTGCCAGCGGAATTCCCATTCAGTCGATTATCTCGCAAAGCGGGGAGAATGTTTTTACCATATCGGTGACGGACGCCAAAACTCCTGTTGAGATTAGCACCGCTACAGAAGAATTTGGAAAGGGCTTTCTGTGCCGAATTGCCTTTTTTACAATACCTGTCGGAAAAATTACGGAATACAAAACGCAACTTATAATAGATAAACGTAAAATTCCGTTTTATAAGGCGATTGCAGAGGCGGCGGAGCGGATGCGCGCCGGTGAGCCGTATGTTCCTGCCGCTGCGCGGCAGCCTATGTATTCCACATGGTATAATTTTCATCAGGAGCTGAATGAAGAAGAGCTGCTTGCGGAATGTGAAAGAGCTTATGGGCTTGGCATGCGGAGCGTTATTATAGACGATGGTTGGCAAACCGAGAATAATGGCGGCGGATATGCGTACTGCGGGGACTGGCGGTTATGCAAAAGGAAAATAAAGGATATGCGCGTGTTTGTCGAGCGTATTCACAGTATCGGAATGAAGGTTTTGCTGTGGTATTCTGTTCCGTATGTCGGAAAATGTTCCGAAGCGTGGGAAAAGTTTCGAGGAAAATATTTGGACAACGAAAAAAATGATTGGAATTGCCTTGATCCCAGATTTCCGGAGGTGCGGGAATATCTCGCGGGCATATATGAAAAGGCGGCGCTTGAATGGGGGCTTGACGGCTTTAAGCTTGACTTTATTGATGCCTTTAAATTGACAGTGTATTCGGACAAGACAGGGGTAGGTAGAGATTTTGAATCGTTGGAGGATGCAATAGAGTGTCTGCTCAGCGATATTTATACAAGGCTGAGGAGTATTAATCCCGACATTCTGATTGAATTTCGTTATGGATATATCGGACCTGTGGTAACGAAATACGGGAATATGATTCGTGTGGGAGATTGTGTGTTGGATGCGTTCATCAATCGCACGGGGGTTTTGGATTTGCGAATGACTTCCGGTCGGGCGGCGGTTCATTCGGATATGATAACGTGGAATAACAGCGATACAGACGAAAGTGTGGCGAAGCAGTTGATTGCGGTGTTGTTCGGCGTGCCGCAAATTTCGGTAAGGCTGCATGAAATTACGGCAGAGCATTATAATGTACTAAAATTTTGGTTGAATTTTTGGACGGAGCACAAAGAAATCTTACTTGACGGCAAATTAAAGATATACAATCCGGAAGCAAATTATTCTATGGCAAGAGCTGATTTAAAGGAGCAGTCTGTATGCGTTTGTTACAGCAGAAACATTGTGGAATATTACGGTGACGAACTTATCGTCGTGAACGGAACAGGTGAGAATTTTATAGCAGTGAGCACAAATGAAACTATACGATATAATGTTTTAGACTGTAAGGGAACGCAATTGGAAGCCGATGTAAAGCTTATTGAAGGTGTTGCCTTGTTCCATGTGCCGCAGTCAGGTGTATTGCAAATAAAAAAAGAAGCAGAAAGTATATGAGAAAATTTGTTGCCGCTGCATGGAATAAAGCGGAAAAACAGAGATGATAAACTTTAAGAAGGGAGTATAGCATGTTAAATCTTATTCCAACGCCAAAAAAATCTACTATAACCAATAATCTGTACCATAAAATTAAGGCGTGTATTTACAGCGAAAATAATGAATGGAAAACATATGTAAAAACATTTTGCGGTATGTTTGAAACAATTTTTTCTGTTCAGCTTTTCTATGCAAAAGGTTCAATAGAACTTTATGAAGATAGGTCGCTTCAAAAGGGATGTTACAGAATAATCAGCGATGAGTGCGTTAGGCTTTATGCGTCTGATTGCGAGGGCGTATTATATGCGCTTTCCTCCTTGATGCAGCTTGTTTCAGTCAATAACGATGTGATTATGGTACAAAGCTTTTCCATTGAGGACTGCCCTGATAAGGAATATAGAGCTTTTATGATAGACTTGAGCAGAAATTGGCATCCTTTTGACAAACTGCTTAAATTTGTAGATATATGTTTCCTTTATAAAATTAAATATCTGCATTTACATTTTGTTGATACAGGAGTCTATTCGCTTCCGTCAAGGGCGTTCCCCAAACTTCCGTCACCAAGCAAGCACTATACCTTTGAGCAAATTGAATATCTAAATAAATATGCTAAAAATAAAGGTATTGTTTTAATTCCGGAGTATGAATGTCCTGGCCATTCGCCCCGTCTGATAAAACAATATCCGGAGATTTTTGATGACGCTTTAGAGCAGGATATACAAGGAGAATGCTGTAATGAAATGGGCGATATAAGTCCGGATAAAACAATTATCTGCGCAGGCAGCGAAAAAGCGTGGGAGACTACGAAACTGATACTTAAGGAAATTTGTGATATGTTCCCGGACAGCCCGTATATAAACATCGGAGGAGATGAAGCGGATATTAAATATTGGAAGCACTGCTCGGTATGCTGTGAATATATGCATAAAAATAATTTGGCAGATGAATATGAACTTTACAGCGAATACATTGGCAGAGTAACGTCTTATATCATTCATCTCGGCAAAATTCCTATTGTTTGGGAGGGATTTCCGCAAAAAGGGAGCGAAAGGGTTCCGAAAGAAACGATTGTAATAGCGTGGGAATCGCTGTATAACACGGCGGATAGTTTGCTGGAGACAGGATTTAAAATCATAAACGCTTCTTGGCAGCCATTGTATATCGTTCCTAATATAAAAATCCGCTGGGGTACGTCGGATATTTTAAAATGGAATGTGTATAACTGGCAAAATTGGTGGGAAAAATCGTATGCGTATTTGAACCCTATTACCGTTTCGCCAACCGAACAAGTTTTGGGCGGTATGCTTTGCGCTTGGGAACAGACATACGATCAGGAAATACAGCTTATTTTGGAAAATCTCTCAGCAATGTCTGAAAGAGTCTGGAATGTAAAACGCGTATGTTCGGAAAGTGATTTTATAGATAAGCAAAGAAGCTTATTGCGTATTGCAGCACTCGCAATCAGTGATAAATAACTGGTCTGCTATTGATTAAATGAATAACATTTTGAAACTCTTCCTCGGTAACATTCAAAAAAATTTGTTCCTTAGGGATAGAAAAATCTAAGAATATTATTTGTGTTTTCATTTAATCCTCTTTGCCGCGGTGAATGCGGAGCTACAAAGTAGATAGTTGTTTGCAAGTCACCCTCAAGATTGAGAAAATTACAGAATAATGCCTTGACAAAACGGAGAAAATATCATATTATAATAATTGAAATTATCATAATATAGATTATCATTATGGGCGGTGATTGGATGCATACATTTATCGGGCGTAAAAGTGAACTGAAAGCGCTTGAAAAGGAATATGAAAGAAAAAGCAGCTTTGTGGTGATATACGGCAGAAGGCGTGTGGGCAAAACAACGCTTATCAAAGAATTTATCAAGGATAAAAAGGCGTTATACTATCTTGCCGCGAAAGAAATGGAAAGTGAAAATTTAAAAAGCTTTTCAAAAGCATTAGCCGGATTTACAGGGCAAGGCTATTTTGAAAACATTCGGTTTTCTGATTGGGAAAGTGCAATCTGTGCATTTTGTGATTATAAGCCAACAGAAAAAAAAGTGCTGATTATTGATGAATTTCAGTATCTTGCAGAAGTGAATCCGGGGTTTGTTTCTGTTTTTCAGCGGATATGGGATGAGGTGCTTTCAAAAAGCAACACGATGGTGATTATATGCGGTTCCTTGATCAGTATGATGCTCAAAGAGGTGCTGTCGTATAGCAGTCCGCTTTACGGGCGCAGAACTGCGCAGATTCGATTATCGCCGTTAAAATTTTATGAGATGAAAGAACATTTTTGCGATATGTGTTTTGAGGAGCTTGTGAAGCTTTACAGCATTGCAGGAGGCGTCCCGAAATATATTGAGCTGCTTGTTAATAGGCATTCGATTGATGAAAATGTAGAAAATGAAGTGTTTTCCAAGCAAGGCTTTTTATTTGAAGAACCGACATTTCTGCTTGAAAAGGAAGTAAAAGAAACGGTCAGCTATTTTTCCATTATCAAGGTGATTGCCGCCGGACACCACAAGCTCGGGAACATTGCCGGGGCGCTGGAATTAAAAACAAGCCAGATCACCCCCTATTTGAAAACATTGATGGATTTGGATATTATAGAAAAGCAGCTTCCCGTAACGGAGAAAAATCCGGAGAAAAGTAAAATGGGGCTTTATTATATTAAAGACCATTTTATTGAGTTCTGGTTTAAGTTTGTTTCTCCATATAAAAGTGAATTGGAAATAGAAAATATGGCGCCGGCGCTGAAGCGTTATCATGAAAATTTTGTGGATACGCATGAAAGCTATGTATTTGAAGAAATATCCAGAGAAACGATCCGCAATCTTTGCATGAATGGAACAATTCCGTTTGACTTGCAGAAAATCGGACGTTTTTGGAATAACAATACGGAAATTGACGTTTGTGTTTTATCAGATGACGGGCAGAAGGTGTTGTTGGGTGAATGTAAATTTCATGAACAGCCGATTGATGCGGAGGTGTATTTTGAATTACAGAAAAAGGCGGAAACGATAGAGGTGTTTAAAGATAAGAATATTGTCTACGCAATTTTTTCCAAGAGCGGTTTTACAGAACGATTGCGGGAGCTGGCAAAAGGGAACCCGGCTTTGTTTCTGATTGACAATGGAGAACGCCAGGCTTATTAAAAATCGTAACCAAACAATTTTGTTTGGTTACGATTTTTATATATGCGATCTTTCTAATCCTAACCGTTCAGTGTTTGAAGATACAGAAGGCCGGCAGGGCGATAAGCAGGGACGGGCGCTTCTTACTTTTGTATCGCACTATAAAATAGACGGCACAAAATTCCCTGCATGGAACAGATGCTTTCTGCTTTAGGTGAAAAAACAAACCAATACGGCTATTTTGGGGGATTTATTTCAAGGGACGATCGCAATATTTTTTGTATTTGTGCGGCGTCATTCCATAAGTTTTCCTGAATAAGGCGATAAAGTTTGAATAATCTGAAAAACCGCTTTGTTCACATGCTTCGGTTACAGCAGATCCTTTATGGAGAAGATTTGCTGCTTGTGAAAGCCGTTTTTGACGTATATATGCTGAGGGAGATAGACCAATATAATTATGAAAATGGCGCTCAAGCGTATTAATACTTACATGTGAACGTTCTGCAAGGTCGCTTATTAATAGGGGTTCCATAAAGTTTGTATTGATGTATGATATGGCAAAATCCACATCCTGTGGATAATCTTTTTTTAATGTATGTGGTATTTGGGTGTTGTTAATCATATTTAAAAGCTTAAAGAAATTATAATAACTTTCAATTGTTGAATTTGGAGGATTGATCAGTTTTTGACAAAGCGCACAAAGGGAAGCGAGTTCTTCGGGTGAAGAGATGAGCAGATTTTTTTCGCCTTTTTTTCTGTTGTAAAAAATAGGAAATAATTCCTCATTTCTATCTGCGGAAAATAAAATCCAGAAATGTTTATGAGGTGCATTACTGTGATAAATACAATGATGATGTTCATACGGGCGTGTAATGATAATACTTCCAGAGCGTATCGGGTAAATGGTATTTTCAACCATGAATGAAACATCTCCGGAAATGTTTATATATATTTCACAGGTGGCGTGTATATGGTGTTCAAATTCATTTTCAGAAAGCCCGGCGGCGGTTTCGCTATATTTTATATTAAAATCAAATGGCCCAAGCTTGTCAAAGTATATGATATTTGATTCCATCGTTCTATACTCCTTTCTACATTGTGGTGATTATACAATGTTTTTTGGTGAAAAGTCAATAGAACTATGTTGTTTTTTGTGATATAGTTTTAAAAACATTTGGAAGTAAAGAAAAGATTGATTTTTATAAGGAGGCACTAAATGGATTTTTTAAAAAATAATGCACGGTTTTCTTTTAATTATGGAGATCAAAATGCATGGGATTGTACATATACAAAAGAGATACAAGCACATGAAGACAGCGTTGTAACGGTATATCTGTTTGAAGATGGGTTAAAGATTACCAATATTGCAAGGAAGTATGGCAGTTTTGGGGCTTATGAGTGGGTAAACTGGTTTGAAAATATAGGAGATCATCCCACTAAAATGATTTCAGATTTATGTGACTGCGATTGTGATTTTCAGCTGGAACATGCGCAAGCAAAAAAATGGGAAGTATGGATGGCTGATAAAGCGGATTATACACAAATATACGCGCCGCATGGATCCGATTGGTCAGGAAAAGAATTTGTGTGTGATCTTGGTGCATACGGGATTGACGGATATTCCAATATGCTTTTGGCCGGTGAAACGAGAAGCTATAAAACGAGTGGTGGCCGTTCCAGCGAAGCGCAGGCGCCATTTTTCAATATTCATTATCGTGGGAAAGGGATTATTACTGCGATAGGCTGGACAGGACAGTGGAACTGTGATATTTTACGGAAAACAGAGTCGGTGCAAATTAAATCCAAAATTGAGCACACCCACTTTTACCTATATCCCGGTGAAAAATTCAGGACAGCCTCTGTTGTGGTTATGCCATATACCGGAAGTGTAATAGAATCTCAAAACCAATGGAGAAGGCTTGTAAAGGAGCAATTTTCAATTATTGGACAACCGGGAAGAGAAGAAATAGTGCCATTTTGCATTGATATGTGGGGAAGTGTGCGCACAAAGGATATTTTGGAACGCATTGATTTAATCAAGAAGAATAAAGTTCCGATTGAGTATCTGTGGATAGATGCTGGCTGGTATGGTACTAGCACACAAGAATCTCATGATGCGTTTGATGGGGACTGGGGAGAATATACTGGCGATTGGCGTGTCAATCTTAACAGCCATCCGGATGGATTTCGGGAAGTTGCAGCGGCTCTGGAAGATGCTGGTTTAAAGTTTATGTTGTGGTTTGAGCCGGAGCGGGTGAAAGAGCGGACACCAATTTTTCAAGAGCATCCTGAATGGATTCTTTCGTATCCGGAAGGTGATAATTACCTTTTAAATTTAGGAAATGAGCAAGCGTGGCGGTATTGTTTTGACATTTTGAGTGATTTAATAGAAAAATTGAATATTAGATGTTATCGTCAGGATTTCAATATGGATCCCCTTATATACTGGCTTCATAACGACGAGCCTGACCGCCGGGGAATTACTGAAATTAAGCACATAAATGGACTGTATCGCCTATGGGATGCCCTGCTTGAACGTTTCCCGTATTTAACTATAGATAATTGTGCCTCCGGCGGGCGCAGGATTGACATTGAAACGCTTCGGCGCAGTGTTCCGCTCTGGAGGAGTGATGCGCAATGTCCGGCAAATTATCCGCCAGAGATAGCACAAATACACAATATGTCTTTTTCGGCGTGGATTCCTTATTCCGGTACCGGCACCGGAAGAGAATATGACGAGTATCGGATACGCAGCGCTTATGGCGGGGGGCTTGTTTTGAATTATTTTAATATAGAAAAGAATACCCCTGCGATAGATGCAGAGCGGCTTGAATGGTTGAAAAAATATAGTATGGAATATTTGCGTATACGTCCATATTTTTATGGAGATATTTATCCGCTTACGACTATATCAGAAAAGGAGGATATATGGTCAGCCGTCCAGTTTGACCGGCCGGCGCATGACGATGGAATGATTCAGGTCTTCAAAAGGGCAGAATCGCCTTACAAAAGCGCATCTTTTTTGCTTGGCGGCATAGACCCGTATAGCTGTTATTTGTTTACAGACATTGATGGAGAGGAATTTACAATAACGGGGCAGGATCTGATAAAAAAAGGATTTTTGGTTCAAATAGAAGAAAAACGGGTTGCTAAAATATATATTTATAAAAAAATACAATAAAAACACAAAAGTGCAAAATTGTCAAACCTTTAGTAAATTTTAATGGAACTATAAATAAAGGGAGATTATGCGCTTTAAATCAAGAGAATATTACGTATTTTAAAGAGTTATACAGTATAAAGGTCGCCATTGTATAAATACAATGGCGACCTTTACGGCGTATTCTGGAGGTTTGGATTTTTTTTCAGTAAATATTATAACAATGAGCTGCTCTGATGCATGAAGGATATGTGTGGGGCAGAAATCATCTTATTGGCAGCGGCAGAAATGGCAGACTTAATTCAAGTGGGAGAATATAGTTATTGAAGTGAAAAAGATAAATTATAACGGTGATATCTAATAATTATCTATTATTTTAAAATATCAGTGTTTTCTGTCGTTTTACCGCTGGCAATTAAATTATCCCGCGAATCCCAGCCGTTGTGCAAGATCCAGAATAGCGTGGCAAAAGGCTTGTTCGTCAGTCAATGTTGTCTCCAGGGGGTCTCCTTCCCGGATCCGCATCGTGCGCCGGATTTCCTTGGGGATCACTACGCGGCCAAGGTCGTCGATTCTTCTTACAATACCTGTTGCTTTCATAAAATTCCTCCAATATTTAAAAACTTGTTATGTAACTCTATTATTTGTGGTTTGTTGGATTTTATACAATTTTTTTGTGAAATCTGGGATACTGTGTCGAAATTCCCAGATCAAATTTTGTGCATAAAAATCTTCAATTTTTTCTGCATAAAAAAATCATTCCCCACATAGATATGTATAAAACATGTACCAAACGAAATCAAAAGGAGGATACAGCAGTGGAGGAGTATAATATATATCAGGACATCGCCGAGCGGTCCGGCGGCGATGTGTATATTGGCGTAGTGGGCCCGGTGCGTACAGGGAAATCAACATTTATTAAGCGGTTTATGGATCTTTTGGTGATACCGAATATCGGGAACGTATACCAGGCGGAGCGTACCCGTGACGAGCTTCCCCAGTCCGCCGCAGGCCGGACAATCATGACCACGGAGCCGAAGTTTATCCCCAATGAGGCCGTGGCTATCGCCCTGGGAGACAACGCCAGCCTCAAGGTGCGGATGATTGACTGTGTGGGCTATATTGTCAATGGTTCCCTAGGCTATATTGAAGAGGATACCCCGCGGATGGTAAACACGCCCTGGTACGACCACCCCATCCCATTTTACGAGGCGGCTGAGCTGGGCACAAAAAAGGTTATTACGGAGCATTCCACCATTGGTCTGGTGGTAACCACAGACGGCAGTATTACAGAAATTGACCGGGAAGATTATGTAGAAGCGGAAAACCGGGTGATTGATGAGCTGAAAGCTATTAACAAGCCCTTTATTATCCTTTTGAATTCTGTCTCGCCCCGGTCACAGGCGGCGCAGAGCCTGCGGGCCGAGCTGGAGCGGAAGCACAACGTCCCGGTAGTGGCCGTAAACTGCGAAGAGCTGAACGCAGAGGACATCAATAAAATTATTGAAACGGTGCTGTTTGAGTTCCCGATCCGGGAAATCAATATCAATATTCCGGGCTGGGTAGAATCCCTGGGCAAGGAGCATTGGTTGGAGCAGTCTATTTATGATACTGTGCGGGAAAAGATTGCGGGGGTTGAGAAAATACGCCACACCCGAGGACTGGCCCAGGATTTGTGCCAATGTGAATATGTGAAAAACGCCATGATTGCCGGAATCGACCTGGGACAGGGCAATGTGGTCATGGATGTGGTTATGCCGGATGCGCTGTTTTATAAGGTGTTGGGGGAAATGTCCGGCTTTGAGATCGAGAACGAGGAAAAATTGATCGCGCTGATCCGGGAGCTGGCCCAGGTGAAAGCAGAATATGACAAAGTAGCGTTTGCGCTGCATGAGGTTCGGGAAAAGGGGTATGGCATTGTGTCTCCCTGTACTGACGAGCTGACCTTAGACGAACCGAAGATCGTCAAGCAGGGCGGCCGGTTCGGTGTAAAGCTGAAGGCATCAGCGCCCAGTATCCATATGATCCGGGCAGATATTGAAACCGAGGTCAGCCCTATTGTAGGGACAGAAAAACAGTCGGAAGAGTTAGTGCACTATTTGCTGGAAGAGTTTGAAACTGATCCAACGAAGATCTGGGAGTCCAATATTTTTGGGAAATCGTTATATGAGCTGGTGAACGAGGGGCTGCACAACAAGCTTTCCAGAATGCCGGACGAATCCCAGTTTAAGCTGCGGGAAACCCTTCAGCGGATCATCAACGAAGGCAGCGGCGGCCTAATCTGCATTATTCTATAGGCGCAGGGGAGTCAGTATGAAAAAATGTTTTTTTGCCGTACTGATGATAACGATGCTGTTTGGCTGCGGGCAAAGCGGAGCAAAAATCAGCGTGGAAAAACGGGAATATGAAACGGATACGGCAGCTGTCAATATCCAAACCGCCGTCTTTTCCGGGATGCACGACAGTGAATTGCAGGGCCGGATCAACGAAGAGTTAGAAAATGAAATCAATGCATGCCTGGAGCGATTCACCAAAGAAACAGAACAGGGAGAGAACATTGGCACGGAAAAAAACATTTTTCAAATTACCCAGGAAGTGATGTATAATAAAAATAATTTTGTCAGCTTGGTCAGCGAGTGTTACATATTTACCGGCGGCGCCCATGGGTCTTCCGACCGGATGCCGCGGAATATCGACTTACAGCAGGGCAAGGTACTGAAGCTGGCGGATCTGTTTTTGGACGCAGGATATCAGGAAAAACTGACCGGAGAGCTGGAACGGATTTTAGAAGAGCATCCGGACGAATACAGCGATTTGTGGGAGCCGCCGGTTTTAGGGAGCAGCCAGGAAGAATATTTTTATATTCAGGACGGCGATCTGGTGATATTCTATCCGCCCTATGAGCTTTCCTATTATGCCAGAGGGTTTGTAGAATTCCGGATCCCGATCAAGGCGTTATCCGGTTATATCAAACCGGAATATATGATTTTAGGGTAGCAGAAAAATGCATGCGGCTTGCCGCATGTATTTTTTTGAACCAGGAGGATAATATGGGGACGAAAACATGGGCCGGATTATGGGCCGGCGCGGCGGCGCTGCTTTGCATGCTGATTTTATACGGCGGGGCGGATATGGGGCTTTCGGATAACGGGGATTATAAGCGAATGCTGGATTCGGAAGGAATTTCCTACATCCAGAATGCGGATAATCAGTACTATTTCCGACGGTATTATCAAATGATTGGAAATGGGGACAGGAAAATAGAAAACCTGGGCCAAGCGCTGAAGGGTCAAAATACGGCGTTTTATGGATCTATCCAGAATTATTTTGTCAAAGCGGCTAAGGCGCTGAACTATGGATATAACCTGTGTACAGGCCGCCCGCGGGAAAGCTTTGATATTTTTTGGCTTGCGGTGATATATATTAGTTTATTTGGAACCGCCGTGTACTGGATATTGTCAGCAATTCAAAAAAGATGGACACAATTTTTTGCTGCGTGTTTAATTTTGTTTATATTTTGCGACAGCGGCTATATCTTGTATTTCAATTCCTGGTATGGTGAGGCGCTGCAGTTTGTGGCGGTATTTTTAATTTTGGGCAGCGGTATGCGATGGCGGTTAGAAACGGAGCAAACAGCATGGCTGGTGCTTTTCTATTTGGGCCTTATGCTGTTTGCGGGCGCGAAGCAGGTCAATGTATTGCTGGCCGGGCTGACCGGCGCAGGAACTGCCGCCCTACAAATAAAATGGGGACATAAAAATAGAATAATTTGGTTATGCGCAGCGGTATTGATTGCTTATTGCGGCTATTCGTATTTGAGAATTCCGGCGTGGATGAATCGGGATACTTTGTATCAGTCTGTATTTTTTGGAGTGCTGAAAGGGACGGAAAACCCAAAACGGGATTTGGAGGAATTGGGATTAGATCCGGCGTATGCGCCATTGGCGGGTACCCATGCCTATCTGGAGGAATATCCGCTCGATGTGCATGGAAAAGCATTTATGGAAGGATTTTATGGGAAAATCAGCCGTATACGGGTTGCGGGCTACTATTTCCGCCATCCGGGGCGGCTGCTGGAGAAACTGGATATTGCCCTGGCCAACAGCCGGAGCATCCGGCCTGTGTATCTGGCAAATTCCGCACAGACCTATGGCGGCACGACAGAGCGCTGGGGCTGCTGGAACAGGATACGGGGCTGGTTTTGGCCTTTGTATAGGCTTTGGCTTGTTTTGCCAGCTATAATTGGTTGGACAGCATACAGTATATACAGATTTGTTTGGGGAAAGGGGAAATGGACGGCCCACTGGGCCGGCGGCTGTCTTTTGGCCGCTGGGCTATGGATCAATTTTGTGCTGCCTGTGCTGTGCAACGGCGAGGCAGATTTGGCAAAGCATATGATTTTGTACACCCAACTGACGGATTTAGCTATTGCTTATGGCATTTTATACGGATCTCAGAATCTGACATCAAAGCGGGGGCTGCTTTGCGCGGCGGCGCTGTTGGTAGGATTTGGAACGGTCCCGGACAAACAGCCGCTGGTGGAATTTGGGACTTGGAATGGAAAGCCGATCCGGTGGGAAATTGTGAATATGTATGCGGATGGAACGGTAGACCTGGTCGCCCATACGGTATTGGCGTACCAGGAATTTGATACGGCTGGAGGGAATTTTTGGCATACTAGTTCCCTGCGGCAATGGTTGAACACGGAATTTATACGATGCTTTTCGCCCCAGGAGCAAAAACTGCTGGTGCCGGCGGCGCGTAGGGTACTGCTGCCGCAGAGGCAAAGGGATTTGGCGGAAGGCGGATGGCACCCACATTACTGGGCATATCCCAAAACGCAGTGCGCGGATATGCAGGACAGCGCATGGTACCACACAGTTTGGGATTTGGTGTCCTTGCCAGACGTGGAGCAGCTCCAGCAAATGGATATTGCCCATAAAGCGGGATTTTGGCTGACAACGCCGTATTGTCAAGAGAATCATTTGGTCCGTTTTGCTGACGTACAGGGACGGGTTGCAAATCGGAATGCGCAGGTGGCTGGTGGAATTCGGCCAATCATCCGAATTTTGTGGAAATTTTGATAAAAAAATTAAAAATAATCTTTACAAATAATTTGAAGTATGATATAATAAGCCCGTTTGATAGACAATAGATTATTCGGGCGATTAGCTCAGTTGGGAGAGCGCATGCTTCGCATGTATGAGGTCGAGGGTTCGAATCCCTTATCGTCCACCATCACAATCTTTATACGAACCCCGTAAAATGCTGTATTTATCAGTGTTTGCGGGGTTGTTTACTATTTCAATAGTCGACTGTAGCATTGAATTATCCTGGTTTACTAAGTTATATGTGATACAGATTTTATCTTCATATAAATGGACAGCATGAATAAAGCAGTCTATCATATCTCTATTGTACTGCTCGCTATATGCACCTGATTTCCGGCAATATTGGGATAATAAATATTTAATTTGCTTTTCGGACAATTGCGGCTGGCTTGATTTATAGGAACGTCCATGATCCACAAACTGCAGGACTGTTAAATACAGAATTTTCATCAGAGCGTCATCGGAAACGAAGGCGCTCTTGGTTTTTGTCACCGTTCGCAGTTGGCGGTTGAAATCCTCAATAGCGTTTGTCGTATAGATCAGCTTTCGGATTTCCGGCGGGTATTTGAACATAGCGGAAAGCTCGTTCCAGCTGACACGCTGGCTTTTTACCCAAGCGGATATTTTTTGCCCCATTTTGCTTCAAATTCGTCCAGGGGCAGCAAGGGCAATTTTTCGGCCGCGCCTTGTAAACCGGCTTTAAATCAGCCGTAAATTGCCTAATGTCCTTGTAGGATACATACCGACTGGAAGAACAGATAGTGTGCACCTCGGTTTTCAAGCCGTTCAAAACCGAATGTTGGAGGTTTACACAATATTTTCTGCACTACCATCAAACAATCCTCCGGATATACATTTACATTCTCTGCGGCATACAAACGCCACCCTGCTAATTGCCGGTGAACCAATAGCCGGACAGCCGGCAGGCTGGGACATTCATCGCCAACGGCTACGGGGAATATTTATGCCCATGCGGTTAAAACAGCGGATGAGCTGGCTGCTGAAACGTTGGCGGACATTTTGAATCCTAGTAAAAGGCGCGCACAGTAGAATACTTTCCCAGCTAAAAAAGAGTTGAATCGGAGCGGATCTTGCCGCTCCTTTTTGCTTGATCAGGTATGCAATAAAGGACAAAATGGGTTTTCGAAAATACAGAAATAAAATAACCGCTCAACAAATGGCTTTGTCAAACGGTTTTTGTTGGAGCTGGTAATGGGACTCGAACCCGCGGCCTGCGCATTACGAATGCGCTGCTCTACCAACTGAGCTATACCAGCACATTATTTTACAAATAAAACGATCCGTCATTCTGCTAGTGATTCCACGGCATACGTTTAAAACGCGGCTATACAGCAGATGACAGCAACAGCAAAGGAAAGAGGGTGAAAGGGATCCACCCTCTACTCCGGCATGTTTAAGACAACATTTGTCTGGCAATTTCATTGATCACCTTGCCGTCAGCTCTGCCCTTTGTTTTGGGCATCACAGCGGCCATAATTTTTCCCATGTCTTTCACCGTAGAAGCGCCAGTATCCTGGATGGCCTGTTGAACAATAGCTTCTAGTTCTTCCCGGGTCAGCTGCTGGGGAAGGTATTCCATCAAAACATCCATTTCTGCCTTTAGCTCGGCGATTAGATCATCACGTCCACTTTTTTCATAGTCGGGCAGGGAATCTCTTCGTTGTTTTAACTGTTTGGCAATGACATCTAAAACACCGTCGTCGTCTAAAGTGATCTTTTGATCCTTTTCGAGCTGCAAAACCCCGGCACGGATCATCTGCACCGTATTTTTGCGGACGGTATCTTTATTTTTCATTGCTGATTTCAAATCGTCAGCTAATTTTTCCTTGAGCGACATTGCTGTATCTCCTTAGCTAAGCGTCAACACAATTACTTAAACTTTCTTTTCCGCGCCGCTTCAGATTTTTTCTTCCGCTTTACGCTGGGTTTCTCATAATGCTCACGTTTCCTGATCTCGGACATTACACCCGATTTCGCGCATTGCCGCTTAAATCTGCGGAGCGCGCTGTCTAACGACTCATTATCCTTAACTCGAATTTCAGACACTGTATTTCCCCTCCCTCCGGCTGATCAGTTCTCCGGATGTTTGACGGAGCTACAGACAAGCTATAGCTGCCACATTCCTTATTATACCTCATTTTGCATATAAATGTCAATAGTTTCTCAAAAAAAATTGAAATTACCTACAAATCAGCCCGCGGGCCAGCCAAAGGCCCGTCCTCCGGTCAGGTGAAAGTGCAGATGGCCAACGGTCTGGCCGCCGTCCTGACCGCAGTTGTTCACCACCCGGTAGCCCTGCTCCGCAAAGCCCAGGCTTTCGGCAATTTTCGGGATCACTTCAAAAATCCGGGCTATATACCGGCTGTTCTGTGCGTTGATCTCATTGGTTGAGACGATATGGGCCTTGGGCACAATAACTACATGGAAGGGCGCCTGGGGCTCGATGTCATAAAACGCAAATACCAGTTCATCCTCGTAGACCGTTTTCGACGGGATCTCTCCAGCGATAATTTTACAGAATAAACAATCCATCCTTATTTTCCTCCTTTTATGCCTGTTTTATTACAATATTCCTGAATTTCACATTGTCCGCACTGGGGATTCCGGGCATTGCAAACCATCCGGCCGTGATGGACCAAGTGATGGCAGAACCGGAGCTGGTAATCCTCGGGCACAATTTTTTTCAGCGCGAACTCAATTTTTACCGGATCTTTTTCGCTGACCAGGCCGATCCGGTTCGAAAGCCGGATACAGTGGGTGTCTACCACGATGGCAGGCTTTTTAAAAATGTCGCCTAGCACAAGGTTGGCGGTTTTGCGGCCTGTCCCCGGCAGGGTGAGCAGATCCTCCATAGTATCCGGCACCTGGCCGCCGTAAACATCCACCAGCCGCCGGCAGCAGGCAATAATATTTTTCGATTTATTTTTATAAAAGCCCGCAGACCGGATATAGCCCTGGAGCTCCAGAATATCTGCCTGGGCAAAGTCCTCCGCGGTTTTGTACCGTTTAAACAAAGCCTCGGTCACGATATTGACCCGGGCGTCGGTGCACTGGGCTGAGAGCTGGGTGGCGATCAGCATCTGCAGGGGGGTTTCATAATTCAGTGTGCACTGCACGTCAGGATAGATCCGGTCAAATACCGTTCGGATGTGCCGCACTTTTTCCGTTTTCCGCATCCTGAAAACCTCCTTTTGCACAAAGTTACGTTCTTATTATACATTTTTTTTCACAAAAAAGCAAGTTTCCCCTTGCGATTTTTTATATTTCCATATATAATGAGAATATCAAAACTTACAGGAGGAAAAGGGAATGTTTGAATTAGAAGAATTAAAGGGGTTTGACCCGGAGCTGCATGCGGCGATCCAGGGCGAGATTACCCGGCAGAGGAATAAAATCGAGCTGATCGCCTCAGAGAACTTTGTCTCGCCCCGGGTGATGGCGGCGATGGGGACGCCCCTGACCAATAAATACGCCGAGGGCTATCCTGGCAAGCGGTATTACGGCGGCTGCGAGTGGGTAGATGTGGCGGAAAATTTGGCCATTGAACGGGCCTGCAAAATTTTCGGCGCCAATTATGCCAATGTCCAGCCCCATTCCGGTGCACAGGCCAATATGGCCGTGTTTTTCGCGTTGCTGACGCCGGGGGATACTGTGCTTTCCATGAGTTTGGCCCATGGCGGGCATCTGAGCCATGGCAGCCCGGTGAATATGTCCGGGAAATATTTTAACATTGTACCCTATGGGGTGTCCGAAGGGGACAATACCATCGACTATGAGGAAGTCCGCCGGCTGGCCCTGGAAAACAAGCCAAAGCTGATTCTGGCGGGCGCTTCCGCATATCCGCGGAAAATTGATTTTGAAAAATTTGCGGAAATTGCGAAGGAAGTTGGCGCGTACCTGATGGTGGATATGGCCCATATCGCCGGCCTGGTGGCCGCCGGCCTGCACCAGAACCCAGTCCCCTATGCAGACGTAGTCACCACGACCACCCACAAGACCCTCCGGGGGCCCAGGGGCGGCCTGATCCTGACCAGGGATGAAGAGATGGCCAAGCGGATCAATAAGGCGATTTTCCCGGGGATCCAGGGCGGCCCGTTGATGCATGTGATCGCGGCTAAGGCAGTCTGCTTCCAGGAGGCGCTGTCGGATGAATTCAAGGCGTACCAGACCCAGGTGGTGAAAAACGCGAAAGCGCTTTCAGAAGGCCTGCTGGCGGAGGGCTTCAGGCTGGTTTCCGGCGGTACGGACAACCATCTGATGCTCATTGATCTGACCGATATGGATGTGACCGGCAAGGAAGCGGAGCATATGCTGGACGAAGTAGGGATTACAGTCAATAAAAACGCCATCCCCTTTGACACCAAGAGCCCGTTTATTACCAGCGGTGTGCGGATCGGTACCCCGGCTACCACCTCCAGAGGCTTTACGGAAGCGGATATGCAGGAGATCGCCAAGCTGATCAAGCTGACCATTACCGATTTTGACAATACGCAGGACGAAGTCCGGACCCGGGTAAAGGCCCTTTGCGACAAGCATCCCCTATATGAATAAGCCAAAAATCCCCCTGTGATACACAGGGGGATTTTTTTAGACCGGTTATTCCGCAGGGGTTTGCTCTGCCGCCGGTTCTGCCGGCGGGTTGTCCGCTGTTCCTGCAGGCGCTTGGGTGGGCGCTTGCGTCGCGGGAGGCGGCGTAGCCGGGGGCTGGGCGGGGGCCTGGGTTGCCGCCGGCTTTTGGGTCGGAGCCGATGTTTTGGCGGCAGGCGCCTGGGTCACCGCGTCAGACGAGGCCGCCGCGGCTTTCGTGCCAACAGTCACTTCCGTGGGCACCATTTTATAGGTACTCCGGGTAATTACCTTGGAGCTGACCACGTTGCCGTTTTCATAGACAGTTTTGGTTGTATCCACAACATATCCCGGCTTGCCGCTGGCAGTAACCTTTTTCGTGCCGGCAGGCATAGTGGGATCAGAAGTCTGCTTTACGGTGGGCTCTGTTGTGGAAACGATTTTGTGGGAAAGCTGTACAGTCCGTTCCACATCCCGCTGGGTACCGATGATGGATACGGACAACCGTCCGCCGCTGGTGCCGGCGGCCACTTTGACAGGATAATCCGTATTGTTTTTAAATTTAAAATCAATAGATCCATAAGCGAAGGTGGCGTCCTGACCTTTGGGGAGATAAGCCACTGTTAGGGAGTGGTTCTGCCGGGAAACTACCTCTAAATCCGCGTACAGGACAGCGGAATACAGGGTGCTGCTGACCTGGCATACACCGCCGCCTACCCCCTGGGAAGATTTTCCGTTCTCATATACCGGCGCTACTTTAAAGCCATTGGCCAATGACGGATTCCCTAAAACTTCCGCATAGGAGAACACCTGCCCCGGAGCCAGCACTGTATCGTTGATCTTTGCTGCGGCAAGGGCCACGTTGGCCGCCCGGTTTGCTGCGGCCGTGGAGAAGGTGGTGGAATAGCTGGCCAGGGTGGCGTTGAACAGCTTGGACTGGAGCACCTCCGTTGTCCGAGCTGGCTCCGTAATGGTTACCGGCACGGCAGCGGCGGAACCGCTGTTGACCTTTTCTACCACAGCGTCCAGCAATGTCTTGTCCACATCACAGCCCACCACGCTCTGGGAAACGGTAACAGTGTTCCCGTTGTATTGATAATCCGCATCCTGGGGCGCTTTATAGATCAGCGCGTAGGCGCTGTCCACTGTCAGCGGTCCCGGCTCGGTTTTCTCCAGGGTGACAGAAATATCGTCATAATTTTCCGCTGAAACGGCGGACAGAACCTCTTCCCGGGCTTTTTGGGTATCGTGGGACTGCCCTGGCTGTCCGGGGGTTATTGTGGCGACACTATTAGCTATAGTGACCTGGTGGTCTGTCATTTCACCGTTAGCCTGGGCGCCCAATTCATACAAGATCGCGTCCAAAGCAGCCTCGTCTGCCTGGGGGACTGCAGGGATACTTTGCTGTGTAAATAAAAGCTTTAAATGATCCCAGGAATCCTTGAAAATATTGCCGGATTTGCAAATGTTAAAGGCCCTTTGGGCTGTGGCCGCTGCGTCCAGCTCTAAGGTGATGTCCTGAGCGGGGACTTGTCTTGTAAAGCCGCTGTGTTTTAAGGTCAGGGTCACCCCGTCATATATGCCGGACCGATCTAAAGCCGCCTGGGCTTCATCTAAGGTCATGCCGCCCAAGTCCTGGCCCTGGGCAAACACATTGCTGGCAATGACGTTATCCGGCGCGACCAGAGACAGAGACAAAAACGCGCCCAAAAGCAGTGCCAGAACACCGGCAATGATTATGAGGATCAGAATTTTTTTTCTGCCCCATTTTGTTGTTTTCATCGTTGCATCCATGTATAGAACCGTCCTTATTTGAAAAATTTCTGAAAATCATCTAAATATGCGGAGTACACCGGCATAAAAGCCTGGAATTCCCGGTTTTTCATCAGCAGGCTGAAGGCTTTATATATATTCCGGACAAACCGGCTGTCATATTCGTCCAGCGCTAACCCGCGGGAAAGCGGGCAGACTGCCTGGGCCCGGGGATCCTGAATGATTTCCAGCCTGCCGTCTGTGCCTAAATGGGGCGTCAGCGGAAAGATCCGGCAGGCCAGGGGTCGCTGGAACCGGTCGCACCGGCCGCTGCAAAAGGCGATGGAAAGCGTTTTTTTTTGATTATTATATGTATATTCAAAATCCGTATCCGCGATCCGGACCCAATCTGGCTCTAAAAGGTCAAACACCTTCTTTTCACCGGGAAATAAATACATGCCGCAGTCTGTCCCCTGGCAGCATGCCCGGCCGCAGAGCCGGCCGCAGTCCGCCGGGATAGGGGTGACGGTGTCAAATAATTTATAGAGCTGCAGGTAAACGTAGGCTGTATTCATGGCTTCCTCCTGTCTTAGTACTGATACAGCCTTATTCTATCACATGTATACGCTGAAAACAAGATTTTTGTTGAAAATTTCGTACTAAAATTGTATGCAAAACGCCGCCGCGATATTCGTCGTTTTTTGTTGAGTTTCCACGGATGAAAAAAATCTTGGGAAAATGCTTGACAAGGGACAAACTTTTTTGTATAATAGGGATGGTGTCCAATTTTATGGAGACCGGGCCATAGATTGGAAAAATAATTTTGCTTGGGGAGGTGTCCTGAGGATGCTGAGAACATACCAGCCGAAAAAGCGGCAGCGGAAAAAAGAGCACGGTTTCAGAAAAAGAATGAGAACTGCTTCCGGCAGAAAGATCATTGCAAGAAGAAGACAAAGAGGCAGAAAGAAATTGTCAGCGTAAGAATGAGGCGAGAAGTAAGGAGGCAAATCTTCGTACTTTTTGCCTTTTTGAATTTTCGGATAAATTTGCGGAGTTGGGTATGAAAGCTAAGGCCATGAAGCTCAATAAGGAGTTTAAACGAGTATACTACCGGGGGAAAAGCGTTGTGCGGCCATATGTGGTAGTTTACGTGCTGAAAAACCGGCGGGGGGAAAACCGCTTAGGGCTGACCTGCGGCAAGGCGGTGGGAAACGCCGTACGCAGAAACCGGGCCAAGCGGCTGATGCGGGAGAGCTTCCGCCTGCTGGAGCCGTGTCTCCGGGAGGGCTTTGACTTTGTACTTGTAGCCCGCAGCCGGACGGCGGGCGGATCGTTTCAGCAGGTGGACAAGGATCTGCGGGCCGCCATGGAGAGACTGGAGCTGCTTTTGCCGTGAAAAATATTTTGATCCGGCTTGTCCGGTTTTACCAGAAAAATATCTCGCCGTTGAAGGGCGGGGCTTGCTGCCGGTTTATTCCCACTTGTTCGGAATACGCGGTGCAGGCGCTGGAAAAATATGGCGTCTGGAAGGGGAGTTATCTTGCCCTGCGCCGGCTGCTGCGTTGCCATCCCTTTCACCAGGGCGGCTATGACCCGTTAGAATAGGAGAGAAAGAAAAAAGAATGTTAGATTTATTAGAAATTATCGCGATCCCGTTGGGATTGATCATCCGGCTGATCTATGAGCTGGTCAAAAATTATGGTTTATCCATTATCCTATTTACATTGATTATCAAGCTGATTATTTTCCCGTTGACCTTTAAGTCCCAAAAGGCCATGAAAAAGCAGCAGAAAATACAGCCGGTGCTGGCGGAACTGCAAAAAAAGTATGCCAACGACAAGGAAATGCTGCAGCGGAAAATGATGGAACTGTATAAAGAAAACAATGTCAGCATGATGGGCGGCTGCCTGCCGCTGTTGATCCAGATGCCCATTCTGCTGGGCTTGTACCGGGTGATCCAAAGACCAATTACCCATATCCTGGGCGTAGATCCCAAAGCCCCGGAAACAATCGGCAAGGTGGGGGAGATCATCCAGCGGATGAGTGTGGAGTGGCCCAACACATTTTCCAGATATGCAAGTTATTTGCCGGACAGGCTGGAGGATCTGCAGAAGCTGCTGCTTAACAACGAGCAGATCCGGCTTTCGAACTGGAGCACCCTGTTAAACGGGCCAAGCGACCCATGGTCTATCAATTTCAATTTTCTGGGCCTGGACTTAGCGGAGGTACCGTCCCAGGCGTTCAGCTATATCAGCGAGCTGTTTTCCGGGAATTTCGCGCACCTGAGTATCGTCCTGCTCCTGCTGATCCCGGTGATTGCTGTGCTGACCACATGGATGAGCATTAAACAGTCCCAGAAAATGTCGGGGCAGAATACGGCCGCAAACGGCGATAATCCGGCGGCCTCCATGTCGAAATCCATGAATATTATTATGCCCCTAATGACAGGCTTTTTCGCCTTTACCCTGCCTTCCGGGCTGGGGATCTACTGGATCGTATCGAATATATTCCAGATGGCGCAGCAATATTTCTTAAACCGATATTTTGATAATAAGGAGGATGATTTCGTTGTTAAACTTCCCGAGAAAAACAGAAAAAACGGCAAAAAGCGTAGCTGAGGCCACGCAGCTTGCCTTAGAAGAGCTGGGCGTTGCCGAGAACGAGGCTGCAGTTACCGTATTGGATGAAGGGGCTAAGGGTTTTTTGGGCCTGGGCTCCAAGGAAGCCAAGGTCAGCGCGGAGCTGAAAAATCCCGCCGCCAGAGCGGCCAAAATATTTTTGGATGATATTTTCAAGGCTATGAACCTAGAGGTAAATGTGGATGTACAAGCGGAAACGGACAGCCTGCAGATCGAGCTGTCCGGAGAGCGGATGGGAATTGTCATCGGCAAACGGGGGGATACATTGGACGGGCTCCAGTATTTGACGTCCCTGATCGTGAATCACGAATCGGAAGACTACATAAAGGTTACCATAGATACAGAAAATTACCGGCAGAAGCGGGAGCAGGCGCTGATTGCCCTGGCCGGCAGGCTGGCAGACAAGGTCGCGAAAAGCGGCAGAAAGTATACGTTAGAGCCGATGAACCCCTATGAACGGCGGATTATCCATGCCAATCTGCAGTCCAACGAGGCGGTAACCACGTTCTCTGTCGGGGAGGAACCCTACCGCAAGGTGGTGATCGCGCCAAAAAACGCGAAGCCTTATACTGCGCGGAACCCCCGGCGCAGATACGGCGAATACCCGGATTACCGGAAGCCGGAAGAACCAATGGAAGAATAATAGCTAAGGAGAGAAGCGCAAAATGTCAGGTCATTCAAAATGGAGTACGATCAAGCGGAAAAAGGGCGCCAATGACGCCCAGCGGGCAAAGATCTTTACGAAAATTGCCCGGGAGATCATTGTTGCCGTTAAGGCAGGCGGGCCGGACCCGGATAACAATTCATCCCTGAAGGACGCCATTGCCAAGGGCAGAGCCAATAACATGCCCAATGACAATATCAACCGTACGATCAAGAAGGCGGCAGGCAGCACGGAAGGCGACAATTACGAAAACATTACCTACGAGGGGTATGGCCCCAGCGGGGTGGCGGTGATCGTAGAAACCTTGACGGATAATCGGAACCGCACTGCGGCAGATGTGCGCCATTATTTTGATAAATTCGGCGGTAACATGGGCCAGACCGGCTGTGTAAGCTTTATGTTTGACCAGAAGGGTGTGATTGTGATCGAAAACGATGACATCGATGAGGATACGATTACCATGGACGCCCTGGAGGCCGGCGCTGCGGATATTGCTGTTGAGCCGGAGTATTATGAAATTACCACCGCGCCGGAAGACTTCCGGGCTGTGCGGGACGCGCTGGAGGAAAAATACACGCTGTCTTCCGCAGAGGTCAGCATGGTCCCCCAGACCATGGTGACGCTGACTGATGAAAAGCAGCTGGCCATGATGGGCAAACTCCTGGAAAGTCTGGAGGATAACGACGATGTCCAGAACGTCTGGCATAACTGGGAAAACGAAGAGGATTACGAGGGCTAAAGGGCCCCAGCATGAAAAAGCTGGACAGGATTCTGTCCAGCTTTTTCCATTTTTTATATATTTTTCTTGCAATGTGCCGGCAGTTGTGGTAAAATAAATTTGCCATACATTTTTAATATCATTCGCATCAATTTAAAACGCAAACTTAAGTGGGCAAAAATGTATGCTCCGATTATTTTGCGCTTTATTTTGGTGCGTTGAAAGTGTATGGCTGCATTTCAAAGTCGGAGTCACTACATTTTTCGTGCGTGGCTTCGGCCACGCATTTTTTATGGATATTTTGGAAAATTGTAGGTTTGTCAAACATATTGGACAATGAACTCATTAGGAGAAAACCATTGAAGAGGTCTCATGGGAAAGTTGTTAGAACGGCGGTTATGGACAATAAGCTGTTTTTCGAAATCATCTAAAGACCAGAAGCAATGGGAGGAATAAAAACGCTTCATATCTTCACGGTGACTTCGTTCCACTTTGCCGTTGTGTCGAGGTGTGTAAGGACGGATGAGCTTATGGCGTATGCCGAGCTTTTGGGCAGTGGCTTCAAAGAGAGTAGGAACATCCCGTTTAGAATTGGAAAACCGATTGGTAAACTCAAAGCCATTGTCAGTCTGTACACACTCCACATGAATTCCCCTGCGCGCATACCACTTTACCAGCCTATCCAGAAAATCGGCGGAGGAAAAGGAGGACTGTTCCGGATAGGCGGCCAAAAACCGCAGCCTGCTAAACTCATCGATAGCAGTATATTGAAACAAGCGCAATTCCGGGATGGCAATACAGCGGCGGGGAACCACTTTGACATCCACCTGAACACGTTGACCGGGATAAGTCATTTGCTCATAAGGTTTCGGTTTATACGGCTTTTGGGTCTTAGGTGGCTGGAACATACCCATTGTGCGCATGACGCGAAACAGGCTTTCAGGGCGGCGGGTATAACCGCGCTGTTTTAGGCGGTGCCACAGTTCAATCATTCCCAGCTTTGGATTTCTGCGGCGCATATCTTTGATCAGCTTGAGTTCCGCTTCGGTATGTTGGTTTGGGTGACTGTGGGGTCTCCGGGACTGGCAGGCGAGGGACTCCACACTTCCGTCCCAGCGAGATTTCCAGAAATAGATGTAGGAACGGGATTTGTTGTATTTCCGGCTGGCTCGGCTAACACCATATTTTTGTGCATAGTGCATTAAGGATTGCCGAAACCTCATGTCTTGTGTTATACTGGTCATGAAGGATATTGTCTCCTTTCGGTATATTGATGTGTGCTAACTTAATCATACCTCATGAGACGCTATCCTTCATCTTTTTTGATTCATCTGTCCAATATGTATTGTACTCCTACAGCATTTTTTATGGATATTTTGGAAAATGCTGTTGAAAATGTAAAGACATTATGATAAAATAAGCTTACCACACGATTAACAAGTAATTTTATGTATAAGACAAACAAACCAGGTGTACGCTATGGTAAAAGCGTACACTCTGATTCGCTATGCCTTGGTTTGTTTGTACTGATGGTATTGTTAAACGTGTGGTAACGTAGAAATCGGAGTCACTGCGTTTTTCGGCGTGTGGCTTCGGCCGCACGCTTTTTTATTGGCGTTTTTGCGAATGCTATTGAAAAAGCAGACAGGCTGTGGTAAAATGTAGCTGCCGCATATTTTGAATATTTTTTCAGATAAGAGATACGTTAGATAGGTAAAAACGTATACTCTGATTTTCGTATTTCTTATTTGAAAACGATCAAAATATGTGGCGTATTTAGATCAGGGTCACTGCGTTTTTCGGTGCGTGGCTTTGGTCACGCACTTTTTTATGTGGGAGGGGATTGTGATGCGCATACTTTTGGGAGCCGTGGTGATTTTTCAGGGGTTGCTCTGGGGGACAGACACGCTGCTGACGTATTGGGGTGCAAGCCCGGACTATGCTGCCTACGGCGCGTCTTATGCCAGTGTACGGCTGGCGGGATGGCCAATAGAGGCGGGAGCTGCCGCCGTTTTCTGTTTGCTGGGGATCCTATTGGTTGCAGCTGGGCTGCGGAGCCGGAAACGATGCCCTGCCTGCGGCCAATGGGTGAAAAAAGATCAGCCGTACTGCGGCCAGTGTGGACAAAGGCTATGCGAATGAAGGCAAAATAGGATATAAAATAAATATCCCCCCGCATAGTGAAGTTGTAAGATAAAGGTAGACACATGGAA
>CBCTZG010000012.1:0-46602 GCA_965151315.1 uncultured Clostridia bacterium
AAAATTTTTTTGATTTTTTTCTAAAAAACTATTGACTTTTTATAGCTGGTCTTTCTGCTGATTCCCATGCTCAGCGCCAGGGTCAAGGATGTGGACAGCCGCGGTCCAGTGAAAAATATAATTCTAAAACCCTTTGACCTATTTATGAAGGGCCTGTATGCGGGATATAATAAGCTGATCCGCTTTGCCCTGCGGCACCGGGTCATTGTTGTGGGCGTAATTTTAGCGATGTTCGCGGGCTGTCTGGTGGTTCTGGGCGGGTTAGGCATGGAGCTGATGCCTGCCAGTGATGAAGGTCTCCTGACGGTCAATATTGAAATGCCTTTGGGAACCAGGCTGGAAGATACGGACGCCATGACCCGGGACATTGAGGAAATCGTACAGAGCAACGAGCTGATCGAATCCGTATTCACAACGGTTTCTGGCTCCTCCATTATGGGCAGCGGCAGCGGCAACACAGCCTCCATACAAGCTACACTCATTGATAAGGATCGCCGGAAGGAATCAACGGCGGACGTTGTGGAACTGCTGAGGAACGACCTTTCCGGGATTGCCGGCGCAGAGATTACCATTGAGGCTTCCTCTTCGACCAGCATGTCTATGGGGTCTACCGCCGGCGTATCCTTCCAGTTGTCCGGTGATGATCTGGATAGCCTGGAGCAGTACGCCAAGGAGGCCGTAGAGATCTTAAAGGCCATAGACGGTGTCCGGGAACCTGCCACAAGCCTGTCCGAAACCAAAACGGAAACCCGGATCTATCTGAACCGGGAAAAGGTGGCGCGTTATGGCCTGACCACAGCCAGTGCCGCCAATCTGATCAAGACCTGCATGAACGGTCAGACCGCCTCCCGGTTTACCGACGCGGGAACCGAGTATGATATTGTGGTCCGGCTGCCGGATTCCCAAACCAGCAGCCTGGATGACCTGCGGAACTTAAAGCTCCGGGCCGGCAGCGGGCAATGGATCACCATTGAGGACATTGCCGATATCAATATGGAGCGGGGCTATACTACCATCAACCGGGAAAACCAGAAGCGGGTGGTGACCGTTTCAGCCCAGGTATATGGTTCCGACATTGCTACAGTGACGAATACCTTCAATGAAAAAATGGCGCAGATCACGCCGCCTGCAGGCTGCAGTATGCAGGCCAGCGGCAGCTATGAAACCATGATGGAATCCTTCGGGCTCCTAATGGTGGCGATTGTGATCGGCCTTCTGCTGATGTACATGGTGATGGCCGCCCAGTTTGAATCCCTGCTGGAGCCGCTTCTGATTATGGGCTCCGTACCAATGGCGCTGATCGGCGTTGTCATTGCCTTAGTGATTGACGGTGCACCTTTGAATATCATTTCCTGTATCGGCCTTTTGATGCTGACGGGTATGATCGTCAATAACGCTATTATCCTGTTAGACTTTATCAACAGCACTACCCGCGAGGGCGTGATCACAGACCGGACGGAAATCGTTGTGGGGGCTGGTATGACCAGAATGCGCCCAGTCCTGATGACCACCGTTACCTCGGTTCTGGGCTTCTTGCCCATGGTGCTGTCCACCGCAGAGGGCTCGGAAATGATGCGCCCCTTGGCTGTTGTCCTTTTGGGCGGCCTGGCCATCGGTACTGTGCTGACCCTGGTTTTTGTCCCGGTTCTCTATACGATTGCCGACGACAGAAAGCAAAAGCGCCGCCGGCGCAAAGAAAAACGGCTGGAAAAAAAGCCGGGTAAAACACAGCCGCCCCAAGGGCCAAATCCACCTGTTGTTTAATTGAAAAAAACGCCGCCCGCAGGCGGCGTTTTTTATTTATTCACTGATATGGATCATTCCCTGTTCAATGATCCGCTTTACATGGTCATCATCTAAAGAATAGAACGTATTTTTTCCCTCTCTGCGGGATTTGACCAGCCGGGCTTGTTTCAGGACCCGGAGCTGATGGCTAATGGCGGACTGGCTCATTCCAATTTTTCCCGCAAGATCCAACACACAAATTTCCGTATCAAACAACGCCCACAGGATCTTAATCCGCGTAGCGTCTCCAAATACCTTGAAAACCTCCGCCAGCCTGTCCACAACTTCGTCCGCCGGCATCGTATGCTTCAGCTGATCCAATACGCCGCTGTTATACCGGCACCATGCACATTTTTCCTCCTTGGCCAACCACGACGCCCCCTCTCTTTTTTATTATACTATGTTATTTTTGCATTGTCAAATCGAAAAATGTATGGTATAGTAAAAATACAGAATAAGGAGAGAAATTTATGCAAAACGTATTGATTACCGGCGGGAGCCGCGGGATCGGCGCGGCCTGTGTCCAGCTGTTTGCCCAGAACGGATTCCGCGTATTTTTTACATACCGCCAAAGCCATGCCCAGGCGGAGGCCCTGGCGAAAAAGACCGGTGCTCTGGCCTTACAGGCCGACGCGGCCCATATAGATACACCCACAAGGATCCTGGATACTGTCCATGCCTTTGGCCCGACCCATATCCTGGTCAATAACGCCGGCATTGCCCAGCAAAAATTATTTTCTGATATTACGGAAGCGGATTGGGACCGGATGTTCGATGTCAATATCAAAAGCATGTTCCGGCTGACCCAGGCTGTCCTGCCAGACATGATCCATCAAAAGCAAGGACGGATCATCAACCTATCTTCCATCTGGGGCCAGGTGGGAGCCAGCTGCGAAGTGCATTATTCTGCCGCCAAGGCCGCCGTGATCGGCTTTACCAAGGCGCTGGCCAAAGAGCTGGGGCCCTCTGGGATCACGGTTAACTGTGTTGCGCCCGGCCTGGTGGATACAGATATGAACGCGGGGCTCTCTGAAGATGAAGCCGCCGCCGTCGCGGCGGAAATCCCGCTGGGCCGGGCAGGCACGCCGGCGGAAATTGCCCGGACAATCTTCTTTTTAGCCCAGCCTAAGTCCGGCTATATCACCGGTCAGGTGCTGGCCCCCAACGGCGGCTGGGAAATTTAATGCCTGCACCCTTGCAGACAGAAAGGCTAGGAAAACCATGAAAGAAAATAAATATGATGATCCTATTTTTTTGGAAAAGACAGCCAGCTGCTCCGCTCCCAAAAAGGGCTGGTCAACGCCGGCGAATGGGAGACCCTGCGGGCTCTGCTGCCGGATTTTTCCGGTAAACAGGTTTTGGATTTAGGCTGCGGCTTCGGCTGGCACTGTGCATATGCGCTATGCCAAGGCGCCGCACGACAATTTCTATCTGGATTGGCTCTATTGCTGATCTGGCCGATATAGATCCCCGCGCAATTTACAGAGGATAACAACCGACAAAACCGCGGCGAGGGCTGCGGTTGCCGCAAAATTCAGCCAGATTCCTGTCAAGCCCAGCGGCCAAAGCAAGGCGATGAACAATACTGGGAAAACCAGCGCAGTAGAAACGGATATGATTGAAGCCGGGAACGGTTTCCCTACAGAAAGCATATAGCTTTGTGTCGCAAATGAAAACCAGCGTGTAATATAGGTAACACTGAACAGGTGCAGCGCGCCTGCAGCAAGGCTCATTAAGTCCGGCCCGGCGTTTGCCATAAACAGGCTGGTAATCTGCCCGGGGAACAAAATAATGATAAACGCTGACAGCAGGGAAACGCACGCGCTTGCGCTAAAGCAGTATTTTTCAATCGCACGAACCCTGGAAAATTTCCCGGCCCCCCAATTGTACCCAACAGCAGGCTGAAGCGAATCGCACATTCCATAAAGAAGCGGTTGGATAAACCCGTCCACATACATTAAAATACCATATACTGAAACCGCCGTTTCGCCGCCCGTACGCACGAGAATAGCATTAAGCAAAATTGAAGTGATCCGGCCGGCAATATTGTTTAAAAAGTTTGGGCTTCCACAGGAAATAATCTGACGAATCATGCGGAAGTGGAAATGCGGTTTGCAAAAACAGAGTAATGTTTTCCTGCGGAAAAATGGTATCAAGGCAAAAAGCGCGCAGAGGAACATACCAGAACAGGTTGCCAAAGCCGCAGCCCATACCCCCCACCGAAATACAGCCAGAAATAAAAATTCCAGCCCAGCGCTGAGCACCGACATCAGGATATTCAGGAACATACTGCCGCGGATCATTCCGCAGATACGTAAAAAATTGTCCATAGCAAACACAATCGTTACTACCGGGGAGCACAGGGCATATACCCGCAGGTATTGCACCGCGAAAACAGCAAATTCTCCTTCAGCCCCCATCAGCCGGATCAATAACGGCGCCGCCGCATATAAAATACTGCCAATTAAAATTCCCGTTGCAACAATCATGAGACACGCGCAGGTAAACAAATTGTTTGCCTCCTGCGCCTGTTTTTTCCCAAGACAGATGGAGATGGGAACCGACGAACCAACACCAATTAAATCCGCCAGTGCAAAGTTAATAATCACAAACGGCATGGCAAGGTTGACTGCCGCAAAGGCAGTCGGGCCTAAAAACTGCCCCACAAAAATGCCGTCAATCGTTTGATACAGAGCCGAAGCCAGCATACTGACCGCTCCGGGAATGGAAGCAAGGAAAAAAAGCTTCAGCGGTGATGTTTTCGCAAATAAAGTTGTAGAATCCATATCCTTGTTTCCTTTCTTTCAGAATTGCTTATATATAGGCGCCAGTCTCTGGGTATGCCCGCATCGTTAACCTTTTTCCCTATGCCCATAAATAGAGCTTTAGAGTGTGAAGCAGACAACCGCTTCCTACGTACAGATGTCCTTTGTCTTAACAAAACCGATTATAAAAAAGAACAGCCAATGTGGTTATTGTGTGGTAATATCCACTGTATAGGTATCCTGATCCCAGGTTACCGTCTCACCCAGCTCGTCAATCACAAACCGCAGCGGGACAAAGGTATACTCGCCAACGATCTGGGGCGCTACATCCATTGTCTTTTTTTCCTCGCCCACAAAAATGTCTGTATTGCCTACCTGCATCACAATAGCTTTCATTTGTCCGTCGACATCCTTGGAAATGAAAATACTTTGGGTTTCCGCGTCCCACAGCACGCTGGCCCCCACCGATTCAAAAACACCCCGCAGAGGGACCAGGGTTCTGTCATTTGCAATAAACGCCTCTGCCGGCAAAGCCAGCTCCGCGCCGTCCAGCCGGACGGTGACCTGAGGCGCCGCCAGCGCGCTCCCAGCCGCCAAAATCTGCACTGCCGCCAAAGCCGCAGCAATTCCTTTTTTCATAACTCTCTCTCCTTTATTACTCAATTACACAGCCCTTTTTCAGAATTACGTTGGCATATTGCGCCTTTTCTGTGGTATAGACCACCGCAAACGCTTCTTTCGCCCGGTCATAGTATTTGAACCGCTCCATATGCTCAATTTTTGCGTCCGGTTCATGCTTTTTAATAATTTCCCGATAGGTGTCCCAAATCACAGGCACAACCGTATCCCCTTCACAGACCTCCATCAGCGCCACCTGGTTTTCCACATACTGATCCAGGGGCATCACGCTGAGAATAGCGTCTAATACTTCCGGTACATTTTGGCCATCCAGCCGGACAAGCCGTTTGGCAATGGAAGAGGCCGGAAAGTTGCCGTCTGAGATTACGATTTCATCCCCGTGTCCCATCTCCATCAAAATCTTCAAAAGCTCTGGTGTCAAAATTGGATTGATACCCTTTAACATAATAAATCCTTCCTTTCTTAATATTGCAAAACCGGTTTACCGGCCTTGTTTCATAATTGCTTCAAATACCCGGATACCATCTACCGCCGCAGACATAATCCCGCCGGCATATCCGGCGCCTTCCCCACAGGGGTATAGCCCCGGCAGACTGGACTCCATTGTTTCCGGATCCCGCAAAATCCGTACAGGCGATGAGCTCCTCGTTTCCGGCGCGGTCAGCACGGCCCCGGGATCCGCGAAACCCCGAAGCTTTTTCTCCAGGATCGGGATCGCCTGGCGCATGGCTTCCGTTACAAAGGTTGGCAAAACCCGGCCAATATCTCCCCAGGTCACCCCAGGCCGGTACGTGGGCTGCACAGTTCCCGGCCCCTGGGACGGTCTTCCGGCCAGGAAATCCCCTACCTGCTGGGCCGGTGCGAAATAGCTACCGCCGCCTGCCTGCCAGGCACAGGTCTCCGCCTGCCGCTGCATCCGCAGACCAGCCAAAGGATGCGCGTCAGGAAAGTCCGCCGGCAAAACGCTGACCAGCAGGGCGCTGTTACTGTTTTTGCCGTCCCGGGCATGGTAGCTCATGCCATTGGTCACTACGCCTCCAGGTTCTGACGCGGCCGCCACAACCACGCCGCCGGGGCACATACAAAAGGTATACACCCCGCGGCCGTTGTCTAAATGCGCAGCCAGCTTATACTCCGCCGCCGGCAGCTTTTCCCGCACGGCGCCATACTGGCTCCAATTGATCGCAGCCTGGCTATGCTCAATCCGGGCACCCATGGAAAAGGCCTTCTGCTCCATCTCCAGCCCAGTCTCAAACAGCATCCAAAGCGTATCCCGCGCGCTGTGGCCGATGGCCAGAGCCATTTGTTCCGCCTCTATGGTATATTGGCCGTCCGGGCTCTGTACCTGCACACCGGCCAGACGGCCGCCGGCAGTATGGATCCCGGAAAACTGGTGCCCAAACCGCAGCTCGCCGCCCCGGTCCTGGATCGCCCGGCGGATGTTTTGGACAATCCGGGTCAGCTGATCGGTGCCGATATGGGGTCTAGTTTCATATAAAATGTCTGCTCCAGCCCCAAACCGGTGGAATTCTTCCAGAACCCGCCGGCACCGGATGTCTTTGATTCCAGTTGTCAGTTTTCCGTCGGAAAACGTGCCGGCGCCGCCCTCTCCAAACTGCACATTGCAGTCCGGGTCCAGCTTTCCCGTCTTCCAAAACATCTCTACCGCCCGAATCCGTTCCTCCACTGGGCCGCCCCGTTCCAGCACAATGGGCCGGGCACCGGCATAGGCCAACATTAATGCGCAGAACAGGCCCGCTGGCCCGCTGCCTACCACCACAGGCCGTTTCGAAAGGCGCCTGCTTTCCGGCGGCGTATACTTTTTCTTTGTGGCCCTCACGGCTTTTCCGCTGCTGATCAGCTGTTCCTCATCCCGCGCCGCCGCTTCTACCGCGTAAACATAATGAATGTCATTTTTCCGCCGGGCGTCGATAGCCTTTTTTACGACCTGCATGGTCTGAATGTCCGCCGGCGGGATTCCTAAATGCCGGGCAGCGATTTCTTTTGTCATTTCCACGTCCAGGTCTACCCGGATATTGTTGATTCGAATCATCTCTCAGCCCTCCGCCGCCGCCATTCCGGCGATCATGCCGGAGGACCAGGCCCACTGCAGGTTATATCCGCCGCAATCCCCGTCGATATCCAAAAGCTCGCCTACAATATAGACGTTTTTCACCTTTCGGGACGCAAAGGTGACCGGGTTCACCTCCCGGACGTCGGCGCCGCCGGCAGTGACCTGGGCGTTGTTCCAGGAAAGGGTCCCCTCCGTTTCAAAGGTCCAGCCCTTCACCGCTGCGGCGATCCGCTCTATTTCCGCCCCGCCCAGACTGGCGGATATCCGGGACAAGGGGGCGATTCCACAGGACTTCAGCAATACCTGGCCCATCCGCTTCGGCAGGATACCCACCAAATAATCTTCCAGGTTTTTAGCCGGCGACTGCTGCGCCGTCAGCAGCCGGATCACCTGCTCTTTTGTGTATTCCGGCATTAGATCCAGCCGTATCTGGCAGTGTTTATGTACAGATACCAGCCGGGAAAGCTGGAAAACCGGCGGCCCGGACAAGCCGTATTCCGTAAACAAAACCTCGCCCGCCGCTTGGCTCAGCGCTTTTCCCTGGTACATCAGCCGGACACCGGCGTCGAATTTCATGCCCTTTAACCCCTTGCCATATTCCGCAGCCGTTTTGACCTGTACCAGGGCTGGAATCGTGGGAACAATCCGATGGCCCACCTGCTCTAAAAGCCTGTAGCCGCTGCCATTGGATCCTAAATCCGGCGCAGCCCGGCCGCCGCAGGCCAAGATCACCGTATCTGCCTCCGCTTGTTCCTTTTGATAACTTTCCAGGCGATATTTCCCCCCTGCATGGCGCAGCGCCGCCGTTTCAAACCCACAGACAAACTGAACGTCCAGCCGCTGAGCCTCCATCCGCAGCACGTCTAAAATCGCCGCCGCCTGACCGGAGTAGGGATAGACCTTCCCCTCCGCTTCTACCCGGGCCAGTACGCCCAGCTCCCGGAAAAAATCTAATGTTTCCCGCACCCAGAATCTGGCTATGGCGCCCCGGACAAAATCCGGATTTTCACCGTGATAATTTTTTTCCGCCGCATTGATATTGGTAAAATTACACCGTCCATTACCGGTAGCCAAAATTTTTCTGCCCACTCGGGCCTGCCGCTCATATACTGTAACGGCAGCGCCTTTCCGGGCGGCGGCAATCGCCGCGGTGAGGCCGGACGCGCCGCCGCCCACCACCGCAATTCGTTTTTTCAATGCCTCATTCCTCCTTTGCAGCCGCAGCCTTCTGTTCCTTTTTCCACTCTAAGATCCGCAGATAATCGGTTGTAATCATTTTCACCACCACCAGGACCGGCACCGACAGCACCATTCCCAAGACACCAAATAATCCGCCCCCCACCGTGACTGCAAAAATTACCCAGATGGGCCGGAGCTTCAGCATATTCCCCATAATCCGGGGGCCAATAAAATTGGCGTCAAACTGCTGCAGGACCAGCAGGGACACCCCGGTCCAAATGCACTTAAATAGGCCGCCGGTAAAAAATGTCAGCAGAATTACAATTACTGCGCCGATAATGGCGCCAAAATATGGGATCAGATTGCAGAACCCCATCAAAAGCCCCAGTACAATGGCATACTTAACCTTCAGCACTGACAGCACAATCGTAGCCAAGACCGCCACAAACGCCGCGTCGATCAGCTGGCTGTACAGATACGCCGCAAAAATATCGTTTGTTTTCACAATATATGTGGTTACCTGCAAAGACTTTTCCGCCGGTATAAAAATATTCATAATCCGCTTTACAGCCGCTAAAATCCGTTCCTTGTCCACCAAGGCGTAAATGGATACAATGACAGAAATAAACGATGTCATCACCCCGGAAGTCACACTCATGACCCCTTGGGCATACCGTTCAAAATGGGTGAGATCAATCCGGGAAAGGAAGTCCTGAAAAGCCTGAATAAACGTCTCAGGGCTAATTTTTAATTCTGTGCCAAAAGTATTTTCCAAAAATGCAGCTGCGGATGCAATATACGTGGGCAGGTTTGCATACAGGAAGTTATAAATTTCAATAAAGTTCCGGTATACCGCAGGCACGATCATCCAAACCAGTACCACCAGCAAAACCACCGCAGCAGTATAAATGGACAGGATGCTGATCCCTTTTTCATGCCTGCGGAAAAACTTATACTTGGATTTCCGGCAGATACCCGAAATTTTTTTGCAGGGCAGATTTAGGATATAGGCGATTACAAACCCGGCAATAAATGGCTTGAGCACCTGGAGGACATGCAGGATCCCGTCCGTTACCTCCCGAAGATTATCGAAGGTCTTATAAACCGCGATTAGGGCGACGCCCAATATAAAGGCTAAAATCCATTTTGTATATGCTCCAAAATTTTTCATCTGCGCACCTTTCCGTATTACCGGGAATGCCGGCTTATTTTATCTGAGACGAGCAAAAGGGGCTGTAAGAATACAACCCCTTTTTATTCAAAGTATCTCCCTTTTACTCTGCCGCGTCCACAATGATCAGCGTCGCCTCATAGGCGCCGTTTTTCACGCTGCCCCGGACAGTGACCGTGTCGCCTTCATTGATGCTCTTCATGGTCAAATCCTTTCCCTCGCCGGAAATGAACTTGCAGGAGCTGTCCTTACAATAAACAGTTTCCTCCATGGTTACGCCGCCTTCATTATAGCTGACCTTGATAAATCCATAAGAAGCGTTGATATTGGTTACAACACCAGTCATCGTTTTGGACGTTACCGCTACTGCGGAGGCCGTAATCTTTGTGATCGCCTGGCCTTCCAGCGTCAGCTTGACGGTATCGCCTACCCGGAAATCATACAGGGTCTTTTCCTCATTATTAATCAGGATCTCCACACCGGTAGGAATCACATAGGTAACCGGTTCGCCTTTCACCAGCACTGTCATCGTGGGTTCAGCGGAGATTGTCAGTTCCTGGATCGTCCCTTCCACCGTCTTAATATTGGACTCGCCCGTTACCATAGTCACAACACCGTATTCCAGCGTCAGGTTCACTACGTCGCCTTTATAAATGTTGGACATATCCGAAACCTCGCCGTTTTTCCGGACGATTACGTCAGAGGCTACAGTAAAAGTAGCCCCGTCATATTCCTCATCCGCGTGGCTGATGGTAATTTTCAGATCATCCGCGATCGAAATCCCCTCGATCGTAGCCCGATTAATGGTAGATGTCTTCGGCTCCGCGATAATATTCTGCACCTTGTTCCCGGAAATCTCTAAGGTAAGGTAATCGCCTTTTGTAAATTCGCGGATAGTCGCCCGTTCGCCGTCCCGGGTCATGGTCACGTCCCCAGCGCATTCAAATTCTTGGGTCGCTGACTCTCCTGACGGGGTGAGCATAATATACAGCACACCGCTGCGGCTTGCGTAGGAAGAATAGATCCCCTGCACCGTTTCATCGGGAATGCTGGACAGCACGTCCACATACAAAAGCTCGCCCTTGGCATAGGTAAATACCGCCGTTGTACCGGCCGGCACATCCTTGGGCTGGCTGAGAATGCCCTCTACCATCATTTTCGTGCTGTCAGAATACCCCATCTCATAGTTTGTCCCGTCAGCCTCTTTCAGCGTGATATTCTGCGAATCCGTATCAATCGAAACAATTTTTCCCTCAGTAAAGCCGATAGCCATCTGATCCACGGTTTTAGACAGCATCACCGCGATCTGGCTGCGGAGTACGCTGGTGTTGGGGGAAAATTTCCCGTCATCCATACCGCTCATGATTCCCTGCTCTGTTACATAATATACGTACTGCGTGGACTTGCTGGGGATCAGCTTCGCGTCCGTGTAGGCCAGATCCACCATCAGCTCTTTTTTGGCCTCGCTTTCCGCGCCCATGGCCTTGGTAATAATGATCGCCGCCTCGTGCCGGGGCATAGCCTCGTTTTGCTTGTCCTCCGCCAGATATGTATCCAATTCAGATTCCTTCAGGGCTCCACGGTACAGCATAAACGCCACGTCACCCTCGCCAAAGCGCAGATCATATTCCTCTAAAACACTGCCGTACTGCTCCAGCGCCAGCTCCACGATCCCCGCGTTAATTTCGCTGGCCGAGCCCATGGCCCGGGCAAACAGGCAAATTGCCTCCAGCCGCGTGACCTCGTTATCCGGCTTATATGTACCGTCCGTATAGCCGCTGATCAGCCCTAAATCTGCCATTTCCTCAATATATGGGGCTGCCCAGGCATATTTATCCTCGTTTATATCTGAAAAATCCGCCGCGAATACGGGCGCCGCCATCGCAAAGGTCAGCGCCGCGGAAATTGCGGCATTCGCAATCCTTTTCATATCGATATAATCCTCCTTATTCTATTTTACTATTATTTATATCATACCACAACCCAGACCATACTGCAAGAATTCTTTTGAAAATGTAGAAATATTGTAACATTTGTACAAATAGGGCTATATATTGTATAAAATGATGATAATATCACCAATATCACCATATTATGATATGCTACATGAAACATTTTTCCCGATTTTTCCCCATTTAGTCCTGTTTGTTCATCATATTGCACAAAATCAGTTTCCGCCAGGCTCTCCCTTGACATTCCCCGGCGAATAGGGTAAAATGGCCATAGCTTATATTGGGAGGTACAAATGAACGATGGATATAAAAGCAGAGGCATTAAAAAAGCACTATGACTGGAAGGGAAAAATCGAGGTTGTGTCCCGAACGCCGGTAAAAAACCGGGAGCAGCTCTCACTGGCTTACACCCCAGGCGTAGCGGAGCCTTGCCTGGCAATCCAGCGGGATCCGGAAAAATCCTTCTCCCTGACCCGCCGTTGGAATCTGGTGGCGGTCATTACGGATGGCTCCGCCGTTTTAGGCTTAGGCGACATCGGCCCGGAGGCCGGTATGCCTGTCATGGAAGGGAAATGCGCCCTGTTTAAGGAATTTGCCGATGTAGATGCGTTTCCCCTTTGTCTGAAAACCCAGGACGTGGACGAGCTGGTGCGGACAATTTACCTGCTGTCCGGCAGCTTTGGGGGAATCAATTTGGAGGATATCGCAGCCCCCCGGTGCTTTGAGGTGGAACGGCGTTTAAAGGAGCTGTGCGATATTCCCGTATTCCACGACGACCAGCATGGCACTGCGGTCGTGGTGGGTGCGGCGCTTTTGAACGCCTTGAGGCTGGTAAAAAAGGATATCCGCAGCATCCGCTGTGTGATTAACGGTGCGGGCTCCGCCGGCGTAGCTATTGCCAAGCATCTTTTGAAGCTGGGGATAACCGATCTGATTCTGTGCGATAAGTTTGGGATCCTGCGGGAAGGGATGGCAGATTTGAACCCGGCCCATCAGGAAATGAGCCGGATCACGAATCCTTCCCGCATGGAAGGAACTTTAGCCGACGCCATGGCCGGGGCGGATGTGTTTATCGGCGTTTCCGCGCCAAACATTGTTTCCGAAGATATGGTGCGGTCCATGGCGCCAGATGCTATCGTATTCCCCATGGCGAACCCCGTACCGGAGATTGACCCAGCCCTAGCCAAGGCCGCTGGCGCGCGGATTGTAGGCACCGGCCGTTCTGATTTCCCCAACCAGATCAATAATGTCTCCGCATTCCCAGGTATTTTCCGGGGCGCCTTGGATGTCCGTGCTAAGGATATTAATGATGAGATGAAAATGGCCGCCTCCCTGGCCATCGCTTCCCTGGTCAGCGACCAGGAATTGAAAGAGGAATATATCCTGCCCGCCGCCTTTGATGAACGGATCGGGAAAACCGTAGCTGCTGCTGTGGCGGAAGCTGCCCGGAAAACCGGTGTGGCGCGGCTGTAACCCGCAAAACCAGGGACTGAAAAAAGCCAAAGCAAAAGCTTTGGCTTTTCTACTGGGTTTTGCAGCTCTAGACACGCTTTATTTTCCCAGAAAACCGTGCGCTGTCCCCTTTTGCCTGTATCAATATTCCTCGTCTCAAATTCCCCGGCATAATCTGCCTTTTCTACCTGAAACGGCAGATCTGTCCTATAAAAGAATAACCCTGACTGTACAGGGCCAGGATTATCCAGCGCAATAAATTTTAGACTATGTGTTAATTTCCACCAAAGATAACGGCCGCAAAGTCTGCAAACTGTCAAAAACCATTGTTCTAACCTGGTCGTACGGCTCTTTTGGGGGCGATACGGTAAATGAAAAACGCAAACTTGGATCATCCTCATAGTATGATGTCACCAACCGGCCATTCTGATAAAACGCTATGAAAACAACGGCATTTTCAGGCACACGGTGATATTTAACCTCCCACCACTGATCCTTATTTTCATTGTCTTGCCATCCTTCTTTTGTCTTCGTTACCGCCAAACTGCTGTCATCATAATAATAAATATCTCCCCATTCGAAAAAATCCATATTACCATCTGCAATTTCGATTTGTCCCCACTGCTCGGGAGACCCAGCATAGTAAACCTGCGTAAAAAGTCCCGCATCTAAAAACGCATCCTGATCTATACGCTTTAAGCTCAGCGGCAGCGTAATATTCCTCAAATCCCAACAGCCCAAGAATGCACCCGCACCAATGCGAGTCACCCCTTCTGGAATTACAATATCCGTTAACGAATTACAACGTATAAATACACGTTCCGCAATTTCCGTCAATCCCTTAGGCAGCACCACTGACTGTAATACTGGACACCCCGTGAATGCATATGCGCCAATACTGACAACTGTATTCGGGATCACCACGCGTTGCATGTACTTGCGCTGGAACGCCGAGTCTTCAATCTTCGTTACTGGATATCCCCCCAATTCAGCTGGAACATACACGGTTTTCTCTTCATTACCCAAATATCTCTCTATGAGCACTTCCCCGTTATTCACAGTATAATAATAATCCTCTTCACTTGCACCATAGGCTACAAAAGACACAGCAGACAGCATAACCATTACAATTAAACCTTGTAACGCGTGTTTTTTCATACCGCGCTCCTCCATATAAGAATTATAATTTATTATACTTCTCTACGAATCTGGCAATCCGTTTCAGCGCCACCTCAATATTCTCCACAGAATAGGCGTAGGAAACCCGGACAAAACCCTCCCCACTTTCACCAAACGCCGTCCCCGGCACCACAGCTACCTTTTCCTCCTGGAGCAGGCGCTCACAGAATTCCTCGCTGGTCATGCCTGTCGAGCGGATACAGGGGAACACATAAAAGGCGCCCAAAGGCTCAAAGCAGGAAAGCCCCATTTTCCGGAATCCATCCACGATAAAGCGGCGGCGGTAATTATACTCCCGGCGCATTTCCTCCACATCCCGGTCACAGTTGCGCATAGCCTCAATGGCCGCGAACTGGCTGGTGGTCGGCGAGGACATGATGCCATATTGATGCACCTTGGTCATGGCCTGGATCAGCGGCGCGGGCCCTAAAGCGTAGCCCAGCCGCCAGCCCGTCATAGCAAAGGCCTTGGAAAACCCGTTGACCACCACCGTCCGCTCTTTCATGCCGTCAATGGCGGAAAAAGGCGTATGGCCTTCCTCATCATACCGCAGCTCACCATAGATCTCATCAGACAGCACCAAGATATCCGTGCCCCGAAGTACCTCGGCAATTGCTTCCAAATCTTTCCGTGCCATTACACCACCAGTGGGGTTATTGGGATACGGCAGAATCAAAAGCTTTGTTTTGGGGGTGATTTTTTCCCACAGCTGCTGGGGCGTCAGCCGGAACTGATCCGCCTCTTTTGTTTCGATCGGCACCGGTACCCCTCTGGCTAGACTGGTACAGGGCTTATAGCACACAAAGCTTGGCTCCGGGATCAGTACTTCGTCCCCTTCCTCGATCACGCACCGGATCATCAGGTCAATGGCCTCGCTTCCCCCCACCGTGACCAGTACTTCATCCTGATACCGGTAGGGAACACCGTATTTTCGCTGGGTATACCGGCAGATCTCCTGACGGAGCTCCAATAAACCAGCATTAGCTGTATAAAACGTCCTGCCCTTTTCCAGGGAATAGATCCCCGCTTCCCGGATGCTCCAGGGCGTGGCGAAATCCGGCTCTCCAACGCCCAGCGAGATGGCGTCCTCCATCATGGCTACCACGTCAAAAAATTTCCGGATCCCGGAGGGGGGCATATCCTGCACCCGCCGATTTATTAGTTCCTCATATGTTTTCATAGCGTAATCACCTGTCTTGTATCTTTTTCGTCCTGATAAAAGGAGAGCCCGTCCTCCTTATACTTTTTCAGCACAAAATGGGTCGCGGTGCTGATCACAGCGTCCATAGGCGCCAGCTTCTGCGCCACAAACAGGGCAACCTCTTTCATGGTACTGCCCTCAATATTGACCGCCAGATCATACGCTCCGGACATTAAATACAAGGACTTCACCTGGGGATATTTATAGATCCGCTCCGCTACCTTGTCAAATCCCTCTCCCCGCTGGGGCGTGATTTTCAGCTCAATTAGGGCATTGACATGCTCTTTGTCTGTCTTTTCCCAGTTAATCATGGTCTTATAGCCCACGATAATATTCTCCTTTTCCAGCCCTTTGATGATATCGCCCACCTCTTCGGCAGATTTCCCCGTCATTTGGGCGATCTGCTCGTTCGTCAGCTTGACGCCGGAATTTTCCAAAATCTCTAAAATCTCATCCATGCTCTCAAACTCCTCTCCTCGAGTATTGTTTTATTATATCGCATATCGGGGTAAATTTCCAGACCTTTTGGAAAAATTCCCGGAATTATTTTGCTTCAATATAAAAAGCAGGGAGGCGCGCCTCCCTGTTTTTTATAGATTTAACAATTCGCCGATTTTCATAATATCAATAAATACAGTTGGGATCTCAATGGGTTCCCCATCAGGATCTGGGGTCATGGTGCTGTCCATAGTGATCACAAAATTTACGTTGCTGGCATCATCTTTCGCGCCGATGGTCATATCCATGTCCATCGTCATCTCGCCTGCCGGTGAAAGCGCCGCGTTCAAATGGATATCCATGGCTTCCAGCCCCGCCAGATCAGCCTCCAGCACGGCGGTATCCTCGCCCATCTTTTCGCCCATGCTCCGGATCATGTCAGCCATCTGCTCCCGGTCCATATCCCAGGCCAGCTCCCAGCCGGCTTCATCCGAGCCCGTGATCTTAAAATACGGCTCGCCGAACATCGTCTGATACATATCAAACACGCCGTCGATCGCTTTCGCGTCTTTTACGGAATAGACTGACATATCCGCAGCAGAAGTCAGTGTGCTTTCCATAATAGATTTCATGGTTTCCGCATCCTGGGGCTTGAGCAGGTCCTGCATCCCCATCTGCTCCAAAAGCGCAGAAAGGTCAAGCTTCATCCAGATCCCCGGGGAGATAACCTTGGCCGCAGTCTGCAATTCTTCGATTGCCGGCAGGGTCTCTGCCAGTTTCTCTATCAAATTTGTCTGAATATAGCAGACACCGTTTGCATCGGTAACGGTTTCGATATTGATCCCCTGGAGCTTGGAAAAATCAACACCTTCCACTGCCTCCGGCAGATTCAGCGTTTCCAGATCGATGGCAATGGCCTCTTTGGCGGCCTCCGCCGTTTTTTGGGCGTCCTCTGTTATTGTCACCTCTAAATTGGTAGCCTGGGGCTCCCCATTCTCTCCCGTATTGGCAGTCATATCAAACTGGATTTTCATTTCTGTATTGCTTTTATATTTTTCCGGCGTTTGTCCAAATACGGTAAACAGCTGCTCCAGCCCTGGTGTGCCGGCAAACAGCTCGTCGGTATACTTGGCTACATCTACAATGTAAATGGCCTGGGCCGCTTCGTCCCAGCCGATCTGCATGCCCAGCGCATTCCCCAACGACATCCCATCCAGATACAGCCGGTCGTCCTGGATCGTTCTATGATTGACCGCAGTGGAACGGATACATTCGCCGGCTTCATTATATACACTTATAATATCATCCTGCAGTCCAAAAGCTGCCTTCTGTCCGTCCCATACCGCCGTGACCTGCTTTTGCCCCGCATCAAACCCAACCTGTACGCCAGCAGTCTCCGCCACATCCCGGAAGGGCAGCAGCTGAACCGTCTGGGTAATTACCGGCTGGGTAATCGTCTTGGGCTCGTTATTGTAGAGCACAGCCGTCCCGTCCTCCGCAAAGGCCGGCCAAGCGCTCGCCGCCATGGAAATCCCCAAAACCGCAGATATAATTCTTCGTTTCATTTTCAAATCTCCTTTCTGCATACATCATATGCGCCTTGTTTTTCCATTCTATCATAACCTCCCAGAAAAAGCAAGAATTTTATAAAAACACTGCCGCGCTTCGCTAGGGAATAGCCCCCTGTCAAAAAGCACGGCAACGCCAGTCACGGCCTGGTCAATTCCTGAGTTCTTATGCCAGCGGCAATATCCTGAACCTTTTGCAGGTCGTCTGCCTGCAATGCCTGTTTTAAGTCATCCTCTTTTCCTGCAATATTCTCGCCATCAAAAACCAACGCGTTCCACAATGCATATAAAGCAGAGCCTTGTTCACTATAATCGGAGTATATATACGCGGCATAAACATTGCTGATCAACGCCTCCATTATATCTGCGTTATAGCCGGCTTTCAGATCCTCTAATTTATCAGCCGATAAGGCAATCATCGTTTCATACTTCCGCTTGCTGTTCCCCGCTTCTCCCGAATCCCGAAAATACCGTCCAGTGAAAAAGCTCAGACAAATCAAAATAACAATTAACCCAATCATACGGGACTTTTTCATTTATCGGATCCTCCCACAGTAATCAGCCGTACATCCTGCTCACCCAGCGCGTCCGTCCATTTTTCATCCAGCTGGATATCCGTGATCATACAGTCGATTTTATCCAGCCCGCCAATAACCGGTACGCCCAGCCGGCCCAGCTTATTTTTGTCACACAGGAAAATAGCCTTTTCCGAGCAGCTGATCATGGCTTTTTTAATCTCCGCCTCCGCTTCCGTGGACTCCATCATGCCTCGGCCCAGCGTGACCCCCCGGCAAGAGAAGAACACCTTGTTCGCGTAGTAGTTTGCCCGGATTGTATCCTCTACTACCCGGCCGATATAAGACATGTTTTTCTGGTGCAGCCGGCCGCCTGTGCAAATCACCCGGATATTGTCGCAGCCTGCCAGCTCCATCACGATTTTCTCCGCGTTTGTGATCACCGTCAGGCTTTTCTTGTCCTTGATGTTCCGGGCTAGGTGCAGGCTGGAAGTGCTGGCGTCTAAAAAGACCGTTTCCCCTTCCTTAATCATCTCCGCGGCCCGCCTGCCAATACTTTGCTTTCCCTCAAAATTCACAGTCTCCCGCTCGTGGATAGCCATGTCTTCCTCTACGCTTTCCACCAGCGTGGCGCCGCCGTAGGTGCGGACAAGTACCCCCTGCTTTTCCAGCTTTTCCAGGTCGCTGCGAATAGTTTCCGTGGTCACGTCAAACATTTTGGCCAGCTCTGGCACAAGCACGCTTTTGTTCTTCATGATCATTTGTTCAATCTGGCTTCTCCGCTCAACCGCTAACATAAAAAACGCTCCTTAACTGAAAAGACCTGGGAAATCTCCCAAGCCTTTCTATATTTAAATTACAGCCGCCCATAGATCGGGATGGGGGCTGGCGATCACCTCTGTATTGATCAAAACGCCCTCCTGTGCCGGAATCCGCGCACCGGCCTCTACCGCCGCCTGCACGTCCGAAACATCGCCGGTCAAACTCACAAAGCTCTTACCGCCCATTCCCCGGGCAATCCGCACCTCAATCAGGCAGACATCCGCCGCCTTGACAGCCGCGTCCGCCGCCAAAATCGCCGACGCTGCCGTAAAGGTTTCAATCAGTCCCAACGCCTTTTTCTCAGGCACATCTGCGATCCCTGCTAATGCCTCAAAAATCCGGTCGCCCAGCCGACCGATCACAAATTGGTCAATCAATGATTCCTCTGCCGCTAAGACAGCCCGGTCTACCGCCGCCTGAACCGCGGACAAATCACCGCCCACCAGCGTAACAAACTTGCCGGGACAAACCGCCCCGGACTGCAGCAGGGTCACACCAGCGCTTTTGAGCATTTCATCCGTGACTTTCAGGCCTTTGCTGATATTCTTGACTTCGATCAATCCTACGGAATTCATCCCGCACACATCCTTTCTCAGCGGCGCCGAATTACGATCCACTGGTTTGTAATTTCTTCAACTACGCCGCTGATGCTGGCGTGCATTGTCGTGCCCAAGGCGTTTCCTTCCGTCCTGGCCACCACATCGCCGGCTTTTACGGTGTCCCCTGTCTTCACCACCGGTGAAGCCGGCTTTCCCACATGCTGGGAAAAAGCGATATATACCCGCTGGGGCCGGAATCCCATATAATCTCGCTGCACCGTATCCTTGACGTATTTGCGGATCCCCAGCCGGTCGATCAGTGTGCTGGACGGAACCAGCCTGTATGCCCGTTCCGGCAGGGGCCTTTCGGGTGCTTGATTGTTCTGCCGCCGATAACCTTTCTTCCCCAGCAGCCGCTTGGTTTCCATGGCAATCGCCTGGGGATCCAGCATCTGCTGGCAGCCCATTACCGTGCATACGCCGCATCCGCAGCAAAGGGTGCTGTCCAAAAAGCTTTGACTGTCCAGCACTTGCCCGTGGGAGGCCGCGTATAAGATCTTATGCACCTGAATTCCATGGCCCAGCAAATGCCGGGGACATACGTCCGTGCACATCGAACAGTTACAGCAGGCCGCCGCGGCCCGCTTCAGCGTCATAGACAGCGGCATGCGCCGCCGCTGGATCACCGAATGGGTCTCCGGAAATACCAAAAGCCCCTTGGTGGTCTTGGTGACTACATCGTTGTCCAAATCCACCAGCTTGCCCATCATGGGGCCGCCGTTGATCACCGCTTTTCCAGCCAGGTCCACATATCCCAGGCCCTCCAGCAGCTCTTTAATCTTCATCCCTACCGGCACCTTGACTGTTACATCCTTTTCAATATCGCCGCCAATGGTTACATACTTTTCCGTCACAGGCTCACCCTCATGCATGGCCTTATGGATATTATACAGGGTCTCCGTATTGATGACCATAACGCCTACCTGTACAGGTACGCTGCCCTCAGGAATGATCTTCCCAGTGGTTTCATAGACTAACACAACTTCATCTCCGGCTGGATACACGTCTGGGATCTCCCGGATTTTGATCCGGCTGCCCGCCAGGCTTTGGACGATTTCCGGATCCAGCAGATGCATATTCTTGCCCTTGATCCCCACAATGGCCTCTTCTGCCCCTAAAATATCAATCAGTTGGTTCAATGTATCCATGGAGGAACGGAAATGTGTAGCCAGAATATGATGGTCCACCATCATCAGCGGTTCGCATTCCGCAGCGTTCACCACGATCTGCCGCACATGCTCGGAAAACTTCTTGTGGGTTGGAAAGCCCGCGCCGCCGGCTCCGACAATTCCTGCGTCATAAACAAGCTTCTGCAGCTCGGCAATGTTCATAAAGCTCTCCTCCTGTTTCGTCTCAGCCCTGTTTTTCGTCCACAATCCCTACGATCGTGGCGTCCACCGGGGCCTCCGGGTTCCCGATGCCCAGCCGGGCCGCGCTCCCCGTTGCCACCAGCACCTTTTCCCCGATGCCCGCGCCTACACCGTCTACTGCGATCAAAAATTGATCTGTCAGCGTATCGTTTTTAATCTCCTGCACAATCATCAGCTTATACCCCACCAGCTTCTCATTTTTGCTGGTGGAAACAAGGCTTCCCTTTACCTGCGCTAAAATCATAATCCGCGCTCCTTTATTTTGTCAATATCTCTACATGATCACCGGTTTTGATGCCCGCGGCATTGGCGTCGTCTGTATCGATATGCATTTCCGTGTTAAAATCCGACCGCACCCGCACTTGGACGTTATAGTACCGGGTAGGCTTGGCGTTCTGGATTTCCACATCTACAATATCATTATCTCGAATACCGTATTTCTCGGCATCCTTGGGGGTCATATGGATATGCCGGTTGGCAATAATGCAGCCCTCGTTTAAAAACACGCTGCCCTTCGGCCCCACCAGCGCCATAGGGGCGCTGCCCTTTATTTCACCCGACGGTCTTACCGGCGGACTAACTTTCAGCTTAAATGTATCTGTCCGGGAAATTTCAATCTGCGAGTGGGAGCGGACAGGCCCCAGCACCCGAACACCTTCTATGCTTCGCAAAGACGGACTCACTAAGGTTACGCATTCCTCCGCGGCATACTGGTCCCCCATCAGCATTTTTTTTGGGGTCAGCTCATAGCCCTTGCCGAACAGGGTTTCCAGATCGGCCTGGGACAAATGCACATGCCGGGCGGATACGCCCACCTTGATACCGTCGTCTGTCTGGCCCTCCAATACGGCCAGCACACTTTTCGTTACGATATCAACCAATTTTTCATCTGTCATCTTTTGATACCCTCCAAACTATTGGGGTGCGTTTTGCGGCGGCGCAGGCATTGCTGCCCGCGCTCCGCTGTTACCGGCAAGCTTATTTCAGAGCCGGCAGGATTTTCTCCACATCGCCGTGGGGACGGGGAATTACATGAACGGAAACAAGCTCGCCCAGCTTGGAACCAGCCGCTGCGCCAGCGTCCGTAGCCGCCTGAACAGCGCCTACGTCCCCGCGAACCATAACGGTTACCAGACCAGAACCGATTCTCTCTGTCCCGATGAGGGTCACGTTCGCAGCCTTCACCATTGCGTCAGCAGCCTCAATCGCGGCTACCAAGCCTCTTGTTTCAACCATGCCTAATGCTTCTACAGCCATTTTTAAATCCTCCTATTTCTCCGGCATTTTCATGCCTTTTTTACATTATTTTTTTCTCGGCCCGCGCTTTTGGGGGGCCTTTTTATCTGAAGCTGCTAAAGCAGCCTTAGAACTTGTTCTTTTCGGCGCGGCCTGCGGTTCTTCCACAGTCTGAGCCGGTACCGCGCCAACATGGGTGGCGGCGCTTTCCGCCGTTGGCGCTTTTTCATGCTCCGCATCCAAGTGCAGAAACTTTAAAATTTCCGGATGGGGCCGGGCGATTACCTCTGCCGCTTTTAAGCAATTAAATCGCTCCGCCTCTGCCTTGCCGGCGTCAATAGCGGCCTGCACTGCGGAAACCGTTCCCCGGACAACCAGCGTTACCAGCCGGCCGCCAAGCTTCCGTTCCGTAGCCACAAACTCTACGTCCGCCGCCTTGGCCATGGCGTCCAGCACAAATATGGCGTTACCCAGGGCGGACACCTCAATCAGGCCCAGTGAATATTCCATGCACAACAATCCTTTCTATGTAAAAGGGATCTTATTTCATCTTGGGCAGGATCTTCTCCACATCGGCATGGGGACGGGGGATCACATGCTTCGCCACCAGCTCACCCAGCCGGGAAGCAGCGTCCGCACCGGCTTCTACAGCCGCCTTGACAGCGCCTACGTCCCCGCGGACAACTACGCTGACCAGGCCGGAGCCGATCTTCTCTGTACCAACCAATACGACGTTCGCCGCCTTTGTCATCGCGTCCGCCGCTTCAATCGAAGCCGTCAGGCCTCTTGTTTCAATCATTCCCAATGCTTCCATTTGATTTTCTCCCTTCTTGGTTACGCGTTATTTTGAATATGTCCGACTCTGTCCCGGCCAACACTGCACCGGAGAGCCATTTTTTCCGCATCCGCCGTAGGCCGGGGGATGATATGGGATGTGATCAGGCCTGTGCAGGCTTCCGCCGCCGCTGACCCAGCCGCAACTGCCGCCTCTACCGCAGAAACGCTGCCCTGCACCTTTACGCACATGATCAGAGGCACGGCCACAGTCTCCGCGTTAGCCGGCTTATTGGAGTCAATGGCAATGACCCGCACGTCCGCCGCTTTTGCCGCCGCGTCCGCCGCCTTGATAGCGCATACATACCCGAACATTTCCATAATTCCAACTGCTTCCATCGGTTATATCTCCTTATTGACATAAGCGATCTTCAGGCCCTTCTGAGCAAGGTTTGTTTCCAAGGCCTCGTTCATCTCGTCCAGGCCGTATTTATGGGTGATCAATTCCTGCATCGGCAGGCCAATGGCCTTTGCCCGCTTCAGGAAATCAAAGGTGGTGGCGTAATCCCGCAGGGTGTAAACCCAGGATCCAACCAGCGTAATTTCCTTGGCACACAGGTCGAAATGGGGGTTAATCTGCGCGTCACCGCCGTTGATAAAGAAGCCCAGCTCGCACAAGCCGCCGCCGTTGCGGATAAATTTATAGATGTTGCTGTGGGCCACCGGGGATCCGGTACACTGGAACGCAAAATCCGCCTGGTGCCCGCCGAAGGCGTCCTCCACCGCCGCGGCCAAGGCGTCGATGCCTTTATGCTCCATAAAGTTCACCGTTTCCGTGGCGCCCATTTTCCTCGCGAACTCCAGCCGCTGGGGGTTGCCGTCGATAGCGACGATATTTTCAATCCCCATAGTTCTTAAAACTGCGATACAGATCAGGCCAATGGGGCCGCAGCCCTGTACGGCGACTCTGGAATTGAACCGCAGGATATTGGTGGTCTTTGCCCGCTCTACCGCGTGGACAAGCACCGCGCAGGGCTCAATCAGGATTCTGGAATCCAGATCCAGGTCGCTGACGTTAAATACCGTGGAACCGCCCCGGATCAATATGTAATCAGAAAACCAACCGTTTAAGTGTACATCGTCGTCCGGCAGCAGCCCGTAAACGTCAGCGCCGCCTACATTCTGCTTGTTTAAGTCAAACATAGTAATATCCGGGTTATCCTTAAAGATCATACAGGTAACCACCTTATCCCCTAACTTCAAGGGCTTGCCGGCGCTGTCTTGTTTAACATTTTTCCCCATTTTCACAATCTCGCCGGTACCCTCATGGCCTAACGCCACAGGGATCAGGGAGAAGGGATCCCGCTTATACTCATGGGCGTCCGTACCGCAGACACCGCACCCCTCCACATGGACCAGAATATCGTCGTCGCCCACCTCCGGCATGGGGTATTCTTTGATGTCAAAATGCCCCAGAGAGGTCAGCATAGCCACTCTGGCCGTTTTCGGAATGCCGCCCTGCTTTGCGGGCGCGGCCGATTTTTTGCCGTTCATTTCGTTCAGGACAGCCTGAACAATGGCGTTAATTTCATTCTCATTCATATCTGTAACCTCCCGCTTATATAATCGACAGGCTGTCTACCAGTACGCACCGGCGCTGCCGGGTAAAGCTTCTGGCCGACGTAATGCCTTCGCCTGTAGGCCCCGCGATCGTAAAGGTGGTGTGGCCCTCGCTGTTAAAGCCGATGCCGGCATAGCTGGGGGCGTTCTTTACAAAAATTGTTGTACAGACGGCTTTCGCATACGCCGTCATATGATCTACATTCTTAGAATGCAGGTGGGCGGAATGCCGGTTCCCATGCTCAGCTTTTACCGCCATTTCCATGGCCTCCTCAAAGCTGTCGCACCGGACGATGGGCAAAATCGGCATCATCAGCTCCGTCTGGACAAATGCCTGGCTGAATTCAGTTTCACAAATAATGCACCGGATATCGTCGCCGGCGTTTATGCCGATCTGGGCTAAGATCTTTTTGGCGTCGCGGCCTACCCAGTTTTTATTGATCACCCGCTTGGCAGGCTGAGAGGGGCTCTTCGCCGGTACCTCCACCAGCACCACGTCCTCTAACGCCTTTACCTGAGCGGCGTTGATCAGATACGCCCCGTTTTTCTGCATATGCTCGATCAGCTCATCTGCCACATTGTTCATCACAAAGCATTCTTTTTCCGCAATACAGGGCAGGTTATTGTCAAATGTGCAGCCGTCGATAATATCCTTGGCCGCCTTGGGGATGTCCGCCGTGTCGTCCACAACCACCGGCGGGTTGCCGGCACCCGCGCCGATGGCCTTTTTCCCGGAGGACAACAGCATTTTTACAACGCCCGGTCCGCCGGTGGCCACCAACATCCGTACAGACGGATGGTTCACCATCATATTCGATGTTTCCATGGTAGGGTTTGCCACGGTGGCCACAATATTTTCCGGCCCGCCTGCCGCCAGCACCGCCCGGTTGACCAGGTCTACCGCGTAAGCGGAAATCCGCTTGGCGTGGGGATGGGGGTTGAACAGCACCCCGTTTCCGCCGGCCAGCATACCGATGCTGTTGCAGATCACGGTACAGCTGGGGTTGGTACTGGGGGTAATGGCCCCGATAATCCCGTAAGGCGCCATTTCCACCAGAGTCAGCCCCCGGTCGCCGGACAGCGCCCGGGTCTCCAGGTCCTCCGTGCCCGGCGTCTTATCCGCAACCAGATGGTGCTTCAAAATCTTATGGTATACATTCCCCATCTTTGTATCCTCGACAGCCAGCTTGGCCATCGTTTCCGCTTCGGCATGGGTTAGCTTCCGAATTTCGCGGATAATATTTTCTCTCTGCTCTTTATTATAATATCTGAATGTGGCGTACGCCTTGTTGCAAGCCTCGATCGCCTCCTCCATGGTATCGAACACCCCAAGCTGCCTGCGCTGCTTCCCGGTGTCCGCGTCCATATCCTGGATCACTTTCCGGACGATCTGGCTGATTTGGTTTTCGTCAATCATAAGCTGAGCCTCCTTTCCAAGTACATGGCCCCGAACCGTGCGAAGTCAATGTCTTCCTGGGCAGTGCCGCCGGAAACACCAATCCCGCCGGCCACTCTGCCATTGATTACAAGCGGCTCCCCGCCGCCTACAAGCATAAGTCTGTTGCTGTCTGTGGGGCTAAGGCCGTCTAGCGTACCGCCCCGGGACTCGGATAAGGCTACATGGGTGGGCATCTTCAGCGCCACCGCCGTATATGCCTTGTCCTGGGCAATCTGTACGCTGGCAATGAAAGCATCGTCCATCGCGTGGAGCAGTATGGGGTTAGCCCCACTGTCCAGCACGGCGATCACAACCCGTTTCCCCAGTTCCTCCGCCCGGCGCTCAACCGCCAGGGCGATTTCCTTTGCCAAGGCTAAATCCAGCTGGTTTACCGCTGCAGACTTGCAGTCGATAGGCTGGTCAGCCGTTTTTTTTTGCTCCCGGGCCGCGTATTGGGCCATGGCATATAGCAGATCCCCCAGCCGGTTCAGATAGACAAAAGTCTTCGGCTTAACCCGCCCCATGGACTGGAGCTTCGCCGCTGCCCGTTCTCCCCGGCGGATCACCGTTCTGGCCACCTCTAACTGGGCGGAAACCACGTTCACACCCGGCAGAGTAAACTTCGCCAGCGCCCGGGGCAGATACCGGTCTGTCATTTCCTCCACCGTCCGGACACATTCATCCGTCACGGAAGTTTCACCGCCGGCAAGCTCACCCATGATCGAAATCATTTTTTTCTGCACCGCTTCGATGTCCTGCCGCAGGGCTTCATCCCCGGACTGGGCTTTTGCGGCGCCCAGGCTGGCGGAAAACTCATCCAGCGTACCTAAAAGCTCGATTAGGTCGTCGTATTTGGGCACCCGCTTGCTGGTAATCGTCTGGGTATATCCCCGGTCACCGTAGCCCGTATATAATTTGGAATCTTTCATGCGAATCATTCCCTGTTGAATCTGTACATTATTGATTGTACTTAGCCAGAACCCGTTTTGTCACCTCGGCTACAATATCTTCAATATTCGCGTTGTCATTCGCGTTGTTGCTGCCGCAGGCGCAACCGTTATGCAGCTTTTCCGCAGCCTCGGTAGGCGTCAGGTCCTTGACGGCGTCGCCGCCCTCGTAGCAGCTGGGGCACAGCTTTTCCATGGGGTGCTTGCCCGGTACGCCGAACTGCTTGCGCAGATCGATCAGCTTTTTGACCTGGCCGCAGGGGATTTCCTTTGCGCCGCCCAGCATGGTAGCGTAATAGGTCAACTTGGCGTAAAATTCTGTAGACTCCATCCGGAAGAACGCTGTATTCAGGTCGCAGCCAAAGCTCAGGGCGCCGTGGTTGGCCAGGAGAATGGCGTCGTAATCCTGCAGGTACGGCATCAGGGAATCCGGGATCTCCATTGTAGACGGGGTGCCGTAGTCTGCAATCGGTACGCCGCCCAGGAAAATAACAGCCTCCGGCATGATCAGCTTGTCCAGCGGGATCCCCGCGATGGCGAAGGAGGTAGCGATGGGCGGATGGGCATGCACAACCGCGTTTACGTCCTTCCGCTCCTGATAAACCCGCAGATGCATTTTAAACTCTGAGGACGGCTTCCATTTATTCGGCTCCTTTAAGTTGCCCTTGCCGTCCACCTTGCAGATCATGTCCGGGGTCATGTAGCCCTTGCTGACGCCGGTGGGGGTGGCAAAGTATGTATCTTCGTCAATCTTTACGGAGATATTCCCGTCGTTGGCGGCAACGAATCCATTCATATAAACCCGTCTGCCGATCTCGCAGATTTCCTTTTTAATTTCGTAATCTGACTTATACATTTGATTCCCTCCATATGTATGATGTTTGTTTTTTTTGGTTTTGCTTTGTTTTCTCTTTGATTATATCGCATTTTTTGGGATTTGTAAAGGGGTTTTTCAAACATTATCGCACAAATTCTTGGTTTTTTTTCATTTGTTTCTGTATATTTTTCATTGTAACACCAGATATGGGTTTTGTATAGGGGGAAATTTGGAGGAAACCACAATTTTAACATTGAAAAATGCAATTATATTAACGTTTGTTCTGGCATTCCAACTCATCCATTGCGCTTTTACAGCACTGCAAAACCAGCCGGTTAAATGAAATTCTATTTTCCGACGCGCATTTATGCAGCCGTTCAAACAGCTGATCTGTAAAACGAACCGTTCTTGGAATATTCGCATTTGCGTATTCATTATCAACTTTAAACATGAAATTTTACTCCTCTTCTTTAATATTGATTCCAGAAAACGTAGATTCCCGAGGCCGTGCGTTGTTAAGCGAAGCACAGCCCCTTGGTCATCCATTCATTTTATATTTCGGATATAAGATCGTGATTCCGCCTATGTCCTTTATTAAAAACATTTATTTGATTGTTCTGACTTTCGGAAGTTTACATCCATTATACCATAAATTAGTGGATTTATTATTACCGGGTAGTGATATACGGAGAAAATTATAAATTTTTTGTATAGTTGCGCCCTATCTGCAAAGATTTTGCCGCCATCCCTGAAAAAGGCCACTAAAAAAAGCCGCCTTCCGGCGGCCCTTTACATCCCTATATATACTTACGCATATGCTTCAGGGCGCTTTTTTCCAGCCTGGACACCTGGGCCTGGCTGATCCCGATCTCGTCGGCCACCTCCATCTGGGTCCGTCCCTGGAAAAAGCGCAGGTTCAAAATATGCTTTTCCCGTTCATTCAAGTGCTTCATGGCCTCGGACAAGGCGATGCTCCGCAGCCAGTTTTCATCGGTGTTTTTCTGGTCCTTCACCTGATCCATCACAAAGATCGCCTCGCCGCCGTCATGGTAAATGGGCTCAAACAGGCTGACCGGGTCGGCGATGGCGTCCAGTGCGAACACGACTTCCTCCTTGGGCAGATCCATCTCCTTGGCGATTTCGGAGATTGTGGGTTCCTTGGCGTTCTCGTTGATCAACTTTTCCTTCACATATAGGGCCTTGTAGGCAATATCCTTTAAAGACCGGCTGACCCGGATGGCGTTGTTATCCCGCAGGTAGCGCCGGATCTCCCCGATGATCATGGGCACCGCGTAGGTGGAAAACTGCACATTCTGGCTCAGGTCAAAATTGTCGATGGCCTTGATCAGCCCAATACAGCCCACCTGGAACAGGTCGTCGATATTCTCCCCCCGGTTGCCGAACCGCTGGATCACACTGAGCACCAGCCGCAGGTTCCCCCGGACAAACTCCTCCCGGGCGGCGGCGTCCCCAGCCTTGATCCGCACGAACAGCGCGTCCTTTTCCTCCCGGGTCAGCGTCGGGAGCTTCGACGTATTCACGCCGCAGATTTCTACTTTATTGATCACATAAATCCCCCCTGTGTCGTTATGTACAAATGCCGGTTATGTGATCAAGCTATGTCTTTTACAGTATACCCTGTTTTTTCTAATTCATGCGTGAAATTTCTTTTTTCAGCCGGGAAATGATCCGTTTTTCCAGCCGGGAAATATACGACTGGGATATGCCTAATAAATCTGCCACCTCTTTCTGTGTTTTTTCATGGCCGCTGCCCAGACCAAAGCGCAGCTCCATGATCTTTCGCTCCCGGTCGGATAATTTATCCATGGCAAGCCCCAAAAGGTTCCTATCCACCTCGTCCTCAATATTCCGATAAATTACATCATTTTCCGTCCCCAAAATGTCCGACAGCAGCAGCTCGTTGCCGTCCCAGTCCACGTTTAGCGGCTCGTCGATGGACACCTCCGTGCGCATATTCTGATTTTTGCGCAGATACATCAAAATCTCGTTTTCAATGCACCGGGAGGCGTAGGTAGCCAGCTTGATATTCTTGTCCGGATCAAAGGTGTTGATCGCCTTGATCAGCCCAATGGTACCGATGGAGATCAGATCCTCTACATAGATCCCTGTATTTTCAAACTTCCGGGCAATATATACCACCAGCCGGAGGTTACGCTCGATCAGCACCTGTTTGACGCCGTCCTCTCCAGCCCGGAGCCGGTCTAAATACTGAGCCTCCTCCTCCCGGCTCAGCGGCGGGGGCAGCGCGTCGCTGCCGCCGATATAATAAATTTCATTATTTTCAACAAGCCCGGCATACAAATCCGCCAGACACGCCTTGATTTTCTGCCAAATGCTGCGCAAAACATTCACGCCCCTTCTACAATCATTTCATGGTTTAACAGTACGCCATATTCCAGCCGCCGGTCGCAGCAGGCTACCACCATCCGGCCCATGTCCCGGCCGTCGATCAATACCCGGTCCGCCAAAAAGCCGTAAAAAACGCCGGAGCCGCTGACGGTATGATAAGGGATCGTTCGCAGATCCGCGCTCCTAACCCATTCAGCCAGATTCCGGCTGCCGCAGTCCGGGTGGAACAGCCCATGGAAAACGGTTTCGTCCGCTAAAATTACAGGCTGGCGGCGGATGGGCTCCGCCAGGCTATTGCCAGTATCCAGAAATCCCTCTGTTTGGACATGGCTGCCCTCATAAAATATTTCTACATTATATATATCCTTTTTGCTCTGGTTCCGGAAATACCGGATCCCCCGGCTGACGGCAGCCCTCGCCGCTATAGCGCCCACCAGGATCCATACGCCCCGCATATACACAACGCCGTTTTTTACCGCCCCGCCGCCTGTATACAGCATTAGGCAGTATAAAATACCGCCGCATAAAAAATTCATTATAAAAAACATGGCGAAAAGCCGCAGAAAGCGCCGGGGCCGGCAAGGGCAGAAGGCCGCGCAGCAAAGGACGGCGGCCGCCGCAACCCGTGCGGCCGCCGTATACGCCAAACTCAAATCGGGAATAAATATGAAAACGCCGTAAACGCCGCCTAAGACACCGGCTAAAATCCTGCGCCAAAGCTTGGTCCGGATATTGCAGCAGGCGGCGGTCAGCGTGATCAGCAGGTAGTCCATGCAAAAATTTGTCAGGAACAATACATCCGCGTATACTGTCACATTTCCCCACCCCTTTCCGAATTTCCAGCTTACAAGTATTATTATACGCCTGTCCAGGCCAGAAATCTGTCAAACTTCGCTGTTGAATTTTGGCATGTTTTCGACGTGTTTCCCCTCCCTATGCAAAATTCAAAAAACCTGCCGGTTTTCCTAAAAAAAAACTGTAACATTTGATATTGATTTTATAGGGGAAAAGTGGTATTATATGATATGTATGTATATTTATATACTGTTGACAAGGCATTTTTGTCTGAGAAAATAAAGGAGGAGATTCCATTGGCAAGAAAAATGAAAACGATGGACGGCAATAATGCCGCGGCATACGCTTCCTACGCGTTTACCGACGTTGCTGCTATCTATCCGATCACACCGTCATCCACCATGGCCGAAGTTACCGACAAATGGGCTGCGGCTGGACAAAAAAACATCTTCGGACAACCTGTAAAGGTGGTTGAGATGCAGTCTGAGGCAGGCGCGGCAGGCGCTGTGCACGGCTCCCTGACCGCAGGCGCGCTGACCACCACCTATACGGCTTCCCAGGGTCTGCTTTTGATGATCCCGAATATGTACAAGATCGCCGGCGAGCTGCTGCCCTGCGTATTCAATGTATCCGCAAGAGCTTTGGCTTCCCATGCGCTGTCTATCTTCGGCGACCATCAGGACGTTATGGCATGCCGCCAGACCGGTTTTGCCATGCTGGCTTCCTCCAACCCCCAGGAAGCGATGGACTTAGGGGCGGTTGCCCACCTGACTACCATCAAGGGCCGGATCCCGTTCCTGCACTTCTTTGACGGCTTCCGCACCTCCCACGAATATCAGAAGGTTGCCTGCTGGGATTACGATACCCTGGCCAAAATGGTAGACTGGGACGCTTTAAACGCGTTCCGCCGGGGCGCGTTGAATCCGGAGCATCCCGCGCAGCGGGGTACAGCCCAGAACCCGGACGTATTCTTCCAGGCAAAAGAGGCTGTAAACAAATACTATGACGCCATCCCCGAGCTGACCCAGAGCTACATGGACAAGGTTAACGCAGAAATTGGCTCTGACTACAAGCTCTTCAACTACTACGGCGCGCCGGACGCGGAGCAGGTGATCATCGCCATGGGCTCTGTCTGCGACACGATTTCCGAAACTGTAGACTATCTCAACGCCAACGGCCAGAAGGTCGGCCTGATCAAGGTCCGCCTGTACCGTCCGTTCTCGGCGAAGCACCTGATCGACGCCATCCCGGCTACGGTAAAGAAGATCAGCGTTCTGGACCGGACCAAGGAATCCGGTTCCGTGGGCGAGCCGCTGTATCTGGACGTTGTTGCGGCGCTCCAGGGCTCTCCGTTCCAAAACGTTCCTGTTTACACAGGCCGTTACGGCTTAGGCTCCAAGGACACCACACCGGCGCAGATCATCGCCGTATATAAAAACGACTCTAAAAAACGCTTCACCATTGGCATTGAAGACGATGTAACCCATCTGTCCCTGCCCATTGATGAAAATCCGGATACAACACCAAAGGGTATTACCAGCTGTAAGTTCTGGGGCCTGGGCGCAGACGGCACCGTAGGCGCCAACAAGAACTCCGTTAAGATCATCGGCGACCATACCGATATGAACGTACAGGCATACTTTGACTATGACTCCAAGAAGTCCGGCGGCCTGACGGTATCCCATCTGCGGTTTGGACATGCTAAGATTACCTCCACATACCTGATCAACAAGGCGGACTTCGTCGCCTGTCATAAAGCCTCCTATATCCGGCAGTATGACATGGTATCCGACGTAAAGCCGGGCGGCGTATTCCTGCTGAACTGCTCCTGGAACGCGGAGGAACTGGAAACACATATCCCCGGCCAGGTTAAAAAATATATTGCCGACAACAACATCCAGTTCTATACCATCGACGGTGTGGCCATCGGTAAGGAAATCGGCCTGGGCAACCGGATCAACACCGTTTTGCAGTCCGCTTTCTTCAAGCTGGCCAACATCATCCCGGCTGAAGACGCGATCCGGTATATGAAGGACGCCGCTACCGCTTCTTACTCCAAGAAGGGCGAGGCCATCGTAAAGATGAACCACGACGCCATCGACATGGGCGCCCAGAAGGTTGTCAAGGTTGACGTACCTGCTTCCTGGAAGGACGCGGAGCCTGAGGACCTATCTGTATCCCACGAAGGGAATGACCGGCTGACCAAGTATGTCAACGACGTTTTGGTACCGGTAAACCAGTTCCGCGGTATGAAGCTGCCGGTTTCTACCTTTGAGCCGTATGTAAACGGCGAGGTTCCCCTGGGCTCTTCCGCGTATGAAAAGCGCGGGATTGCTATCGACGTACCCGTTTGGAATCCGGAAAACTGTATCCAGTGCGGGATCTGCTCGTATGTATGTCCCCACGGCTGTATCCGTCCGGTTGTCCTGACCGAAGAGGAATACAACAACGCGCCGGAAGGTACTGTATATACAAAGATGATGCAGATGGACGGCCTGTATTTTGGTATTGCTGTTTCTGTCCTGGATTGTACAGGCTGCGGCTCCTGTGCCAATGTCTGCCCGGGCAGAAAGGGTGCCAAGGCGCTGACCATGTCCAGCCTGGATTCCCAGTTGGACAAGCAGGCTGGCTTTAACTATGGTATTGATTTAAAGACCAAGCCTTCTGTATTAGAAAAATTTGCGCCGACGACGGTTAAGGGCAGCCAATTCCGCAAGCCGTATCTGGAATTTTCCGGCGCCTGCGCAGGCTGCGGTGAAACACCGTACGCCAAGTTGGTTACACAGCTGTTCGGCGACCGGATGTATATTGCCAACGCAACAGGCTGTTCCTCCATCTGGGGTGGTTCTTCCCCGTCTACGCCGTATTGTGCAGACGAAAACGGCCGCGGCCCCGCTTGGGCAAACTCCCTGTTTGAGGATAACGCTGAATTTGGTTATGGTATGTTCCTGGGCCAGAAGGCGCTGCGGACAGCCAATGTAGAGAAGCTGGAGAAGATCGCGGCGGACGAGCCTTCTGTAAAGCCGGCGGTAGATAAGTTTATCGAAACCATGGAGCAGGGTGCCGCCAACAAGGTGGCTACCGAAGAGCTGTTAAAGGCTATTGCCAACCTGAACTCCCAGGAGGCCAAAGACGTGCTGGCGGACAAGGAATACCTGGCGAAGAAATCCGTATGGGTATTCGGCGGCGACGGCTGGGCCTATGATATCGGCTTCGGCGGCGTTGACCATGTGCTGGCTTCCGGCGAGGACGTCAATGTCATGGTATTCGATACCGAGGTTTACTCCAATACAGGCGGCCAGTCCTCCAAGGCTACCCCCACCGGCGCTATCGCGCAGTTTGCGGCGGCTGGTAAGGTTGTGAAAAAGAAGGACCTGGCGGCGATTGCCATGAGCTACGGGTATGTATATGTTGCCCAGATCGCCCAGGGCGCTGACTACAACCAGTGCCTGAAAGCCATCAATGAAGCGGAAAGCTACAACGGTCCTTCCCTGATCATCGCTTACGCCCCCTGTATCAACCATGGGATCAAAGGTGGCATGAGCAATGCCCAGACTGAGGAAAAGAGAGCCGTACAGGCTGGCTACTGGCACCTGTTCCGGTACGATCCCAGACGGGCGCTGGAAGGCAAGAACCCGTTCCAGCTGGATTCTAAAGAGCCCACAGAGAGCTACGAGGAATTCATTATGAACGAGGTTCGTTACAGCTCCCTGGCCCGGTCCAATCCGGAGCGCGCCAAGGAACTGTTTGCAAAAGCTGCGGCAGACGCAAAGGCAAAATATGCCCATCTGGTGAAGCTGGCGCAAGACTAATTCCCGGATCTATGAGGGACGCGGTGAAAGCCGCGTCTCTTTTTTTGCGGTTTAGGACGCGCAATCCGCTGATGTCCTGCGCAAAGCTATGTTTCCCCACGGCTATTCTGCCTTTCCAAATCGTCCATTGCGCTTTTACAGCACTGTAAAACTAGGCGGTTAAAGGAAATATTGTTTTTTGCCGCGCATTGATTCAGCTGCGCAAACAGCCGGTCCGTAAAACGAATCGTTCTTGGAATATTCGCATTTGCGTATTCCGTATTTACCTTAAACATATCATCCTACTCCTGTCTGCTCGGTTTGTCTGTTGTTCCATGCCTGGGTGTCCGTGTTTTTTGTTTCCCTTATGCGAACTTCGTTTCATATTCACGCAAAATGTGCATACCAATTCCTCCGTTTCTTTAAATTTATTTTTAACTTTTTGCCCATTATTGAGATTTTTATCTTATATATTTATAATATTACTCTTATTTGAATAATTTGTCAAGTATTTTCTACAATTATGTATAAATTTATTTTTTTTATTTGCATTTTTACCCATTTTAAGGTATAATTACTTTAATACAAGGAGGAGAAAGCAATGAGTATGGCAAAAAAGATTAAAACCATTTTAGTCGAACGGGAAATGACAATTCGGGAGTTAAGCAATAAATTAGGATACGAGGGTTCCTATCTCTACAATAAGCTTTCCCGCGACCGGCTGACCGAAGAGGAGTTAAAAAAGATTGCAGACGCGTTAAATTGTGATTATGACGGCATTTTTACCTTTCGAGATACTGGAAAAGTCATTTGAAGGGCTCATGCATTTTTGGGGAATGATATTATAGGAATGGCAAAGCTAATTAAAGCTTTGTTAATTGAACGGGATATGACCATGACAGATATGGCGGAAAATTGGGGACATCTGTTCAGAATATCAGCGAAAAATTACGCCGGGATAATTTTTCTGAAAAAGAGCTGCAAAAGATTGCGGAGGTTTGTAATGCTACGTTTTCTGGCCGTTTTATACGAAATGATTCCGGAAAAGAAATCAAATGAGCTTAGGGGAAAACCATTTTAATCGAAATATGATTGGTTCATATATTTTAAGGAGTGGTATTATGGGTTTGGCAATTAAAGTAAAAATGCTGCTTGCCGCAAAAGAAATGACAATCAGCGAATTAGCCAGTAAAATTGAGCCGAAAACGACAGCACAAAATATTGGCGCCAAGCTAAAACGAGACAATTTAACTGAAAAAGACTTGCAGGCGATCGCGAAGGCATGCGGTGTCACGTTTGCGGGTAGCTTTATTTTTGAGGACGGCAGGAAAATATGAAAATTCATCATATAAATTTCATGCAGGTGGTGGATCAAGGCAATGCGTATGGCAAAAAAGATGAAAACCATTTTAGCCGAACGGGAAATGACAATTCAGGAGTTAAGCAATAAATTAGGGTACGAGGGTTCCTATCTCTACAATAAGCTTTCCCGCGATCAGCTGACCGAAGAGGAGTTAAAAAAGATTGCAGACGCTCTAAATTATGATTACAACGGTATTTTTACCTTTCGGGATACCGGGAAAATAATCTACAAAAATACCCTGTCCGCTGCGGACAGGGTATTTGATTCCTATTTACAAAACACATGCTTCCCGATCGTCCGGATAATGGGCCGGGAGCGAATCCACTGGTTTGTGGCCGTCCGGGGATTATAATAATAGATCGCGCCGCCGGTGGGATCCCAGCCGTTCAGCGCGTCCCGGGCAGCCCGGTAGCAGGACTCTGACGGCGTCACATTGATCTGTCCGTCAGTAACGGCGGTGAAGGCGCCGTTTTGGTAAATCACCCCGGCAATGGTGTTGGGAAAGGAAGCGTGTTTAACCCGGTTCAGCACTACCGCCGCGATCGCTACTTGTCCCTCATAAATTTCCCCCCGGGCCTCGCCGCTGATAATCCGGGCCAGCAGGTTGACGTTGCCGTCGTTAGATGAGGTGCCGCCAGTAGGCAGTCCGATTTTCGCCAGCGTAGCCGGGCCGGCAATGCCGTCTGGAGTCAAACCGTTTTTCTGCTGGAACAGCTTCACCGCCGCCTCCGTCTGCGGTCCGTAAATGCCGTCTACCGCGCCGTTTAAGTATCCCCACGCCTTCAGCCGGGTCTGAATGTTCCGAACCTCTGTCCCCTGTGAGCCCCGCTTGGATAAAGCCAGCACGTCCTGTGGAATTAAAAAACTGCAGATCAATACCAGCGTCAGGATAAGCTTCCCTATCTTTTTCATCATTCCTCGTTCCTTTCTGTATGAAAAATTACTTACCCTTATTTTTCCCAGTTTTTCATGATTTATACATCCGGGGGACAACCGCCAGCGTCAGCGCCAGCACCTCCGCCGCGCCCTTTTCTTTAAGTTCTTTGGCGCAGGACTCCATGGTAGCGCCGTAAGTAAACACATCGTCAACCAAAATGATTTTTTTATTTTCTACCGCCCGCACATTGGCAATAAACGCGTCCCGGACATTTTCGTATCGGGCAACCCCTCGGAGCGTACTCTGGGCGGCCGTATTTCTCCGTCGGAAGATACCGTTGTCTAAAAGCGGCATCCCCAGGGCTTTTCCGATTGGCGCCGCCAGCTGCCGGGCTTGATTGTACCCCCCGCTCCCAAAGCCGTTTTCTGGACAGGGGAATACCCGCGATGGCGTCGTATTGTCCCTCCAGCGGGAAGTCCCGGATATACGAAAGCATCAGCGCCGCGAAAATCTCGCCAAACAGCCATTTCCCCTGGAATTTGTACTGCAATACTGCACTGCGCAGCGCCCCAGTATAATAGAACGGCGCGATCAGCATTTTTGTACTGTCGGTCCCGGCAAAGGGCGAACTCGCCGGCACCTTGTCAATTTGCTCCCAACAGGCATTGCAAATCCCGATTTTGTCATTGGTGATATAGGCATGCTCCCGTGCGTAACGGCGGCGGCAGCATATACAAATAAACAGTTTCTCCATCTCCGTACCACCTTTTCTCAAAACGATTACCTTCCGCGCCCATTATAACACAAAATTCGTCATTATTCATCTTTTTTTTACAAAAAAATACGTTTTGCAATTTTGTATATTCTGTGTTAGAATAAAAGCAATGGAGGTGGAGAGTTTGAAACGATGGATCGCGTGGATTTTACTTTTCTCCCTTTTTTGCACCGCCATTCCTGCCCAAGCCGCTGATTATGAGACGCACTGGGCGGCCGGCGCAATTTTGCGCGCCTTCTCCGCCGGGATTATCAGCGGCGATACTACAGGCGATTTTTACCCAGACCGGAATATCACCCGGGCTGAGTTTGTGACCCTGGTGGCCAAGCGGCTGCGGCTGGAACCGCCCCAGTCCTCCGCCGGTTTTTTAGACGTGACGGAAGAAGACTGGTTTTCCGAATACATATCCGCCGCGGCGGCGCAGGGGATCATTACCGGCTTCCCGGACAATACTTTCCGCCCCCAGGCGGAAATATCCCGGCAGGACGCCGTTGTTCTTTTGTGCCGGGCATTCGCCTTGGAACCGACCTTCAGTGCCTCCCTGCTGCGCTTTCTTGATTTTACCGACGTTTCCAGCTACGCCCAGGAATCTCTGGCTTTTTCCGTTTCCCGGGGGCTGTTAGCGGGCTATAACGATGGGCTGCTACGGCCCCAGGATCCCCTGACTCGGGCAGAAGCCCTGGTACTCTGTGAAAAATTTTATACCTATTCCACCGGCCTGCCGGAAAAAACGGTGGATTTTCTCTATGGGTATCCCAAGCTCAGCAGCACCGGCCAGGAAAACCAAATCAACCTAATCGTACGGACAAACCAGCCCTGCACAGTGTACGCGATGACTGTCAATCTGGAAACGGGGAGCAGTGTTTTTACACCCGCGAAGGAAATGATCGATACGCTGCTGGTGCCTGTGGAACGGGCCAACGTAGAATATCATTGCGGTATCGCCGCCGAACCCAACACAAAATATAACATCTTTTTGTTGGCCGTGGCATCCGACGGTTCCTCCGGCAAAATTCACGCCCTGAAAAATGTTACGGCACTTCCCTATACGGCCGGCAGGGGCACCCGGGAAAATCCCTACCGGATTTATACCGCGTTCCAGCTGGATCAGATCCGGAATTTTCCCAAGCTGCATTTCCGGCTGGAAGCGGATATTGCGTTAACTGACCCCTGGGAGCCTATCGGCTCCGCTCAGATTCAAGAGGACATGTTCAGCGGCACACTGGACGGCAACGGTCACAAAATATCGAATTTGCAGGTATCCAGGGACAGCCGGTATGCCGGGCTGTTCGCGTATATTGCCGGCGGTACCGTCAAGAACCTGTCTGTAGATGCCAATATCCAGTCAGAAAGCGATGCTGGCGGAATTGCCGGTCATTTAGAAGGCGGGCTGATTGAAAACTGCACCGTAACCGGACTGATTGCCTCGGAAAGCACCAACGCCGGCGGGATTGCCGGCACCAATGCGGGAGAAATCCGGAACTGCCTGTCCGCAGTTTATGTGGCAGAGGCTACGTCTTATGCCGGCGGGATCGCCGGCCGGAATGCCGGTGACATCCAAAACTGCCTGTCCGCAGTCCATGCGGTAACGGCTGATATGTACGCCGGCAGCATTGCCGGCGCCAACTTCGGCGGCCAGATCAGCGGCTGTGTGGCCGCCAACATGCGGACGACGGACGTACTGACTGCCAACAGCGGACGGATCACCACCAACCGGTATGGCGGGGAGTCTCTCCAAAACTTTGGTTATGACCGGATGATCTCCAACACCAATGTTTCCCCGGAAACTGACGGCAGTCAGGATGGTACGGATGTTTCCTGGACCCGGCTTTTGCAGGCGGATTTTTACCGGGAATTAGGCTGGGATTTTGATACGGTTTGGCAGATGCCCCAAAAGCAGACGGACGCGTTTTTGCTGCCGGTCCTCCGGGGCCAGCCAACGCCTGATTTAGAGCCAGGCCGGACTATGTACGCGCCAGCTCGGGTGCGTACCGCTGAGGACCTGCAGCTTTTGAATACACATCCGGATTACCATTTCCTGCTGGCCAATGACATTCGTCTGCCCCAGACGGCTTGGACGCCCCTATGCCCTGGTAACGGCTTTACCGGTTCATTTGACGGAAATGGCTGTCAGATTTCCGGTCTATACATCCCACACGCTAAGGATCTGGATACAGCGGGGCTGTTTGCCGTGATCGGCGGCGGTACAGTCCGGAACCTAACGCTGAACAATGTCCAGATCACCGCCACCCACCTGGCCGGAGGCTTTGCCGGGGAGAATTACGGATATATTGAAAATTGCCGGATTAACGGCGCGCTGCGGCTGTATCAATCCAGTGATTCCATCAGCGGCGGCGGTATCTGCGGCATCAACGCCGGTACATTAGATCAGACGGAAAGCGCCATGACCATTTATATCTCCGGTACGGCAGCTACCGCCGGCGGGATTGCCGCGCAAAACGAAGGCTTTATCCATTCCGCCGCGTTTACCGGCGACATACAGACTGCCGCTAAGGATACCTCTAGAATGCTCCTAGGCGGGATTGCCGGTATGAACGCGGACGGCTTTATCTACAACGCCTACGCCAATGTCTCCGTCCGCTCCGACGCGAATACGGGATATCTGGGCGGGATCTGCGGCTTGCAGGCCCAAGGTGAGCTTTACAAATGCTCTGCCAAAGGCAGGCTATATTCTACGGCAGACGCCGATGCCGGTTCCGCTGCCTATCTAGGCGGCATTGCCGGTATGGCGGAAGCTGGGCTAATTATGCACAGTTTTTCTACCCAGGATCTATCCGCCATCGGAGATACGCTCTATATCGGCGGAATTTGCGGGTTTTCCGCTGCCGCTACTATACAGAATACCTATGCTGCCGGTACTGTCAGCGCTACCAGCCTGGTGCCGGACGCTGCCGAGGCACCGCTGGCTTATGCCGGCGGAATCGCCGGCTATAACGAATCCGGCTTTATTAACGGATCTGTGGCGCTTGAAGCCCGGATTTCCACAAACGGCGCCTATGGAAAAATTTGCGCCTATACACCGGCTGGTCAAGTCTCTGATATTTTCGCTTATGCCGGAATGATCTGCGGCGGGCGGCGGTTCCCTGCCGCGGAGGATGGCCGGCAGCTGGACGGCGCCACGCTCCGGACAAACGAGTTCTATTTTACGCCGGCCGGTCAGAACGGCGCATTAGGCTGGTCCAGCGTCCGATATGACGGTCCGGAGGGTGTTTGGACTATGGAAGTCCCCGGCCGGGCGGATTATTCGCTCCCCCTGCTCAATGGTGTTCCGTACCAGAATACATTTGTTATGCCTGCGTTGAAATAGACTATATATTATTGACAATTTCTTTTCTCCTGTGATATAATGTAGGCAATCAAATTGAAAGGGGTTTTGGAAATGGAAAATCGGAGAATCGTTACACCTTGGGGATGGTTTTGGCGGATGATCGTTACATCCATTCCAATCGTTGGACTAATCATGTCCATTATCTGGGGCTTCGGGAACAATGACTTTGAGGCCTCCTTTAAAAACTACTACAGGCTGCAGCTGATCCTGCAAATTATCGGCCTGGTTCTCAGCATTATTCTGATTGCCTCGGGTGTATTTACCACCATGGGCTTGATGATGACCCAAATGTAATACGGGAAAAGCCCCTTCCGATTCGGGAGGGGCTTTTACTTTCTCGTCTGTATTGCGTCTGTTATTTTACATATCGGCGGATTCTGCCCGCTAGCTTTTTTCCGTATCCAGCGCAAAATCATTTTCGCTGCGTTATTTCTCAATATGCCGGCATGTTCTTTCTACCAAAGCGGTGATGCTGGTCTTGCCTACACCAAAAATAGAGGTATCCAAAATATCGCCAATGGGCCTTTTCCAATCTGACGGGATCGCGTCAATCCCCATTGCCATACCTACAATGGAGCCCACTGTAGCGCCGTTGCAGTCTGTATCAAAGCAGGCCTGGACGGCGCCGCAGATCGATTTCCCGTAATCGCCGTTCCCATATAATAGGGCGATCACTACAATGATCGCGTTGGAGATGGCGTGGCACCAATCATCCTGCTTATCTTCATCATACCGCTCCATAAATTTTTGGAAACAGCCGCTTTCACTTTCACCGCTCCTATACCAGCCTATTACTTCCATAATGGCCGCGTACATCCGGGAAGTCTGCGGAATCTGGGCAATGCCCCCCAATACAACCTGTTCCATATCGTCGCATACGGCCGCACAGGCCAGCATAGCCGCTACAAACATCTCCCCGTAAATCCCATTTTTTACATGGGAGATGGAAGCATCGCGCCAGGCCATTTCCGCCGCGGTCTCCGGATCCCCCGGGTTGATGTATCCAAAGTAATCACCTCGGATCTGGGCGCCGATCCATTCCCGATAGGGATTTTTCAGCACCGCTGTATCCGGCGGACAATAGCCGTTGACAATATTTCGATATGCCACTCGCTCCGCCGTGCAGTAAGCATGCTTCGGCTGCAGAGCCACCCACAGCTTAGCAATGTCTCCCGGCAAAAAATCCCGTCCATACCGCTCAATCAGCTCTGACGCCATAACCGTATAATTGGTATCGTCATCTACAGGTCCGCAGGAAACACAGTCCGCCCAGCAGCGGTCCCGCAGGGGGAAGTCATATTCCCGGCACATTTCCTCCGTGATGTCTGCAGAGGTTATGTATCTGTGCATAGGCCAGTTCCCCGATTCCTTTAAAAGCGGATACAGTTCCCTCCTACGGATCCCTTCAATTGGCTTGCCCAGCAAACAGCCGCAGATCCGGCCCATCCACGCCCCGTAAATCTGTTTTTCCAGGGGCTTTGGGTTTGCCGGCCCCCATTTTATATCGGTGATTGGCCGGCGGGCTTGGATCCCTGCCAAGTCGGAGGGCTCGTCATATGCATAGCCTTCTGCCTGCGGCGCATTGCGGACAATATCGAAAACAATATCCGATACAGCCGCCTGATAACCGTTGGCCGGCATCTCCGCCACGGCCTCAAACAGCTTCCTATACCCGCTGACGTCCTTCCCCTCCGCAATGCACTGCCGGTATTCAATGGACATATTCTTACTGTATAGGTCCCATTCGTGCATATTTTCATATCCGGGCCGGATAATCTGATCCCGGGGCATTTCCTCCACACTCCGTTGATCCCTTCCTAATAGGAGCGTATCAATGGATACGTTGAATAGCTTCGCAATCATCACAATGTTGCGGATATCCGGCAAGGACATGCCCGTTTCCCATTTCTGCACAGCCTGCCGGGAAACCCCCAGCATTTCCGCAAATTTCTCCTGGGTCATATCCGCCGTATGCCGCAGCCTGGCAATTATAATCCCTGTATTCATCATTTCGCCGCCTTTCTGCCTATTTTTATAAATTGATTATAACTGGTTTTTTTTAAAATTGCTACCACTTTGTCTGTCCAATTTCCGCAACCTGCGGTTGCAAACCATCAAAAAACCAGATTATCCAAAGAGTATCGTACAAATCTCCTTGCATAAAAACATGTTGCAATTGTATTACATTTCTTTCCAGCCTGTTGACAAATCCCTTCTTTTGTTGTATAATGCAACTATAACAAACATATGTTTTGTTATAGTGTTGAACAGCGCACTTTCAGCAGACAAATTATTTTCAAGAAAGGATTGTTTTTATGGCAGATAATATTATGGAAGTTACAACTTCCGGCGGCTTTATCGGCGGCAGAAGCGCCTCGGCCGAATCAGGCGGTGCGATCGGTCTTTCGTCTTCTACAAGTTCTGGCGGTGCGATTGGCAGAATTTCGCAATCTATTGACGGCGGAGCGGTTGGTGATGCAGCTTCTGCTGAGAATGGCGGAGCAGTTGGCAGAATGACCTATGCAACAAACGGGGGCGCAATTGGGCATATGGCTGTAACTGGAAATGGCTTTGCCGGCGGGTTTAACGCCAAAGCGCGTGATTCCGCCGGAAACGGCATTGACGCTATCCAGTTGGGTAATGGTGAAAATAATGTGCCCAAGACAATGCAGGTCTACGATTATCAGCTGATGGACGAAAACGGGAATATCCCCAGCGCCCGGATTCCGCAGCTTTCCACAAAGGCAGAGAAAAATGATGTTTATACGAAGCAGGAGGCGGCGTCTTTATTCTGTCCAAAAGGCACAGCGTCTGGCTATCCGATAAAAATGAGCGATCATTTGCAGGGCGCGGGCCTGATTGATTATCGGATCTATGGAAACGCCGGCGGTGTCGGCGATTTGGTAGCGCAGGGAGATAATGCCGGGAAGTACCATATCCCCGTGGTATGCCGGGGGAAAAACTTATTAAATTTACAGGATTTCGCAGCAAATCCAAATACGGAGGTAGATGGAAACAGTATAATAATTACTGGGACGCCCATATATAGACATGCAAAGATTCCAATAGAAAACATATCATCCTGGTTAAAACCAAACAAAACCTATTTTGTTTGTGTTGGCAAACAAGAGGTTTTAGAAGGAACACCTGCTACCTCAACCTTTTTTATTGGATTGGCACCGTTAAAAGGTACAAATTTTTACTTAAAGCGAGATTCAAACACACGTGTCACTACTCTACCAGCAGATTTCAGTGAATATGCCTATCTTATGATCTTCTGCGGGGAAAATATTAAAATCAAATTATCAGATATTATGATCATGGAAGGCAATACTGCTTCCGAATACGAACCATACTGTACACCAGCAACAGCAGATATATACCTTGACGCGCCTTTGTCCGCCGGAGAAAGCATATCGTATCTTTCAGATAATCTTCCGGCACTGGTGACGCCCAACAGCGGGACGGTAACGCTATCCACTGAAACAGCGGTAGCGCCATCTGAAATCAGTATTGCGTATCACCAAGACATCAATAAAAAGCTTACAGCGTTGGAAGATGCGGTTAAATCACTGCAAAACGCATAATCCTAAACGGGACGGCATAGCCGTCCCGTTTTTTCTATATAGCTCTCCAGGGTCTACCAGCGCATTCAGTAAAAGCAAAACCCCCGAAGCAGCAATATACTCGGGGATTTTGTTTATTATTAAATTGGTGACCCGTAAGGGAATCGAACAATTTTGAAAGTTTTTTTACTAAAATCATGTTATTTTTTAAGAAGTGTTTAACACATATTTCAAGTAATATCATACTTATTTGAAAAAATGTATTTTGCGTTCTTTATTGAAAAGTGTGTTATAATGTGTGTTACAAAATGGAGTTGCATACGATATACCAAAAACGGGGCGGCGCGGCCGCCCCTGTTATTTTACAAACAGCTTGATCGTCCGGTACAGAATGGTCAGCATCCACAGCTTGCAGTCGGTCAGGTTCAGCCCTGCTTCCGTCCCGGCCAGAATTTTCTTCTCGCAGAAAAACCGCACCGCCTCCTTGCTCCATTCCGGCATGTTCTCGTCAATCCAGTTATAGATCATCGGGTGCTCCAGACTATAGATCCGCCCCTCCAGCGCCTGGATCTTCCGGTCATATTCCTGCCGTTCCTCCTTGGTCATTTCCTCATCCTCCTTTAGCTTCATTTTAAACCGCAGCCATGCCGCGTTGTCCCGCACCCACGGCCGGGGGCAGTCCTTCCCCGTCACGTCGTAGTGCCGGATCACACGCCCCTCTGGTACATTGTATTTTTTCATCAGCATTTTTGTCAGCTCTGCCGCGTTCTCCGCCGTCTGGGATGTGATGATATATTCCCCGTCCCGTTTGTCCGAGCACATCTCAATCCCAATAGAATTGCTGTTGGTACACTTCCCAAAATAGGCATGGCCGCCGGCGCCTTGGATCCCGCCCCCGCAGTGCCAGGCTGTGTCCGTATCCTTTACGCTTTGCCAGGTTTCTTTCTCATCCACAAAATAGTGGGCGGACGCTTTCCGGTTTATCCCCTGGAAGTAATTGCAGTTCCCCTTTGCCGTATCGCCGTTGTTGGCGGTATAGTGCAGCACGATATACTGGATCGTCCTGCCGCCCCGGCCCTTTTGGTAGTTGCTGGTATCTGCGTATTTTGTGTTAATCCCCATCCGGATCACCCTTCCCTCGGATCAGCTGCTTAAACGCCTGGTGCAGGCCGGTGGAAACCAGCCCGGAAAATGCCCCGCAGACCACAATTTCTACAGATACATCTCTCTTGATCAGGATTGCCATAATCGCGCCCAAAACCGCCAAAATGGTGGGTATCCACTTGTTGTCTACATCCTTCACCCACTTCTTGATGATGTATCCAAATATCAGACACGCCGCTACCACCAGCGGCAGCGCCAGCTCGTTAAAAATATTCATGTCAAAGCTCATTCTTTTGTCCTCCTTTTTTGCATTAAAATAACACCTAAAATCGTTTTAGGTGTTGACAGGATTGAAAACTTATGATATTATGGTGGTACAGGGGACAGCATAAGTTGTTTCCGCAATCAATTGGTTAAATTATTTATCTAACCGTCTACTGTTGCGGAGTAGGCGGTTATTTCTTTTCTATGTAAGCAATGATAATCATTACAACAAGTGCAAAAGATATGATATACTCCATAGCATACACCCCCTTTACGAGAGTGTCGGAAACAACCGCCGCCGTTCCCTGTACCGTATCCAATTTTACCATAATCCCCAAATCATGTCAACACATACCAGCCTTTAGCCTGCCTCCGCGCTGTCCGCCTCAAAGCCCTTTTCCCATGTCCTGTTTTGTTTCCAGCTTAGTAATCCGGTGTTCATGATCGTCCACCTTTTCATATAGGTCATCGTGGGTTTGCTTGAATTCCTTCAGCTGGCTGGTATACCGCGCCTTAAACTCGTCCAGCCCCTTTATAAACGATTCCACCTGCGCAGTTAATTTTGTGATTGTGCTGTTCAGCTTGATAATCGGGGTAACAATCCCGCCCAACAGCCCCACTAGGGCAATAATTACCGTTACGATTGTCCACTCCATCCGCTTTCCCCTTCATCTGCTTCCTTCGTTTCTCCTATATACCCTCTGGCCTTTTGCTTGCACGCCTCGCAGTATGCGAAATATTGGGCGAATTCCTCCGGCTTCTCTTCCCGCTGCCGCTGGACCGCCAGCTCTTCCTCTAATGTGTACC
>CBCTZG010000013.1:0-44436 GCA_965151315.1 uncultured Clostridia bacterium
TAATAGCCCCTTATAGGGGCTGTGCAAACCACCAGTTTACTGGTGGTTATGATTTTAAAACAATTTTATGGAAAACCTTTTTCCCTTTTTTCACGATCATGCCGTCGGTGAACATGCCGGCCTCTACCGCCATGTTAGGATCCATCACCTTTTCCCCATTGACAGTCAGACCGTTCTGCTGTACCAGCCGGCGGCCCTCCGCCTTAGACGGGATCAGGCCTACAGCAACCAGAATATCCAGGATGCCTTTACCCTTGATCTCCTCCGCGGACAGTTCTGACGTGGGCATATCGGTGCTGACACCGCCGCCCATAAAAATTTCCTCCGCGGCCTTCTGGGCCTTTTCAGCCTCTTCCTGACCGTGTACCAGCTTGGTGACCTCGTAGGCCAGCCGCTTTTTCGCCTGGTTTAATTCCTTTCCTTCCCATTTCTCCATCTCCCGGATCTCTTCCATAGGGACAAACGTGATCAGCTTCAGACAATTGATAACATCAGCGTCCTGGACGTTCACCCAATACTGGTAGAAGTCATATGGCTTGCACTTTTCCGGATCCAGCCACAGGGCGCCCTTAGCAGTCTTCCCCATCTTGATCCCCTCCGAGGTGGTCAGCAGGGTGAAGGTCATGCCATAGACCTGGGTCTGATCCTTCCTGCGGCACAGGTCAATGCCTGCCAGAATATTGGACCACTGATCGTCGCCGCCCAGCTCGATTTTACAGCCGTATTTCCGATTTAACATCAAAAAGTCATAGGCCTGCATCAGCATATAATTAAACTCCAAAAAGGACAGGCCCTTCTCCAGCCGCTTTTTGAAGCACTCCGCCGTCAGCATCTTGTTGACGGAAAAGCAGGTGCCGATCTCCCGGAGGAAATCAATATAGTTTAAATCCAGAAGCCAGTCAGCGTTGTTCACCATAACTGCTTTATCGTCCGAGGAAAAATCGATCAGGGTGCTCAGTTGCTTTTTAAAGCGTTCGCAGTTATGCTGGATTATTTCTGTGGTCATCATCTGGCGCAGATCCGTACGGCCGCTGGGGTCGCCGATATGGCCCGTTCCGCCGCCAACCAGCGCGATGGGCCGGTGGCCGGCGTCCTGCATGTGCTTCATAACGATCATTTGCAGAAAATGCCCAACGTGCAGGCTGTCTGCCGTAGGATCAAACCCAATATAGAAGGTGACCTTTTCCCGGCCTAAAAGTTCCCGGATCTCCTCCTCATGGGTCACCTGGGCGATCAGCCCACGTTCCTTTAAAATGTCGTATACATTTGCACTCATCAATCTACCCCTTCCTTAAATCGGATGCGTCATATCCTCCCGGTTCACCATATCAGGATCAATTTTATATTTCTGTGCCTGCCGGTATTCAAAGAACTTGGTCGCCACCTGGTCAAACAGCGCGTAGCTCAGCACATCCTCGTCCTGCTCAATCCACTGGGCGCACTTTTTCCGCAGAGTGTCCAGCTCAGGCGCGATTTTATCCGCCGGCCGGCAGGTGATCCTCTCCTCGTCGCCGATAATTTTCTTTACAATTTCCGGTGCAATCTCTACCGGTGTTTTCCCATATTCGCCCCGGACAATGCCCTTGGTTTCCTTGGTGATCATCTTATACCGCTCGCCCATCAGCACATTCAGCACAGCCTGCGTCCCGACAATCTGACTGGAAGGCGTTACCAGCGGCGGATAACCTAAATCCGCCCGGACACGGGGCACCTCTTTGAGCACCTCGTCCAGTTTATCCTCCTTGCCCTGCTGCTTCAGCTGGGAAACCAGGTTGGAAAGCATGCCCCCGGGTACCTGATACAACAAGGTATTGACATCTACGCCCATAACCTTGGGGTTCATCAGACCGCTTTTTAAATATTCTTCCCGGAGCGGCTTAAAGTATTCCGCGATTTCCGTCAGCTTCTGCAGATCATACCCAGTGTCATAGGGTGTGCCCTGCAATGTGGCTACCAGCGGCTCTGTCGGCGGCTGGCTGGTCCCCATCGCCATGGGGGAGATCGCACAGTCTACAACGTCTACCCCGGCCTCGATGGCCTTCAAATACGTCATAGAAGCCACGCCGCTGGTGTAGTGAGTATGCAGCTGGATCGGGATCTTTACGGTTTCCTTCATGGCCTTCACCAGGTCGTAGGCTGTATACGGCAGCAGCAGTCCCGCCATATCCTTGATACAGATCGAGTCTGCGCCCATTTCCTCTAATTCTTTGCCCAGCTTGACAAAACTTTCAATATTATGCACCGGGCTGATAGTATAGCATACCGTAGCCTGTACATGGCCTTTTTCTTTTTTACAAGCGTTAATGGCACACTTTAAATTCCGCACGTCGTTCAGCGCGTCAAAAATCCGTAGGATATCAATGCCGTTGGCGATGGATTTCTGTACGAAATACTCCACCACGTCGTCCGCATAGTGCCGGTAACCCAGTACATTCTGTCCCCGGAACAGCATCTGCAGCGGGGTCTTTTTCGCTTTATCCTTAATTTTCCGGAGCCGCTCCCAGGGATCCTCGTTCAAAAACCGCAGGCACGCGTCAAAGGTCGCGCCGCCCCAGGCTTCCAAAGAATGATACCCGATTTCATCCATCTTCTCTACAATGGGCAGGATCTGCTCTGTAGTCATCCTGGTGGCGATCAGGGACTGATGCGCGTCACGCAGGACGGTTTCGGTAATTTTTACCGGTTTAGCCTTTGCCATCTATTTTCACTCCTTTTATATCTAACATCACTCATCAAGCAAACATGGACAGGAACACACCCGCCGCAACCGCCGAGCCGATAACACCAGCCACATTGGGGCCCATCGCGTGCATCAGCAAGAAGTTTGAGGGATTTTCCTTCTGCCCAACTACCTGGGATACACGAGCCGCCATCGGAACCGCCGAAACGCCGGCGGAACCAATCAAGGGGTTAACCTTGCCGCCAGTCAGCTTGCACATTACATTGCCTAAGAACAAACCGCCGACTGTGGAGAAGCAGAACGCGATCAGACCCAGCAGGATAATACCCAGGGTCTCCGTATTCAAAAAGCTCTGGGCCGTCGCCGTGGCGCCTACCGTTACACCCAGGAAAATCGTGATGATATTCATCAATTCATTCTCAGCGGTCTTTGCCAAACGTTCAATGACACCGGATTCCCTGGCTAGGTTTCCTAACATCAGCATACCCACCAAGGATACCGCGTCGGGTACAATCAGGGCGACCACAATGGTTACCACAATGGGGAATATAATCTTTTCCGTTTTGCTCACCGGCCGCAGCTGTTCCATAACAATACTCCGGGTTTCCTTCGTGGTCATCAGCTTCATAATCGGCGGCTGGATGACTGGGATCAGCGCCATATAGGAATACGCTGCGATGGCAATTGCCGGCAGGAGCGCCGGGGCCAGGGTTTTTGTTACATAAATGGCCGTCGGGCCGTCGGCGCCGCCGATAATACCAATGGACGCCGCTTCGTTTACGCCGAAATTGATTCCAGGGATCAACGCCCCAAGCACAAGCGCGCCGATAAAGGTGAAGAATACACCGAACTGGGCCGCAGCTCCCAGCAGAATACTCTTCGGGTTTGCGATCAACGGGCCAAAGTCCGTCATAACGCCGATGCCCAAAAAGATCAGCGGCGGATAAATACCCAGCTTTACGCCTAAATACAATAGATCCAAAAGCCCGCCTTCCGATACGATCCGCTGGATATCAATATGCTGTCCATCAATCATATAAGCAGGGTCCGTAAAAAATTCCGTATGCATCATAATCGCGCCGGAATTCGCGAACATGGGCAGGTTTGTCAAGAGCATCCCAAAGGCGATGGGCAGGAGCAGCAGCGGCTCGAATTTCTTGACGATCGCCAGATACAGAAGCACACAGGCAATCAGGATCATCAGCGGCGTCCCGATGACCTGCAGAAGATTGCCGGAAGCAGCCGCCTCCTGCATCTGGCTGATCATAGCCGCGATGCCAGTGCTCTGCAAAAAGTCTATAAAGCTTTGTAACACGATTTGTCACCACTTTCTGTCAAATTTGACTGGGAATCAGGAAATAGAAATTAACACGTCGCCGCTGTTAACCGCGTCGCCGGCAGAAACAGACACGCCGGAAACCGTCCCGTCTGTCCCCGCAAAAATTTCATTTTCCATCTTCATGGCTTCTAAAATCGCGATCAAATCGCCATTTTTAACTGTATCGCCAACGTTCACTTTTACCGATACGATTGTACCCGGCATAGGCGCTGTTACCTGCGTGGCGCCTGCTACCGGCGCGGATTTTTTCGGTGCGGGTGCAGCAGCCGGAGCCGGCGCCGGAGCTGCCTTCGGTGCAGGCGCTGCCGCCTGTACAGGGGCCGCCGGGGCAGCAGTTACCGCGCCGCCAACCTCTTCTACATCGACTTCATATGTTTTCCCGTTTACAGTAATATTGAATTTTCTCATCTTGAAACTCCTTTCTGTCATTCACGCACATACCCGGCTCTTAATACCGGCTGTTGATCGTTTCCTGCAGGCCCGCCCTGTTCCAGGCCGGCGCTTGATTCCCTACCCTGCGGTAGGATTTGATCCGCAGGTTATAGGTAGAGGTATTCAGGCTTGCCGCCACCGCCGCGGTCAGCACGGCGATCAGCTCCTCGTCGTCCGCCGCCGGCTGCGTCTTCACAGGCGCAGGCGCGGGGACAGGCGCTGGCTGGGCAGGCGCAGGCGCCGTCTTTTTAGCCGGCTCCTGATAAAACACCTTTTTCATTAAGATCAAAACTGCCATCAGGATCGCCAAAACAGCAAATACGATCACCATGCCGAGAACCGTTGTCAGCAAACCTGTAGACAGTGCTTCTCCCAAACTCATTTTCAAACCATTCCTTTCTATCCTGGAATCAGATGATTAAACCGGAATGTTTCCGTGCTTCTTTGCCGGTCTTGTTTCCCGCTTCGACGCCAGCATTTCCAACGCGGCAATAATCCGGGGCCTTGTAGAATCCGGCTCGATTACGTCGTCTACATAGCCGTATTTGGCCGCTTCGTAAGGATTAGCGAACTTTTCCCGGTACTCTTCGATCTTCTCCTGCCGGGTGGTAATGGGATCGTCACTGGCGGCAATTTCTTTCTTGAAAATAATATTTGCCGCGCCGTCCGGGCCCATGACAGCGATTTCCGCAGTGGGCCAGGCAAATACAGCGTCTGCTCCCAAATGCTTGGAGTTCATGGCGATATACGCACCGCCGTAAGCCTTGCGGACAATGACATTCACTTTGGGCACCGTCGCTTCTGAAAACGCATACAGAAGCTTTGCGCCGTGACGGATGATCCCGTTATGCTCCTGCTCAACCCCCGGGAAATACCCCGGCACATCCGTCAGGGTCACCAGCGGGATATTAAAGCTGTCGCAGAACCGGACGAACCGGGCCGCCTTATCTGAAGAATCCACATCTAAGGAACCGGCCATGACCTTGGGCTGGTTCGCCACGATCCCCACTGTGGACCCGTTCATCCGTGCAAAACCTACAATAATATTTTGCGCAAAGCCTTCTAAAACCTCGAAAAAGTCAGCGTCGTCTACGATCTCCCGGATCACATCCTTCATGTCATAAGCTTTATTGGCCTCATCCGGAACAATCGTCGTCAGCTTTTCTGACAGGCGATTGATTTCATCCCCAGGGGCAATATATGGTGCCTCCTCCAGATTATTAGCAGGCAGATAGGACAAAAGCTTTTTGATTTTTTCAATGCATTCCTGCTCATTTTCCGCTTTGAAATGCGCTACACCGCTTTTTTCTGCATGGGTGTGGGCACCGCCCAGCTCCTCAGAGGTCACGTCCTCGCCAGTGACAGACTTGATCACCTGGGGGCCGGTAATGAACATCTGGCTTGTTTTCTCTACCATGAATACAAAGTCGGTAATGGCCGGGGAATATACCGCCCCGCCGGCACAAGGGCCCATGATCACAGAAATCTGCGGGACCACACCGGAGCTCATAGTGTTCCGATAGAAAATATCCCCAAAGCCGGCTAAAGCGTTAATCCCCTCCTGAATCCGGGCGCCGCCGGAGTCATTCATGCCAATGATCGGCGCGCCCATTTTCATGGCCATATCCATGACCTTGCAGATTTTCTTCGCATGCATCTCGCCTAAGGAGCCGCCGATTACGGTAAAGTCCTGGGCATATACATACACCAGCCGGCCGTCTACCGTGCCGTAGCCGGTAACGACGCCTTCGCCCGGCGCTTCGGTATCCGCCATGTTAAACTCCGTGCAGCGGTGCTTCACAAACGCGTCTAATTCCACAAAGCTGCCTTCATCCAGCAACGCGAGGATCCGTTCCCGGGCGGTCATCTTTTTGGCTTCGTGCTGTTTTTTGATCTTTGCTTCACCGCCGCCCTGCTCTATCGCGGCTCTGCGGCTTTGCAAATCGGTAAGCTTGTCAACTGTTCCCATTGTTCTACCTCCATATATTTTCTATTACTTTGGCAATAAATTCAATTTTTCCTCAGTTTACATTTTACCCCAACCCCAGGATTTTTGCAACTATTTTTGTTAAATTTTTGCCAATTTCCTCATAAAAAAAACATCCCCGGCCAGGGATGTTTTTGTGAAGCTTGTACAAAGGTAAAATTTATTTATAAATGCATTAAATAGTTGATCTCATGACTGGTGAGATACCGCCACCGGCCCAAGGGCAGATTGCCGATTTCCACCTTGCCGATACTGACCCGCCGCAGTTCTGCAACGGTGCAGCCGATGGCCTCCGCCATCTTCCGCACCTGCCGGTTATGACCTTCATGGATCGTGATTTTCAGTACGTTTTTGCCTGGTTCTCCTTCTAAAAGCTCTATCTTAGCCGGCGCCGTTTTAAAACCGTCGATCCGCACCCCCCGGCGCAATGCGTTCAGCCCCCCCACGCTGAGGGCTCCCTTGACAACAGCTATATACGTCTTTTCCACCTGGAATTTGGGATGTGTCACCCGATAGGTGAAATCACCATCATTGGTCAGAAGCAGGAGCCCCTCTGTTTCATAGTCCAACCGGCCTACGGGAAAAATCCGGGAATGGATCTCCCCCCGCAGCAAATCCACCACGGTAGGCCGCTCAAACGGATCCCGCACTGTAGACACATAGCCGGCAGGCTTATTCAGCATAATGTAATATTTTTTCCGCACAGGATGAATTTCCTGGCCGGCCACCGTCACCCGGTCGGCGCCAACCTCTACCTTAACCCCCTGCTCACGGACAGTCTGACCGTTAACCTGCACCTCTCCCCGGCCGATTATTTCCTCGGCGCCCCGCCGGGACGCCACACCGCACATCGCCATGTACTTTTGCAGCCGAACAATTTCTCCCATCATGTTCCCCGTCTTTCTTTCGTAGTTTCTTTTATTATACCTAAAAAAGCGCCGCTTGGCAAGCCTTTATTTTCCCAGAAACCACACCGCCGCTACCCGTAAAAACGCCTGGCAGAACAATTCCCAGCCGGATGGCTTCCGCTCCACCGCCCGGTCGCAAAGCAGCGGGACCGCCTGGCTCTGGTCGCCCGTCTTGACTTCCATATACCCGATCTTTTCTCCCTGGATTACCGGGCCGGACAAGTTTTCCGCCAAATGGACCACCACCTCCGCTTTTGGCTGTTCTCCCTTGGGTGAAACCGTTTTCACGTCTTCTCCTACCAGCACCTGCACTGGCTCGCCGGCCACCTCTGTTTCCCGCAGGCAGTCCCCCGCATGAAATACCGTTGCCTCCGCATACCGGGAAAACGCGTCGTCCAGCATTCGGGTATGGTCGTTCCAGTCGTCGGGCGCCTGCAGGGTCACGGCAATCACTTCTACACCGTCCCGCGCCGCCGCGGATACCAGGCAGCGGCCTGTAGCCTTAGTAAACCCGGTTTTTACACCAATGGCGCCGTCGTACAGCTGCAGCATTTTATTGTGGTTGCCTAAATACAGATCCGCGCCGCCGCCGGCTAATGACACCGTTTTGCTTTTCGTTTTGACAATCTGGCGAAAAGTGTCATTTTTCATTGCCGCCCGGGTGATCAGAGCCAGGTCATAGGCCGTCGTGTAATGCCCGTCCGCGTCCAGGCCGTTTGGATTTTTGAACTGGGTGTTCTCCGCACCCAATTCCCGAGCCCGGGCCGTCATCATCTCCGCGAAGATCTCCGCCGTTCCCGCCACATGCTCCGCGATTGCCACCGCCGCGTCATTGCCGGAATTCAGCATAAGCCCGTACAAAAGATTTTCCATAGTGATCTGATCCCCCGGGTGCAGGTACATAGACGAGCCCTCTTGCATGGACGCGTTCCGGCTTACCGTCACTACATCCTCTAACCCACAGTTTTCCAGCGCCACCAAAGCCGTCATAATTTTCGTTGTACTGGCCATAGAATGCTGGACATATGCGTTTTTCTCATAGATGACCTCCCCGGTCTGGGCAAGCATTACACAGGCGTATTCTGCAGAAACCTCCAAGGCCATTGCCCTGGAGTTCCCCAGCAGCAGCATCGCGCAAATGATCAGCAGTGTTTTTTTCATAATCCGCACTTCCTTTTCTTGTCCTGATCTTTACAATATATGTCCAAGAAAAATGATTCATGCCGGAAAATTACTGTAAATTATAGGGCAGGCGCCATATAAAGCCGAATCGGTATACTGTCCTCATCCTCTGTCATCGTTAAAAATTCCCATCCACAGCGCTCGTAAAATTTTTCATGATCCGTTACCAGGTAGAGCCTGGGATAACCCATACACCCCACGTCCCGCCGGGCCATATCCAGCAGCGCTCTGGCGATCCCCTGCTTTCGCCAGGCCGGCTCTACATATAAGGCGCACAAATTGGGATACAGATCCGTCCGCCGATGGAAATCGTTTTGGATCATGCCCGCGCCGGCGGCGATCGTTCCTGTATGGTCTATTCCCACATACCATTGCGGGACGGCGTCCCTGCCGGCGGCAGAAATCCGCATGCTGTTTGCATATGTTTCCGCTGGGATCCCCCATTTCCCGCTGAACCACACCGCCGCTTGTCCAATTAGCTCCGGATGCTGCCCAATCCGCTTGATTTCTAAAATCTCGTTCCACATAGCTTCCCTCCGCAAAGATAAAAGCCCCGCCAGGCAAAGCGTATGCTTCACCTATGGGCAGGGCCTGTCTTTTTTAATTATTCCGCATCTGTATTCTCTTCTGCCGGAGCAGGTTCCGCTTCTGCATCAGCGGCAGCCTCTTCCGCTTCCTTAGCCGCCTCGTCCGCAATAAACTTTGCAATATCCACCGGCGCGTCCTCTTCAATCACCGGAGCAGCAGGTGCGGCGGGCTGCTGTTCAGCCTCCTCCTTCACTTCTTCCGGTGTAGGCGCGATCAGAGCACGGATGCTCAGACTGATTTTTTTCGCGTCCCAGTCAATAGCTGTAATCTTCGCCTCAACCTCTTCGCCAATGGTCAGCACGTCTTCCGGCTTGCCAATCCGGCGGTCTGCGATCTGGGAAATATGAATCAGGCCGTCTACGTTGGGCATCAGCTGGGCAAATGCACCGAAGGGCATCATCCGTACAACCGTACACTTAACAATGTCGCCTTCATGATACTGGCTCTTGGCGATAAACCAGGGATCGTCCTCCGCTTTTTTATATCCTAAGGAAATCTTCTTGGTTTCCTGGTTCAGGTCTTTGATATATACAGTAACGACATCGCCTTCCTTCACAATTTCAGACGGATGCTTGATTTTATTCCAGCTCAACTCTGAAATGTGGATCAGGCCGTCTACGCCGCCGATATCCACAAACGCGCCGAAGGACGTCAGGGACTTGACCGTACCGGTATATTCCTTGCCAACCTCAGCCTCTGCCCAGAACTTTTCCTCGATTGCCTTTTTCTCTTCCTCCAGCACGGACTTGATGGAGCCAACAACACGCTTCCTTCTCTCGTCAATCTCAATAATCCGCAGCCGGACATCTGTATTGAGCAGGCTTTCCAAATCCTGAACAAAACGCAGGGCCGCCTGCCTGGCCGGTACAAAAATCTGATAGGATTCCGCCAGCGCGATGACGCCGCCCTTAACGGCACGGATGATCTTCGCGTCTAAAATAGCGTTGTTTTCATAAGCCTCCTTGATTTTGTTCCAGCTTTCCATAGCGACAAGCTTTTTCCTAGAAAGAACAACTTTGCCTTCCGCATCGTTTACGCCTACAACGTAAACCTTGATCGTATCGCCGATCTGAACCAGATCGGATACCTTTGCGAACGGATCGTCTGTGAGCTGGTCCGCCGCGAGCTGACCATTGTACTTAAAACCGCCCAGATCCACAATGATTTCATTGCCCCGGATCTCTACAACCTTGCCTTCAACAATGTCCCCATTGTTTAAGGTTTTGGTGTCGTACTGCTCAAACAGTTCCGCAAAGTTTTCTTCGTTTTTCATTTTTTCGTCCATCGTTGTAAAAACCTCCTCGATAATACTCCCGGGCGTGGAAGCGCCGGCAGTAATACCTATCTTTTTATTATAATATATATTTTGAGGAATATCCTCAAAAGTTTCGATGAAATAGGTGGCGGGGCAGTTCGCCTTAGCGATTTCGTAAAGCTTCTGCGTATTGGAGCTCTCCCGTCCGCCGACCACAAACATCACATCCGACCGCCGGGACAAACGGTCCGTTTCCGTCTGCCGCTCTTTAGTCGCATTACATATTGTATCAAAAACTATAGCCTTTTGGCAAGTGTTTTTCACAATTCGTACGATTTCACTAAAAATTTCTCGATTTATTGTCGTTTGTGCTACAATACATACATCCATTTCAGCATATTTTTCGAAATTCCGGGGCAGATCCCGATAAACAATCAATGCTTTGCCGCCGCACCAGCCATTGATCCCCATTACCTCCGGATGCTTTTCATCGCCTACAATGATGATCTGATACCCTTTTTCAGCATGCGCCCGGACGATTTTATGGATCTTCTCCACAAACGGACAGGTCAGGTCAATATAGGCAAGCCCCCGAGCCTGAATTTTTTGCATTACGTCTTCCCCTACCCCATGGGTCCGGATCACCACCGTAACGCCGTCGGGGATCGCTTCCACTGACGGGTACGCCCGTACGCCCCGCCGGGCCAGATCATCCACCACCTGCCGGTTGTGGATCAGCGCCCCCAGGGTGGCCAGCGGCTGGCCGGCCTCTGCCAGCCGGTAAACCTCGTCTACCGCCCGGCGGACACCATAGCAAAACCCGGCTGTCTTGGCAATTTCGATCATTTTCCAGCCTCCCGCTTCGGATCGCCGGCGCCCAGGGCCCGCATCGTCCGCAGCATTTCATCGCTGAGCTGCTGGAGCTGCTCCATGACGACCTTTTCCTCATAGTATGTATCGTAATAAATCGGCGGCCCAAAATGTACCGTGATCCTACCCAGCCATTGATATTTCCCAGAAATATACGTAGGGATCACCGGTACCTGCCCCCGGATAGCAAGCATCACCACTCCCGGCTTGGCCGATACAAATTCGCCTTCCCGGACACGCTTGCCCTCGGGGAACATGGCTACGATATGCCCGGCCTTAAGCTTACCCAATGCCGCCTTGATGGCACCGATATCCCCCTTGCCCCGATGGACAGGAAACGCGCCTAAGCTTGTAATCAGCTTTCCCAGGAGCTTATTGTCAAACAATTCTGATTTGGCCATAAACCGAAGTTTTCGGGGGGCTGTAATCCCGGAGATCACCACGTCCCAGTTGCTTCTGTGGTTTACCGCCAAAATCCCTCCGCCGACTGCAGGTACGTTTTCCAAGCCAACGACCCGGATGCGAAAGACCAGATGGAGAAGTCCGCGCAGGATCACCCGTGCAATTTGATAAAACATATTTATTCCGCCCCCAATTTTCCTTGAATCAAATTGGAAATATGCGCCACTACCCCGTCAAAATCCATATTGGAGCTATCTACCAGCACGGCGTCTACCGCCTGCCTAAGCGGCGCGAATTCCCGTTCGCTGTCGTTTTTATCCCGGTATTGGATGTCCCGTTTTACCGTTTCAAAATCCGCAGCTTCACCCTTTTGGGCCATTTCCGCCAGCCGGCGCCGGGCCCGGACATCTACGGAGGCGGTCAGGAAGATTTTTAGATCCGCGTCCGGCAAGACATAGGTACCGATGTCCCGCCCGTCCATGATGACCGGATTGTTTTTAGCCAGCATCCGCTGCAGCTCCACCAGCTTCAAACGCACCGCCGGGATCACCGCGATATCCGAGGCTCCCCGGCTCACGTCCGCCTCCCGAATCCGGGCCGTTACGTCTTTCCCGTTTAAGTATATCCGCTGGACGCCGTCGGTATACCGCATGTCGATTTGGATATTGTCTAACTCGGGGGCCAGCGCATCCTCTGTGATCGGGATTCCCTGTTCTATAGCATACAGCGCCGCCGAACGGTACATAGCCCCGGTATCAATATATACCAGGCCAAAGGCTTTCGCACATGCCTTGGACACTGAGCTTTTCCCTGCGCCGGCTGGACCGTCTACCGCAATACAAATATTTTTCAATTCCATCACCGTTTCTGTTGATTTATTGGGCCAGATCCGGGCGCAGCCGCACCGCTTCCCGGAGATACACATGCCGGATCTCATCTAACCCCTTTTCCGTATTGAACTGGATCAAAACACGGACACATTTAGGCAGGGCTCCCGCCACCGGGATCTCCTGCATGCACATTAACGGCACGTTGGTGATCCCCATCTGCCGGGCCGCCACCGCTGGGAATACCGCATCCAAATCCGGCGTCAGGGTGAAAATCATGTTCACCATATCCGCCGCCGGAATCGCGTTCCGTTCAAAAATCGTTTTTAACATTGCTTCCGTTGCCTGCAGGATCTCTTCCCGGCTGTTTTCTTCTACCGTTATCGCTCCCCGCACCGCTCGAACCATATTCCTCACCCCTTCATATCACCCGGTGGCCCAGCCCGATCACAACATCGTTGAGATTCAAAAGCCCCACCGCGAAAAATACGCAGACTGTAATGTGGTCGTCCACCCGGGAAATACCAATTTTTCCGCCCAGGTTCAGACCAATGGCCTTATTGAGGATCTGCATCACCGCTTCGTGAGCCGCGCCTGCGACGGCGCCCTCCTCTCCGTGGGTTTCCCCAATCACGCCTTCCCGCCGGGCCGCCACCACCGCCCGCTCCAAAATTTTAGGGACAGACGCCGCGAATTCGCCGCCATAGTCAATAGCTACGCTCTTGATCCCCAGCCGCAGGAAATCCGCCTGGAGCTGTTTTTCCTCCGCCCTGTCCCTGGACATCGCCATTTGCACCGCCGCCTTGGCCGCGTCCTTGCTTCCCATTTCCATCATACAATCCCTACTTTCTACGCGTTGTCCCCAGCCAGCCAGCCTGTGGAAAACGCGATCTGTAAATTAAACCCCCCCGTATAGGCGTCCACGTCGATGACCTCTCCTGCAAAATACAAGCCGGGAACCAGCTTAGAAGCCATGGTAGAGGGGTCAATCTCTCCTACCCGGATCCCCCCGGCGGTAACAATGGCCTCCTCAATCGGCCGGAAGCCTGCCACGTGCAGCGGCAGCGCCTTCAAAAGGCCCCCAAGGACACCCCTCTCCGCCCGGGTAATGGAATTGACCTCCCGATGGGGATCAATCCCAGATAATCCTATTATAACAGGTATTAAGGCTTTGGGCAAGAGTTCATCCAAAGCATTTTGCAAATGTTTCCGGGAAAACGCCGTAAAATCCCGAAGGATCCGTTTATCCAGCTGTTCCGGAGACAAAGCCGGCTTTAGGTCAATCGTAATTTTGTACTGCCGCCGTTCCGGGTCCCGGAGATGGGCTGAGGCGGACAGCACAATAGGGCCGCTGATCCCAAAATGGGTAAACAGCATTTCCCCAAAATCTGTATAAACCTTTTTCCCTTTTTCGTCATACGCTGTTAGTTCCACGTTTCGCAGAGAAAGTCCCATCAGCCCCTCCACCCACTTTTCCCGGGTCACGATCGGGATCAGGGACGGCTTAGGGGGGATCACCGTATGGCCGGCTGCCGCCGCCATCCGGTAGCCATCGCCAGTAGAACCGGTCAAGGGATAGGATTTCCCACCGGTGGCAAGAATGACACTGTCACATTCCACAGGCCCTTTGTCCGTATCCACGCCGGCAACCCTGCCTTCCCGGATAATCAATTTCTTTGCCTTGGCTTGCAGTAAGCGGACATTATCCCGCAGCGCATACCGCCCCAGCGCTTCCGCCACATCCCGGGCGGAATCCGAAACCGGGAACACCCGGCCCCCGCGTTCCGTTTTGACTGGTACGCCCAGCCGCTCCAGCAAGCAGATCATATCCTGGTTGGTAAAGGTATAAAAGGCGCTGTACAAAAATTTCCCGTTTGTGGGGACATTTTGGATAAAGTCCTCCATTTCCGCGCTGTTGGTAATATTGCACCGGCCCTTGCCGGTGATCCGCAGCTTTTTTCCCAGCAGGCTGTTTTGTTCAATCAAAATTACCCGGCCGCCCTGCTCTGCCGCCCGGCCGCAGGCCATAAGCCCCGCCGCGCCGCCGCCGACAACCGCTGCCGTTCTGTCCTTCATTCTTTATCGTAAACCTCGTATTCTTCCCAAATCGTTTCCAGCCGCTCAAAGCTGTCCCGGATCTCATGCTTCTTCTTCATGCCCACCGCCACAATCAAAGCGTTCATGACGGAAAACGGCGCTACCAGCGAATCCACAAAGGAGTCCATATCGCTGCGGGCGATCAGGCAATAGTCAGAGAGCCGGACGATGGGCGAATGGACGCTGTCGGTAATGCCTACAACCGCCGCGCCCCGCTTTCTGGCGTACTCCAGCGCCTTCAGGATATTTTTGGAATAGCGGGGGAAGCTCATTCCCAAAACCACGTCTCCCTGGCCTGCCCAAAGCAGCTGTTCAAAAATATCATCCATGCCGGTTGTATTGATCAGCCGTACATTTTCAAACAACAGGTTAAAGTAAAAGCCGGCAAACGAAGCCAGCGCCGCCGCGCTGCGCACACCGGTGATATAAATATTTTTTGCCCGCAGAAGGGCCTCTACGGCCCCGTCAAACTGGGACCGGTCAATTTCCGACAATGTTTTTTCAATTTTGTCTACGTCGGATTTCAATACGGCAGTGAGGATGTGGTCGTCCCCCATACGCCGGGAGGCGATCTCCATCCGCTGCAGGGACGTCAGCTGCGCCCGGGTCACCTCCTGGAGCCGTTTTTGCAGCTTCTGATAGCCGTCAAAGCCCAGCTCCGCCGCAAACCGTACTACCGTAGACTCGCTGACGCCCACTGCGGCGGCCAGCGCGGCAGCGGTCATATACGCGGCGCTGTCATAGTTTTCAAGGATATAGTCCGCAATGATCCGCTGGCGCTTGCTGAACTCCCCCCGGTTCGCTTTGATATAGGAAATAATATCGGTTTCCATTTTTTGATCCCCTTCCACAGCCGTCAATCGGCTGTTTTATCCTTTTTAGAAAAATACCAGGTATCCATATCCCGGTATGGCCGGAACAGCGTGGGCATTTTGTTGCCGGAAATCCGGCTGTCATAAATAACGCTTTCTGTCCGGAAAAATAACGGTATAAACGGCGTTTCCTCTAAGAACAGATCCCCATATTCCGCAAAGCACTGCCGGCGGACCTCCGTATCCTTCGTCAGGGATGCGGGACTGAGCCTTTGGTTCAGCGCCGCGTTTTCATAAAAGAAATAGTTGCCCTCGCCGGACGTCTCCGTAAGAAATGTTGGATCCATATTTTTCCCCAGCATGACCTCGCCTAAAAACAGGCTGTAGTCGCCGCTGTCAATCAGCCTGTTATATTCCTGAAAACTGACGGCCCGCACCTCCGTTTCCACGCCGGCCATGGTAAGCTGGCCCGCGATCCGTCTGGCCAGGCGGTTCTTTTCATCATTGTCCCCATTGACCAACACAGTGGTCTGGAATTTAATTTTTTCCCCATCCCTGGTTTTATAGTAAAAGCCGTCCTCCTGCTTTTCCCACCCTGCGGAGACCATGATCTGGTTGATATCCGCCTGGGCCTGCCGGGATTTGTCCAGCTTCCTGGCAAACCAAGCGGAAGGGTTCACCGGCACATCCACCTCCACCGCGTGGGTGTACATTTCGTTGTCGATCATCTCCTGCTTATTCAGCATAAAGCCCAAAGCCCGGCGGACATCGGCTTGGGAAAAATTTTCCGATTGGTTGTTGATCCCCAGAAAAAGCAGACGGTTAGAAGTATAATCATATACATAAAATTTCCCTCTGGGGGTGCTTTGTTTTAAATCCAGGGTACTGCTGGTCAAGGCGTTTACCTCGTTAGCTTCAAAGGCATATACCGCCGCGTCCTTATCCCGGACCACATCTAAAACAATCCTGTCCGCAGCGGGCTTCCCGCCGTGCCATTGGCTGTTAGCCGCGAGCACCAGCGCGTTAGCCGTTGTCTTTTCGCCGTCTAACCCATAGGGTCCGGTACCCACCGGCTGAAAATCCGTCCCCGTCCTCATCTCTGTCCCCGCAGGCAAGATGGGGAAGCTCAGAAGCATTTCCGGGTTCAAAAGGGGCTTTGCCAGGGTAAAGCATACCCATCTGTCCCCTTCCGCAGCCGCGGCCGCTATATTTTCCAGATCATCGCTATACGCGCACTCCCGGCTTTTAATTTCCTGGAAGGTAAATACCACGTCCCCGGCGGAAAACGCCCGGCCGTCCTGCCACTTTATCCCGCCGGCAAGCTCTACGCGCAGCGTCAGGCCGTCCGGGGACAGCGTATAATCCTTCGCCAGCACCGGCACTGGATTGGCGGCCTCATCAAAATCGAACAGGGGCTCATAGATCAGGCTGATATACTCCTGCACCGTTGCCGACTGGGTCACTAAGGGGTTTAAGGTATCATAGCCAATCAACGCCAAGTGAATGGCGCTGTCGTTTTCCTCCACGATCAGCTCCCCGCTTTTCAGCTGGCCATCCCCTTCCCCGCCCTGTCCGCAGGCCGCCAGACATATGACCATCATCCCGGCGGTCAGCGCCGCCAGCGCTTGTTTTAAAGAGACCATTGCGTTCCTCCTGTCATATCAATTCCATAAAAGCCCCCAGGCTGCCCCGGCGGCCGCCGGTCTGCCGGTGGGAGAACAGCAGATCATGGTTGCAGTATGTACAAATATCCGCCACTGTCAATTTTCTAGGCTGGATACCGGCCGCCAGCAGTTGCAGCGCCACAGCCTTCTGCAAATTCACATGGGGCTTTTCACCCTGCTCCCGCACAGTTTCCGGGCCAAATTCCCGCCGGAAAATGTCCGCCACCTCAGGGCCTACCTCAAAATGACATACACCGATAGAAGGGCCAACTGCCGCTAAAATATCCTGGGGCCGGCTGCCGTAGACAGCCGTCATTTTCTCCACAGTCTTGGCGCCGATCCGCCGCACCGTCCCTTTCCAGCCGGAATGGGACAGCGCAATAACCCGCTTGACCGGATCCAGAAAAAACAGCGGCACACAGTCTGCATAAAAGGTAGCCAACGGCACCCCCGGCTCACCGGTCATCAGCCCGTCGGCGCTTTCCCGGGGATTGGGACGGACGATCCCGTCGCCCCTGTCCTCCTTTTTCGCCACATAGATCGCATCCCCGTGGATCTGGCTGGACAAAACCAGCTGCTGGCTGTCGATCCCTACCGCGCCGCAGATCCGCCGGAAATTCTCCCGGACATTTTCCGCCGCGTCCCCGCAATTGAGCCGCAGGTTCATGCTTTCATATTCCCCCTGGCTCACGCCGCCCCGCCGGGTGGAAAAGCAATGCCGCACCAGGCCGGTTTCTTCAAACGCGTCGATCGTATAGTACCAAACGTCTCCCGCCTGACGCAGACGAAACATAAAAATCACTCCAAATCTAATTTTCCGGATGGAGATAAGCGAATACCTGGGCGGCCGCCCGCTTATCCATCCCCCTGACCTGCTCCAGTTCCGTCTGGGAGGCCGATTTAATATTATCCACCGATTTAAAGGCCGCGAGCAGGATATTCCTACGCTTGGGCCCAATATTGGGAATGTCATCCAATTCGGACTTGACTCCCGCTTTTCGGTGCAGCTTCCGGTGGTAGGTAATCGCTGTCCGGTGTACCTCGTCCTGAATACGGGTGATATAATGAAAAACGCCCTTATGCATGGCAACGTCAATTTCGCCGCCGGCGCCCACCAGCCCCCGTGTCCGGTGCTTATCGTCCTTCACCATGCCAAACACGGGGATCTCCAGATCCATCTGCTCCAGGATTTCCCGGGCGGCGGCCACATGGCCCTTCCCGCCGTCCACTAGAATGCAGTCCGGGTGGGGCAGGAATTTTGCCGCCGTGGGATCCATCGCCCCCGCGTCGATCTTTTCCTGTTCCTCTAACGCCCGCCGGAACCGGCGGTACAATACCTCCTGCATGGCGGCATAATCGTCGGCGCCCTGGAAGGATTTAATCTGGAACTTCCGGTAGGCGCTGGGCTTCGGCTTCCCGTTTTGAAACACCACCATAGCTCCTACATTTTCACTGCCGGCAATGTTGGATATATCGTAGGATTCGATCCGGGCCGGCGCCTTTGAAAGCCCCAAAAGCTCCGCCAGCTGCTGGCCGGCCTTATCCCGCTCTTCAAATTTCATGCACTCGATCCGATAATTGTTGGCCGCCATTTCCGCGTTTTTCCGCACCAGCTCCACCAGCCGCTTCTTCTCCCCCCGGACCGGGGTATGGAGGTTAATTTTCCTGCCGCATTTTTCCTGCAGCCAGGGCGCAATCAGCTCATCCGTCAGGGGATACTCCAAGAGGATTTCCCGTGGGATATAGACGGCGTTCATATAAAACTGCTGCACAAAGCCGGTCAGGATCTCCGCCTCCGGCATATCCTGGGTGTTGTCCAGCCGGAAATTCTCCCGGCCCAAAACCTTTCCGCCTCGGACAAAAAACACCTCCACAAAGGCCTTTGTTTCTAAAACAGCCAATGCCAAAACGTCCATATCGGTCTGCTGGTCGGAATTGATGATCTTCTGCTTTTCGCTGATGGCCTCGATAGACTGGATCTTATCCCGCAGGACCGCCGCCTTTTCATATTCAAGGTTCTGCGCGGCGGTCTGCATCTGGGCCCTTAGCTCCTTTAAAAGCCCCGTATGCCGGCCGTCTAAAAAAGCGCATATGTCCATAAAAACAGCCCTGTATTCCTCCTGGGAAACATTACCTGTACAGGGCGCAAAACAATTTTTAATGTGGTAGTTCAAGCATGGCCTGCCCTTGCCGATGTCCTGGGGAAATTTTTTAGAACATGTCGGCGGCTTGAAAATCTTCTGCACAATATCCAGAGTATTCTTAACCGTTGCCGACCCGGTATACGGCCCAAAATATTTTGCCCCGTCATTTTTCAGCGTCCTGGTCATAAATACCCGGGGATATGCCTGGTTAATGGTGACTTTGATATACGGGTAGTGCTTATCGTCCTTTAAAAGGATATTATATCTCGGCTTGTACTTTTTGATCAGGTTGCATTCTAAAACCAGGGCCTCCACCTCGGAGTCGGTAATAATATATTCAAAATAGGCGATCTTTGCTACCATGGCCCGAACTTTCGGGGTATGGCTGGCACTGTTTTGAAAATACTGCCGCACCCGATTTTTCAGGATCTTCGCCTTGCCCACATAAATCACGGTGTCGTTTTCATCGTGCATGATATACACGCCCGGGTTTTCCGGCAGGTTTTTCAGCTCTTCCTTTAAATCAAACATGCTTTCCTCCCCGTGTCCCTATAAAAATAACCCTACACCAGATACAATGTAGAGTTATTATTTTCAGATTGATATTATGATTATTCAGTGAAATTGGATGCGATCAGGTTCACCAGGGTTGTCACCGCTTCCTCTTCATCCAATCCGTCAGCAATAATGTTAATTGTTGTACCTTTGGTGATCCCCAAAGACAAGACGCCCAGCAGGCTCTTCGCATTCACCTTTCTTTCATCCTTTTCTACCCAGATGCTGGATTTGAACTCATTCGCTTTCTGGATAAAGAAGGTAGCCGGTCTGGCATGCAGGCCCACCTGGTTCTGAACAACAACTTCTTTTGAGAACATAATAGAAATCCCCCTATACGTTTTCTAAACAATGCCATTTCGATTCCTTAGTATCTATTATAGTACTAAAAATTTCGCGAAACGTCAAGAGTTTTTTTAAAATTGCGCAAAAAAAGCAAATTTTTTTAGTAAACCTATACGATAATATTCTGTTTTTATTCCCAAAAATTATTCATCATTGGCATTTTCGGTATCCGCTTCCGGTTCATCCTCCGGGATCAAATGCAGGCGCCGGCGAACAAGGGTCTCGATCTCCTGGGTAAATTCCGGATTTTCGATCATAAACCGCCGGACATTGTCCCGGCCCTGACCTAGCCGCTCGCCCTGGTAAGAAAACCACGCGCCGCTTTTCTGGATAATGTCAAAATTGACTGCCATATCCAGGATATTACCCTCCTTGGATATCCCCTGACCGTATAAAATGTCAAACTCCGCTTCCTTGAACGGCGGCGCAACCTTGTTTTTCACAACCTTGACCCGGGTCTTGTTACCGATAATTTCCGTGCCGTTTTTAATGGCCTCCTGCCGGCGGACGTCCAGCCGGACGGAAGCGAAGAATTTCAGCGCGCGGCCGCCGGGGGTCGTTTCCGGATTGCCGTACACCACGCCCACCTTTTCCCGGAGCTGGTTGATAAAAATAACCGCGGTGCCGGATTTGCTGGTAATGCCGGTCAGTTTCCGGAGCGCTTGGGACATCAGCCGGGCCAGAAGCCCTACATGAGCGTCCCCCATTTCGCCCTCAATCTCCGCTTTCGGGACCAGCGCGGCCACAGAGTCAATTACAATTACGTCCAAAGCGCCGCTGCGGACCAAGGCCTCGGCGATCTCCAAAGCCTGTTCCCCGGTATCCGGCTGGGCTACGATCAAATTATCAATATCGACACCCAGCTTCTGCGCATAGATCGGATCCAGCGCGTGCTCCGCGTCAATAAACGCAGCCTCGCCCCCCCGCTTCTGGGCTTCGGCTACAACATGCAGGGCAACCGTCGTCTTACCGGAGGATTCCGGCCCGTAAATCTCGATGACCCGGCCCTTCGGTACGCCGCCTACCCCAAGCGCCGCGTCCAAGGTCAGGGAGCCAGTAGGGATGGCGTCTACATTCACGGCCGTAGCGTCCCCCAGCTTCATAATGCTCCCTTTACCGTATTGCTTTTCAATCACGTCAAACACAGCGCTGAGCGCCTTCTTTTTATCCTCGTTTACCGGCTGCGCCGTTTTTTCATTTGTAGCCATACTGCCTCCCATTCCTTGGCTCTTCTAAAGCCAAACATTTGTTTTATATCTATATTATACTCCATTTACCGAAAAAAGCAAGTGTTTTTTTAAATTTTTTTCAATTCCCGCCATAGCATATCAAAAACATAGAGACAGGCAGACTGGCGGATCTTATCCCGGTTCCCGCTAAGGTGCAGCGCCTGTACAGCTGTCCTGCCCCCAACACAGACGCCTGCGTAAACAAGCCCCACAGGCTTTTCCGGCGTACCGCCGCCGGGCCCCGCGATACCGGTAATGCCCACGCCCACGTCCGCACCGGCGGCCCGTGCCGCGCCGGCAGCCATTTCCCGGGCTGTTTCCGGGCTGACAGCGCCATACCGCTCCAAGGTTTCCGGCAAAACGCCAAGATACTTAGTTTTGGCCGCATTGGCATAGGTCACAAAGCTCTCATTGAGGATTGCGGACACACCGGGAAAGTCTGTAATCATTTTTGCGAACATACCGCCAGTGCAGCTTTCCGCCGCAGCAATCGTCATATTTTTTTCCAACAGCTTCCGGACGACAGCCTCCGGCAGGCTGATATCTTCCTGACTATATACATATTCCCCAATTTTCTCCATAATCTCCGCTTCCACCGGCGCCAGCATAGCCTTTCCTTCGTCCTCCGAAGCGCACCGGGCTGTGAGCCGCAGCCGGACCCCGGCTGTTTCCGCATACGGGGCTACTGTTGGGTTTTCCGACTCCATCAAGCCGGCCAGAAGCTCCCCGACCCGGGATTCCCCGATCCCAAAAATTTTTAAGGTCTTGGAATACAGGATGCAATTCGACTTTTTCAAAAGATACGGCCGCACGGATTCCAAAAACATGGGCTTCAGCTCGTTGGGCGGTCCCGGCAGCATAATAGCAATCTTTCCATTCTTTTCAATAATGCACCCAGGAGCCGTACCATTGGGGTTTGGCAATACAATGCCGTTTTGGGGCAGCATTGCTTGCTTTTCATTGCTTTTGGGCATATCCCGCTGAATCTTTTTGTGGTACGCCTGGATCTGGGCCAGGCTCTCCGGATGCAATACCAGTTCCTCTCCCATACACGCCGCGATGACTTCCTTAGTCAAGTCGTCCGGGGTGGGCCCCAGCCCTCCGGAAGCAATCACGATATCCGCTCTGGACAAAGCCAGCTCCATAGCTGCCTGGAGCCGCTCCCGGTTATCCCCTGCTACCGTCTGGTAGTAAACGGAAATACCCAGCCGGGACAGTTCCTCCGCTAAGAACTGGGCGTCCGTATTTAAAATTTCACCTAACAGCAGCTCTGTGCCGACAGATAATAGCTCCGCATTCAATCTAATCCCTCCATTCAGCCTTTTGGATATATTGTAATGGTTTCAATGCCGGCCATGGCCGTTTCAATCAGCGTCTCCACGTCCAGCGCACTTTCCGATTTTTCAATGGCGGAAAGCCTGGGCTGGGTGGTCGGGTGCCTGGGGGTAAAGACCGTACAGCAATCCTCATACGGCAGGATCGACGTTTCAAACGTCCCGATTTCCCGGGAACGCGCCACGATCTCGTCCTTATCCATCCCGATCAAGGGCCGAAGCACTGGCATATCCACTACCTGGTTGGTTACGTTCAGGGCGGCGATGGTCTGGCTGGCTACCTGGCCTACGCTCTCCCCGGTGATCAGCGCCGCGGACTGGTTTTTCCGGGCCACCCGCTCCGCAATCCGCATCATAAACCGGCGCATCAGCAGAGTCATATGCTCCTCCGGCGCGTTATCCCGGATCGCCAGCTGGATCTCCGTAAACGGCACAATATGCAGATTGATTTTCGCGGTGTACTGGGCCAGGATCGCCGCCAGCTCTATGACCTTTTCCTTAGCCCGGTCGCTGGTATAGGGAAAGCTGAAAAAGTTCACAGCGTCGATTTCTACACCCCGTTTAGCAATCATATGTCCCGCTACCGGGCTGTCGATCCCGCCGGACAAAAGCAAAGTGGCCTTGCTACCGGTGCCGATGGGCATCCCGCCCGGCCCGGGGATTTTTTTCTGCTCGCAGTAAACATACGCGCCGAAATCCCGCACCTCCACCTTTACCGTGATCTCCGGCTGATGTACATCCACAATTAATTCCGGGCATTCATCGTGCAAAAATCCGCCTACTTCCATGCAGATCTCCGGCGACGTCATTGGGAACCGCTTGTCTGCCCGCTTGGCCTCCACCTTAAACCGGGTGCCTGGCCTGAGATCCGGTCGGCAGTATTCCAGCGCGCCCCGCTTTAAGCTTTCTATATCCTTTTCCAGCACCGCGGCCCGGGTTATGGACACAATACCAAAAATTTTCGCCAGCCGTTCCATAATCAGCTCCATCTTCCCGCTGTCTGAAACCGTAATGTAAATGGTTGCCTGGGCAATCCGCGTTTTGATCTCGCCGATATTGCGGACGGCGTTTTGAATGTTTTTCATCAACACCCGCTCAAAAACCGGTCGGTTTCCGCCCTTTAAGATAATCTCCCCATATTTCACCAAAATAATCTCTTTCATCCCATAAACCCTTTTCTTTTTATTTTTTACCGCATATATTTCCGGATCTCCGCCACCTTCTGGGCAGTAACCCGGGCCGTTTTTTCCATCATTTCCGCCGTTTCCCCGCCGGAAAAGCTAAACCGCACCGCGCCGGCAATTTCCGTCGGTGTACAGCCCATAGCTGTCAGCACCGGGCTGGGCATAGGCTTATTGGTAGAGCAGGCTGAGCCGGTAGACACATAAATATCGCAGTCCTCCAGCATATGCAACAGGATCTCCGCCTTGATCCCCCGGAAAGAAACATTGAGCACATATCCGGACTGACAGTCCTCCCCGCCGTTAATCTGTATATCCGGTACCATATCCAAAAGCCACTCCGCCAGCATCTGGCGCATATTTCCCGGATCTTCCCGGCCCTGACAAAGCTCGCCGGCCGCCGCGCCAAAGGCGGCGATCCCCACTACGTTTTCCGTGCCGGACCGCAGATCCCTTTCCTGGCCGCCGCCTACCAGCAGCGGGTTGATTTTCCCGCCGGCAACATACAGCGCGCCTGTCCCTTTCAATCCATGGATCTTGTGGGCGCTGACGGAAAGCAGGTCAATGCCCCACTGCCGAGGCTTCAGCTCTGCCTTGCCAAAGCCCTGGACGGCGTCCACATGAAAAAGCGCCCGAGGCGCTTTTTCCCGCAGAATTCTTTTTAACTCCGCCACTGGCTGGACCGTTCCCACCTCATTATTCACATGCATGACGCTTGCCAGCACTGTATCCGGCCGCAGCGCGGCGGCAAAGTCCGCGGAACGGATCCGGCCGTCCCGGCCCGGGGACAGATACGTTACTGAAAACCCATCGTTTTCTAAAGCCCGTATTGGTGCCAAAACCGACGGATGTTCAATTTGGGTGGTAATAATGTGGCCGCCTCTCCTCCGGCTGACAGCGCCGAAAATAGCCATATTATTAGCCTCCGTACCGCCGGAGGTAAAGTAAATCTTACCAGTCTCTACGCCTAGCGCCCCCGCCACCTGCTCCCGGCTTTTTTTGAGAAGCTTTTCCGCCGCCAGCCCCAGCCTGTGCATACTGGATGGATTCCCGAAGGCTTCCATAGCCGCTTGCGCCGCCTGCTTTGCCGCCGCAGAAGGTATAGTTGTGGACGCGTTATCTAGATATATTATTTCTTCCAAGCTTTAACACTCCGTTCAACAGTCATTCTCCCGGCTCAATCCCGGCTTTTCATCACCAGGCCGCAGCCAGACCGGGCCGTAATTTCGCACCAGCTCCCCGTCATCACATTGCTGACGCCCCGGCTTTTGGCAAAATACAGCGTTTCCCCGGCCAGAGGATATTCCAGCCCCTGGGTAGTCACGCCGCCCATGTCCGTCAGGGGAACAATTGAGACCAGATCCCCCGCCCGGCCTTGGAGAGAGACCTGATCCTGTATATAATAAATTTCGTTTTTATCGTCCAGAAAAACGCCGGTTTTCCCGGCGTCCGCAATAGTTTTTAAAAAGAAAACATTGGTCAGGGTATGGTCTAACCTGCAGCCGGAAAACCCAGCAAGCACGATCTCGCCGGCGCCCTGGGCCAGGGCGTAGCCCACCGCCAGCTCTCCGTCCGTTTCATCTTTCCTAGCGGGAAACACCTGCTTGGGAATCGCCGCCGGCGCCGTTTTTACAGAGTCCATATCCCCCAAAAGGATATCCGGCGTCCAGCCCAGGGCCTGGGCATGGTGAAGGCCGCCGTCGGCGCAGATCAAAAGGTCATAGTCCGCCGTCCGAGCCGCCATCGCCGGATAATCAAAAATATCCCCGTTTCCTAAAATCAGCGCTTTCATCGGATTGCCTCCAGCAGCCCCCGGCAGGCGCCGGGAATATCGTCCGTAAATACCGCTGAGCCGGCCACAAACACGTTGGCTCCACAGTCCCGTACAGCCCGGATATTGCCTTGGCAGATCCCGCCGTCCACCTGGATCAAATAGTCCGGCCCGGCCTGTTTCCGGATCGCGCGGATTTTTTCATCCGATTCGGGGATGTACTTCTGGCCGCCCCGGCCGGGATGTACGCTCATAACTAAAACCATATCTGCCAGCTCCAGATAAGGGAATACAGCCTCCGCCGGTGTTTCCGGATTCAGGGAAATACCAGCCTTGACCCCTAAATCATGGATCTGCCGCAGCACCGCCGCCGGATTCCGGGCAGCCTCCACATGGATTGTCACACCGTCCGCCCCGGCCTGGACAAAATCAACAATATACCGTTCCGGGTCTACGATCATCAGATGCACATCAAAAAACAGCTTTGAATACGGGCGAAGCGACTGCATCACTACCGCGCCAAAGCTGATATTGGGTACAAACTGCCCGTCCATCACGTCGATATGGAGCCACTGGGCTCCGGCCTCTTCGATCTCGGTCACCTGCCGGCGCAGGATCCCAAAATCCGCCGATAAAATCGAAGGCGCTAAAATCATTGCTATTCTTCCTTTCCACCATCATGCATATGCACACCAGTTCAGGCCCGGTTTATTTTTCCCAGGCCTTCACCGCTTTCTGCTGCTGATAAAATTCCACATAGCTTTCATATCGTTCCGGCGCGATCCCGCCGGTTTCCAGCTTTTCCTTAACCCGGCAGTCCGGCTCGTTCACATGGGCGCAGCCCTTGAACCGGCAGCCGCCCTGGCAGTCCCGCATTTCAGGGAAATACCGCCAAAGCTCCCCGGCGGGGATGTCCTCCACTGAAAAAGAGCTGAAGCCCGGCGTATCCAGCACGAAGCCGCCGCCATCCAAGCTGAAAAGCTCTACATGCCGGGTGGTATGCCGGCCCCGCTGCAGCTTTTGGCTGACTCGGCCGGTTTCCATTCCGCCGCCTGTCAGCAGGTTCAGGATGCTGGATTTCCCCACGCCGGATAGGCCTGCAAAGGCTGCTGTCTTTCCCTGGATATATGGCAGGAGCGCGTCGATCCCCTGCTCTGTCTTAGCGCTGACCTCTACAATCGGGTACCCCGCAGGCGTATAAATCCGCCGCAGCATATCTGCGGCCCGCAGATCGGTCTTATTGACACACAAAACCGATGCGATCCCCGCCGCCTCCGCTGCTAAAAGCATTTTGTCCAAAAGCCGAAGGTTTGGCTCCGGTGCAGCCGCAGCCGCTACCAAAATCAAAACGTCAATATTAGCCACCGGCGGACGCACCAGCATGGTACGCCGGGGCAGGATCGCCGTAATGCTCCCCTGCCTGCCGTCGATTGCAATTTCTACCCGGTCGCCGATCATGGGCTTAATATTTTCCTTACGGAATATTCCCCGGGCCTTGCATTCATAGGTGTTGCCATCTTCAGCCCGGATATAGTAAAATCCGCCGATTCCCTTGCAAATGATTCCCTGCATATGCTCCTCTTTAATCAAACGTTACTTCTTTTTCACTGACCTTCTGGCCGTCAATATAGGTTTCCACCGTTGCGCTGTCCTTCGTAGACTCAACTGGGATGACCACCTGTCCGTCTGACTTGTTGTGCGATTTATCATAAATCGTTTTTCCGTTGGCCACCACCTTGATCTGTACCTTCTCACCGGCGCTGTCTGGGATCACCACTGTTAGATTTGTCCGCTTCGCAGGCTGTGTGGTCGGATCCGCTGTTTCCGACGGAGTGGTTGGCTCTGCGGTTTTCGGCGGGTCAGTCACCCTGACTGTGGGAGACGGCGTAGGCTCCTCTGCCTGGGCCTGGCCCTCGCTGACTACAATATTCACATAGGATCCCTTGGGCGATTCGCTGCCTGCCGATGGATCCTGGGAAATAACCTGCCCCGCCGGCTTATTGGACTGCTCCTTTTTCACGTTTCCCAGCTTTAGGCCAACGGCCTTCAGCTTTTTATCCGCGGCTTCCATATTGCCGCCGACCACATTGGGAACTGGTACCTTTTCATCCTCGTTTGCCTCCGGCTTTGAGGTGCAGACCCGAAGGATGACCTTATAGCCCTTGGAAACCTTTGTGCCAGCCTGAGGGATCTGCCCAATGACATAATTCAACTCATAGGTGCTGCTTTCCTCTTCAATCTTCTCATACGACAGGTCAGCCGCCTCTAACAACTGCACCGCCTCGTCAAAGCTTTTATTCTCCAGCTCCGGCACTGGGATATTCCCTTCCTCCGGGCCTGAGCTGATCGTCAGCTTGATTTTCGTATTTTTTTTCACATAGGTGTTTGCTCCTGGATTCTGCAGCATAATCCGGCCTTCCTCATATTCGGAGGACACCTCGTACATGATACTGGTCTCGTCAATTTCAAAATCGGTATCCTTAATCTCCAGCAGGGCCTCTTCCAAGGTCTTATTCAGCAGATTGGGGACCTGTACCTCCTTTTTTCCCCAATTCATAAAAGCAAACGTGCCGCCGGCCAGGATCAGCACCAGCAAAATGCTGCCGATCACCAGATAGCTGGCCAGCTTGTCCTTTTTCTTTTTACCCCGCCGGCCTTGACTGCCGGGCTCCTCCTTGGGAAGCTCCCGGGCCGGGATTTTGGGAATCCGCTCCGTCATGCCTGTAACAGCCCCCCGTTCTGTCTGGCTGCTTTCCAGTACGGATTTTAAATCCACGACCATGTCCATCACCGTCTGATACCGGGCATGCTGTTCCCGGGCCATGGCCTTCATGACGATCTGGGAAACCTCCTGTGGGATTTCTAAATTGATCACCTTACAGTCTACCGGATCCTTCTCCAGCTTCATAATCGCGATGGAGACCGGGTTATCCCCGTCAAAAGGCAGCCTGCCGGTCAGCATTTCGTACATAACCACCCCCAAGGAATAGATATCCGACCGGGCATCCGTATACCCGCCCCGGGCCTGTTCCGGGGAGATATAATGCACCGAGCCCAGCGCGTCGCCGCCGGCGACCACAGTCTCGCTGCTGACCGCCCGGGCGATCCCAAAATCGGCCACCTTCAGGGTATGGTCGTTGGTTACAAGAATATTATGGGGTTTGATATCTCTATGTATGATCCCATTCTTATGGGCATGCTCCAAAGCAAGGCCGATCTGGATCCCGAAGTTGCAGGCCTCCCGCCAATCCAGCATTGTGTGCTTGTTTAAGTATTCCTTTAACGTAATGCCGTCTACATACTCCATCACAATATAGCTCAGGCCGTCGGTTTCCCCAACGTCGTAAACAGAAACGATATTGTGGTGCGAAAGCCCGGCTGCGGCTTTTGCTTCCACGCTGAACTTTTTGACAATCTCCGGGTCGTTTTTCAGCGACTCCTTTAATACTTTAATGGCAACATACCGGTTGAGAAGCCGGCAATGGGCTTTATACACCGTGGCCATGCCGCCGGCGCCGATTTTCTCCAAAATTTCATACCGGTCCCCTAAGACCTTTCCCACTAAATTATCACTGTACATAGTTTATATTCCCTCCATACTTACTTGCAAAACGCAACCACTGTGATATTGTCCTTGCCGCCTTTTTTGTTCGCCAATGCGATCAGCTTCCGGGCGGCCTCCTGCAGGTCCTCGTTTTCCTGTATGATTTCCTGAATCTGCTGGTTGGATACCATGTTTGTCAGCCCGTCGCTGCATAACAGCACCGTCTCCCCCTGATAGGCTGTTATAGTAATATCCACCTTGACCGTATCCTCCGCGCCCACGGCCCGGGTGATATAGTTCCGGTTGGGATGCGTACTCGCGTCCTGGCGGGTGATCTCTCCCCGCCGAAGCAGCTCCTCCACAAAGGAGTGGTCATGGGTGATCTGCCGGATCCCATCGCCGATCAGGTAGACACGGCTGTCCCCCACATGCGCGACGATCAACTTATCCTGATAAATGATCGCCAGGCTGGCCGTCGTACCCATACCCACCAGATTTTCATTCTTCTTGGCGTACTGGTATATTTGCTGGTTTGCGGCTAAAAATGCCTGACGGATCATTTCCCCCGTTTCCACATAGTCCATTTTCGTATTAAATTCACTGATGATATAATCCTTCACAATACTGGCCACCATCGTACTTGCCACCTCGCCGGCCTGATGCCCGCCCATGCCGTCGGCTACAAATCCGCCGATCAGATTGTCGTTCTGATAGACGAAGTAGCTGTCCTCATTGATCTCCCTATGCTTGCCGATATCGCTCTGGGCTGCAATTTTCATGGTTCTCACCCCGCATCCATTTCATTTTCTGTCTATATTATAATACTTTTTTCCGCAATTGTCCACAGGAAGCAGAAATATCGCTTCCCAGCTCCCGCCGGACGGTGGCGTTCATGCCCAGCGCCTGCAGCCGCTCCTGGAACCGGCGGATATCCTGGGCAGCGCCTTTATGGTATTGCCGCTCCTCCACCGGGTTGACCGGAATCAGGTTGATGTGGCAGAGCATCCCCTGCAGCCGGCGGGCCAGCTCCTCCGCCTGCGCCGGCCCGTCGTTGACGCCGGAAATCAGCGCGTATTCAAAACTAATCCGCCGGGTCGTCTTTTGGATATAGTCCCGGCAGGCTGCCAGCAGTTCTTCTACCGGGTATTTTTTATTGACGGGCATAATCGTATCCCGGATAGCGTTATTGGGCGCGTGGAGGGAGACTGAAAGGGTAATGGGTAAGTTTTCCGCCGCCAGCCTTTCAATTTTATCCACCAGGCCGCAGGTAGACAGGGAGATATGCCGATAACCGATGTTTACGCCCGCCGGGTGGTTTACATTATGTAAAAACCGGAGCACATTGTCAAAATTATCTAAGGGCTCGCCAATGCCCATCATCACAATATTGCTAATCCGCTCCCCCATATCCTTCTGGGCAAAAAGCACCTGGTTCAAAATCTCTCCAGCCGTTAAATTCCGGTACAGGCCGTCAATGGCAGAGGCACAAAAGCCGCAGCCCATCCGGCAGCCCACCTGGGAGGAAATACACACTGTCAGCCCATGCTTATAGCGCATGACCACGCTTTCAATACAGTTTCCGTCTTCAAGCTGGAACAAATATTTCACTGTACCGTCCAGCCGGGATACATATTTTTCCCGAATTGACAGCCGGGATACAAAGCAAACCTGGGCAAGCCGCTCCCGCAGGGCTTTGGGAAGATCCGTCATCTCCTCCAGGCTTTCTGCGCCCCGGTGGAGCCACTGGAAGATCTGCCTGGCCCGGTATTTGGGCTGATCCTGCGCCTGCAAGAACGCTTCCAACTCGTGATATTCCAAATCCTTTAAATCAATCATGCTCTACACCTTTTTCAGTTTGGCAATAAAAAATCCGTCGATCCCATCCGTATGGGGATAAAAGGTTATGTATCCATCCCGCAGGGTATCCTTCCGAAGCACCGCCGGCAACCGGTCTCCAAAATCCACCGGGGAAAAACCGCGGTGTTCCGCCAAAAAACGTTGGATCACCGCCTGGTTTTCCTGGGGCCGGAGGGTGCAGGTGCTGTATACCAGCTCGCCCCCGGGCTTGACATACCGGGCCCCGTTTTCCAGGATCCTGTACTGGATTTCCGGCAGATCAGTATCCGCCGCCTGTTTCCATTTGATCTCCGGCTTCCGCCGGATGATCCCCAGCCCGGAACAGGGCACATCCGCCAGCACCTTATCCGCCGTTTCCGAAAGGCGCTGGTCAAACCGGGCCGCATCACCGGGCTGGGCTTCGATAATATCTATCCCCATTCGTCCAGCGTTTTCCCGGATCAATTGGATCTTATGGGGGTGGATATCAAAGGCCTGGATCCGGCCTGTATTTTCCATAAGCTGTGCCAGATGGGTGGTTTTTCCCCCAGGCGCCGCGCACAGATCAATGACCTGCTGGCCTCTCTTTGGTCCTAACGCGGCTCCGGCCAGCATAGCGGAGATGTCCTGGACGGTAAACAGCCCCGCCCGGTATTCCGCCGACCCGGCAATGTCAAACCCTTGGGCTGTCACCGCCTGAGGATACAATTCGCTGACCTGCCCGCCTGGCAGCGCCTGAGCCAGCGCAGCCGGGGAAATTTTCAAGGTATTGGCCCGAAGGCAAAGCGGCGGCTGGCCGTTCATCGCCGCCATCAATTCCTTTGCAAACGCCGGCCCGAATTCCTCCGTCCATGCCCGGCAGAGCCAAAGGGGAAAGGATTCCTCCACGCTGAGCCGCTCCAGGGGATCCGCCGGATACCGCACCGTCCCCCGCAGAACGCTGTGCAAAATACCATTGACATACCCGGCGCTGGCCCCATGGCCATACCGCCTGGCTAGCTTCACGCTTTCATTCACCGCAGCGGAATCCGGGATCTTATCCAGATATAACAGCTGATAAATCCCCACCCGCAGGATCTCTAAAATATAGGCAGATATTTTTTTCAGTTTGATTTTTGAATACTGCCCGATGATATAGTCTAAAGTTAACTGCCGCTGAATCACCCCATACACCAGCGTGGTAGCCAGCCGCTTTTCCGGTCCAGGCATATCCGGCCCCAAACGTTTTTTTAACGTCAGGTTGGAATAAGCTCCAGACCTATGAATTTCCACTAGGATCAAAACAGCGGTTTCTCTCGCGTTTTTCATCGTCTGACTCCATTTAATCCCGCCGCCGGTTTACAATAGCCAAAAGCCGCAATAGCTGCAGGGCCGAAGCCGCCACCGCCGCAACATACGTCATGGCTGCCGCCCGCAGTACCTTGCCCGCCGCCTGCACCTCTTCCGGTTCCAAAATTCCGGAATGATTTAAAATTGATAAGGCCCGCCGGCTGGCGTTAAACTCCACTGGCAGCGTGGCCACCTGAAATACCAGAATGGCAGAAAACAAAATCACGCCGCCCATGGCCAAGGCTGGGATCCCCAGCAGCAGGCCGATGAAAAACAAAGGCATGGACAGGGTAGAACCGATATTGGCCACAGGCACAATCGCGTTGCGGATTTTAATGGGCATATAGCCCACTGCATGCTGTATCGCGTGTCCCGCCTCATGGGCCGCCACGCCGATGGACGCCACAGAGGAGGACGAATAGGTGGCATCCGACAAGCGGATCACATTAGATCGGGGATCATAATGATCGTTCAGATTCCCGGAAATGTGCTCGATCCGCACACCGTACAGGCCGTTTGCGTCTAAAATCCGCCGGGCCGCGTCCATCCCGGTCATTCCCCGGCGGCTGAACACATTTTTATATTTTGAAAAGGCCGCCTGGACGCCGAATGAAGCCAGCGCCGACAGCAAAAAGGCCAAGATCAGCAAGTAGTATGTGTTGTCCCAGTATAGCATAAATACACCTCTATCGCAATATTGTTCCCATGTCCAGAGTATGCCCTAAAAGATAGTCATCTATGTGCATTTTCTTTTTCCCAGGGAACTGCACCTCCTGGATATACAGGGTACCCTCCCCGCATCGGACCTGGAGCCCCCGTCCCTTTTCATAGCCAAGCAATTCTCCCGGTACGCCGGCAGCGCCGCCCCCTACCACCGCCCGATGGATCTTGATCGTTTCTTCTTTATATACTGTATATGCTAACGGCCAGGAATTCATTCCGCAAATCAGCTTCGCAATGGCCCAGGCCGGTTTTTTCCAATCAATATGCCCCATTTCTTTGGTAATGACTGGGGCGTAGCTCATTTTTGCATGATCCTGGGGAATGGGCCGGATCTCGTCCAGCTTTTGGATCGTTTCCACAAGCACATGTCCGCCCAGCTCTGCCATTCGTTGGAACAGCTCCGCACTGGTTTCGTATTCCCCGATCTCCAGCGCTTCAGATAACAGCATGTCGCCGGTATCCAGCCCCTCGTCCATCCGCATGGTGGTAACCCCGGTAGTCTTCTCCCCGTTGATCACCGCCCACTGGATCGGCGCCGCTCCCCGGTATTTAGGCAGCAGGGACGCGTGCATATTGATACAGCCTCGTTTGGGGAAATCCAGCACCGTCTTGGGCAGGATTTTCCCGTAGGCCACAACCACGATCAGCTCCGGCCGCAGCGTCTCCAAAACCGGCGTCAGTTCCCCGTTTTTCAAGGAGACTGGCTGAAATACCGGGATCCCCCGCGCTTGGGCTAAAACCTTTACCGCCGGCGGGGTCAGCTTATGGCCCCGGCCCCGAGGCTTATCCGGCTGGGTAACCGCGCCCACAATATCCATTCCCGCCGCTAAAAGCCGCTCCAGGCACGACGCCGCGATATCCGGCGTACCCATAAATAAAATCCGCATCCCGGCCGCCTCCTTAGTCTTCAATAAATTTCGTTACCTTTTCTATAAATACTTTTCCGTCCAGGTGGTCAATCTCATGGCAGAATGCCCGGGCCAGCAGCGCCTCACCGGAAATCCGGAAGGTTTTCCCCGTCCGGTCCTGGGCCTCTACCGTCACAAAATTCGGCCGCTCTACCTCGCCGAATATCCCCGGGAAGCTCAGGCAGCCCTCAGGCCCATTCTGGGATCCAGCGCTTTCTACGATAACTGGGTTAATCAGTTCGATCCGCCCGTCCCCGACGTCGATCACAACCGCCCGCTTCAGGATGCCCACCTGGGACGCCGCTAAGCCTACGCCTTCGCTCTTAACCATTGTTTCATACATGTCGTCCAGCAGGATCGCCAGCTTGTCGTCGAATTTCGTAACCGGCTTGCAGACCTTTGCTAAAACCTCGTCGCCCTTTTTCCGAATTTCCCGAATCGCCATAATCTTACCCTTCCTTCCTGTGCCCGCAGGCATCCGTTGTTGTATATTCTGTCAGCTTACACTGCTGGGATTTTTGTCAATTACTACCGCTACATTCTCATAAACGGCATTCTCTGAAAAAGCCGCCCGGGCATCCGTGAGGATCCCGTCCAGCCCGTCTGCGGAGACGCACTTGATTAAGATACGCCACCGGAATTTGTTTTTGATTTTGGAAATGTAGGCCGGTACAGGCCCCAGCACCTGCACCCGCTGCCCCAGTTTTTCCAGGCCGTTAAGCTGTTTTGCGAAAAACCGGGCAGCCCGGGGCACTAAGTCCTCGCTTTCTCCGGAAAACAGTACGCTGACCAGCTCCGCAAATGGCGGATACCAAAGAGCCTGGCGCAGGGCAATCTCCTTTTCATAAAAGCGCTGGTAGTCATGGGCCTGGGCCAGCCTGACCGCGTCATGATCCGGGTTATACGTCTGGATCACCGCCCGGCCCGATTTTTGATCCCGGCCGGCCCGGCCCGTCACCTGCTCCAGCAGGTCAAAGGTCCGCTCCCCCGCCCGGAAATCCCCGATATGCAACATCGTGTCCGCAGAGACGACCCCTACCAATGTCACATTGGAAAAGTCCAGCCCCTTGGCCACCATCTGGGTACCGATCAGAATATCGGTCTTTTCCCGGCGGAATGTCTCTAAAATCTTTTCATGGCTGTGCTGCCGGCCGGTGGTGTCCACGTCCATCCGCAGAACCGACGCCGCTGGGAACAGCCGGCGGACCTCCTCTTCCACCTTCTGTGTGCCGCCGCCGAAATAGCGGATATAGGGGCTATTGCAGGCGGGGCAGGCAGTATAATTTTCAATGGTGAAGCCGCAGTAATGGCAGCGCAGCGTATTGCTGAACTTATGATACGTCAGCGTAATATTGCAGTTTGGACATTCGGCCACGAATCCGCAGCTCCGGCAGGAAACAAATGTGGAAAATCCCCGCCGGTTCAAAAACAAAATTGTCTGCTCCCGGTTTTCTAAATTCTGCACGATCTCCCGCTCCAGCGCCCGGCTGAAAATAGAGCGGTTTCCAGCCTCCAGCTCCTTCCGCATATCCACAACGGACACCGCCGGCAGCTGCCTGCCCCGCACCCGGTTTTGCATTGTCAGCAAGGTATACTCCCCCTGCCGGGCCCGATAATAGGTTTCCACCTGGGGCGTAGCCGACGCCAGCACCAGGGCCGCCCCGTATTGCTTGGCCCGGAACTGGGCTACTTCCTTGGTTTGATACCGGGGCAATGTCTCGGATTTATACGTGGTTTCATGTTCTTCATCCACAATGATTACGCCAATATCATCAAACGGCGCGAAAACCGCTGAACGCGCGCCAATCACGATATCCGCGCCGCCATCCCGCATCCTTTTCCATTCATCATATTTTTCCCCTAGGGACAGGCCGCTGTGAAATACAGCTACCCGACGGCCGAACCGGCCGCAGAACTCTGCCACCAGCTGAGGCGTCAGGGCGATTTCCGGCACCAGGACCACGGCCTTTCTGCCCAGGTCCAAAGCCTTCTGGATCAGCCGCAGATATACCTCTGTTTTGCCGCTGCCTGTAACGCCGTGCAGCAAAAAGCCGGCATATGCCCGGCGCTCCAAAGCTGCTGCTACAGCCGAATAGGCTGTATTCTGCTCAGCGGTCAGCGTCGGGGGCGTTTTTTTTAGGTTTTCCCGTCGCCGGATGGGATCCCGGCTCACTGTCACGGTCTTGACGGCGATCAGGCCCTTTTTCTCCAGCGCGGATACCGCACCGTATCCACCGCCGGTAAAGCGGGTCAGATCCGCCGCAGAAACCATTTCGTTCGTTGCCAGGATCTCCAGCATTGCCGCCTGTACGCCGGCGCGCCGCCGGCGCAAAAGCGAGACCGCCTTTTCCGCGTCTTCCGGCGGCACCGCCAAGACCGCTACCCGGACGGTTTTATCCCTTACCGTCCGGTCGTCCCGGTACTCAATGGCCGCAAGACCATTTTCGATGGACGCTTTAATTTTTCGCCGCGGGTCTTTGGAAAACAGCTGACAAAATCCGTTCAGCTCTGCGGCCCCGCCTTGGTCCGCCAGCATCCTGCTGATCTCGTCACCCGCGGCTTTCCCGGCTTCTGTCAGTACAATCCATTCCGCCGGCCTTGCGCTGGTCCCGGCCGGGATCACCGCCCGGAGCACATCCATGTAGGTGCAGAGATACTTTTCCCGCATCCATTGGATCAGCCGCAGCATATTCGCGTCAAACGCCCGGCCCGGGTCGGCCAAACGCAGAATCGACTTGAGCCGCTTTGCCTGGCTTTTTTTTGTGATCCGAAAAACATATGCTTCCTTTTGCTTGTTCCCTGCCCCAAATGGGACGATCACCCGGCTTCCGATCCCGATCTGGCCCTCCAGCGCCGCCGGGACCAGATAATCAAACAGCCGGTCTACCTGCCGGGCCTCCTGGCGGACGATCACCTGTGCGATCACCAGTGTACTCCTTGTTTATTCTGCCGGTGTTTCCGGCGCCTGGGGCTCCGCCGCCGGTGAATCGTTTGCGGCAGGCTCCTGCGGCCGAGCCGCACGGGTATAGCCCACCTTCCCGGCGGCGATTTCCTCTACCGCGATGGATACGGCTTTTTTTGAGTCGCAGTCGACTAAGCCCTTGCCGCTTTCCCCAATCATTCTGGCCCGCTTGGCCGCCATGGTTACCAGCGTATACCGGCTGTCCACGCATTTCGAAAGTGTACTGATTCCTGGCTTGATCATCATCATTATCGCTCTCCTTTATGTTCCGCTTTAATAGTTTTCCTGTAGCAATGTATTGATAAACGCGTTATTTTTCTTCCTTTGGGCTATTATATCCCGGATGGCGCCGACACATTCTGCCAAATCATCGTTTACAACCACATGATTATATTGAAAGGCCTGGGAAAATTCCCATCTGGCCGCGTCCAGCCGCTTTTCAATCTGGGCCGTGCTCTCCCTGCCCCGGGAGATTAACCGGTTTTTCAGCTCTGCCATAGAAGGGGGGACAATAAAAATCAATACTGTCTCCGGCAGCACCGCCTTGACCTTTAGAGCGCCCTGGGCCTCAATCTCCAAAATGACGTCTTTCCCTTCGGCCAGCATTTTTTCTACGCAGTCCTTGGGCGTGCCGTAATAATTGCCGTTGTAAACGGCCCATTCCAGCATCTGTTCCCGAACGATCCTGTCTTTGAATTCTGGCTCTGTGATAAAATAGTAATTGACGCCGTCCACCTCGCCGGCCCGTTTATCTCGAGTTGTAGCGGATACGGACAGGAACAGATCCTCTGTTTTCAAAAGTTCTGCGCAAACCGTGCCCTTGCCGGTACCGGAAGGGCCGGAAATCACAAATAACGAACCCTTACTCATCGGTATCCTCCTCGTCCACATCCATCTCATCCAGCCGATGGGCAACGGTTTCCGGCTGAATGGAGGACAAAATCACATGGCCGCTGTCCGTAATCAAAACCGCCCGGGTCCGCCGGCCATATGTGGCGTTGATCAGTATGCCCTTATCCTCCGCCTCCCGCATCATCCGCTTAATCGGCGCGGACTCTGGGCTAACAATGGCCACCAGCCGGCTGGCTGAAACCATATTTCCAAAACCTATGTTGATCAATTTCAAAGCGATCCATCCCTTCCTGTCAAACCCTACTTCTACCTATTCAATATTTTGCACCTGCTCCCGGAGCTTCTCGATCTCTCCCTTAAGCTCCACCACAAGCTTGGCGATCTCAATGTCACCGGCCTTGGAGCCAGTGGTATTGACCTCCCGGTTGATCTCCTGGATCAAAAAATCCAGCTTCCGGCCGGCCGGCTCGGTGCCGTTCAAAATCCCATGGAACTCGTCAAAATGGCTGTCCAGCCGGACAAGCTCCTCATTCACCGCCACCTTGTCCGCGAAAATAGCCACCTCGGTAAGCAGACGGCTTTCATCCATCTCCCGGTCCTCTAAAAGCTCCTTGATTTTGTTGTACAGCTTTTCCCGGTATTCCGCCACAGTCTGGGGGGAACGCTGGTCGATCTTTTTCGCCAGGGTTTGCATATACCCAATCCGAGCTTCTAAGTCCGCTTGGATCCGCTGGCCCTCCCGGGTCCGCATGGCTGTAAACTGCTCCATAGCGCCGGCCAGCACCGGCTGCACAATAGCCCAAATCTCCTCTTGGTCTTCCTCTTTCCGCTCCGTATTGAAAATATCCGGATACCGGGCCAGACCCATGACCGAAATGTCGTCCGCCAGGCCGAACTGATCCCGAAGGCTGTATAAGGCGTCTAAATACGCCTTCGCCATCGCCTTGTTCAGGATAATCTCCTTGTCCGCCTGATCGTAGCTTTCCATATTCACATAAATATCAACCTTGCCCCGGGCAATATGGTCCGCCGCATATGTACGGATTCTTTCTTCCAAAAACGCGTAGTACCGGGGCGCTTTAATGGTATAGTCAGAATACCTGTGGTTTACAGATTTAATTTCTACCGTGATTTTTTTTCCGGCGGTTACGGCTTCCTGCCGTCCGTAGCCGGTCATGCTCTTGATCACATACTTCACCCACTTTATCATTATTCAAACTATTATATCATACATTCGCGAAAAAGAACATACCTATTTATGAATTTTTTTTAAATTTTCCGTTTATTTTCCCGGCCGACTATGATATAATACCACCAAAAAGACGCAAAAAAATTGGAGGAAGATAACCATGGCATTTGACACCCTGGCCGTAGCCTGCCTGGCCGCGGAGCTCAAGGAAACGATTTTAGGCGGCCGGATTGACAAAATCTATCAGCCGGAGCGGGACGAGATTTTGTTAAGCATTCGCACCTTTTCCAGCCACTACCGGCTGGTGCTGTCTGCCAACGCGTCCTATCCCCGGGCGCACTTAACTCAGGTCCAGAAGGAAAATCCCCAAACTCCCCCTATGTTCTGCATGCTGCTGCGCAAACACCTGGCCGGCGGCAAGGTCGCCGGCATCCGGCAGCCTGCGGGGGAGCGGGTCTTATGCATCGATGTAGAATCCTATAACGAGCTGGGGGACCTGACGGTCAAACACCTGATCCTGGAGCTGATGGGGCGGCATTCCAACCTGATCCTGACCAATGCGGAGATGCAGGTTATTGATTCTGTAAAGCATGTGGATTTCACGGTCAGCTCTGTGCGCCAGATCATGCCGGGGCTGGCTTACCAGGCCCCGCCGCCCCAGGATAAAACACCGGTTCTATCCGAAGCGGCGGATCAGGTATGCTTTGACTTTTCCCAGCCCGGCCAGCGGGCGGACAAGGCCATTATGGCCGCCGTTTCCGGGATCAGCCCGGTGGTAGCCCGGGAAGCGGTCTACCAGGCGGCGGGCCGGGCGGACTGCCTGTGCGCCGATCTATCCCCAGATGAAAAATCCGTGGCCGCCCAATATATCCGCGCCCTCCGTCATCAGCCCTTTCGCCCTTGCCTGATTACCGACGCCGCTGCCGGCAAGGTTATCGACTTCTCCGCTGTGGAGATCCGCCAGTATGGGGCTGCGGCCCAGGTGGAATATGGGCATACCTTAAACGAAATTTTAGAGCGGTATTTCCGCACAAAGGACGCCGGGGAACGGATGAAGCAGAAAAGCGCCAGCCTGGTGAAGCTTCTGCATACCAATTTGGAGCGGCTGGCAAAAAAGCTGGTAATCCAGAAAAACACCCTGGACGACGCCAAGAATAAAGACCTCTATAAAATTTACGGCGATTTGCTCACTGCCAACCTCTATCAAATTGCGGATAAATCCAAGGTCGTCACCCTTCAAAATTTTTACGCCGAAGACCTAGCTCCAGTCACCATCCAGCTGGATCCTGCCCGGACACCGGCCCAAAACGCCCAGCGGTATTATAAGCTGTACAATAAGGCGAAAAACGCTGAGGTCGAGGTAGCCCGGCAAATGGAAAACACAACCGCTGAAATCGACTATCTGGAGTCCACCCTGATGGTGGTGGAAGACTGCCAAAGCGAGTCGGAGCTAAACGCCGTTCGGCAGGAGCTTTCCCAGGAGGGCTACCTAAAGCGCAGGAACACCGGTGCCAAAGCCCGGCAGCAGGTTTCTGCCGCGAAGCCCATGCATTTTGTCAGCAGCGACGGCTTCGACATCTATGTGGGCCGGAACAACACCCAGAATGATTACCTGACCCTGCGCTTTGCCAACTCCCAGGATCTTTGGTTCCATACCAAAAAGATCCATGGCTCCCACGCCGTAATCAAACTGGGACTCAATAAGGACATACCGCCCCGGACGCTGACCGAAGCCGCCACTCTCGCCGCATACTTTTCCAAGGCCCGGCATTCCTCCCAGGTCCCGGTGGACTATACAACAGTGAAAAATGTCCGGAAGCCAAACGGTGCCAAACCCGGTATGGTCATCTACGATCATTACAATACTATTTATGTAACGCCTGCCCTGCTGGATTTAGAAAAAAAGGACTGATTTTTCTGCCTGAATAGGAAAAGCAGGGAGCAAACGCTCCCTGCCGTATCTTTTTCGCTTGTTTGGATCTGACGCGTTATCCGGAACGGGTTTTATAATGTACATACATTGGTTTTGTCCCAAAATTTTTCCTTACCAGTTTTTTGTGGAATAGACTTTTTATTTGTCCCAATATTTTTTTAAGATTCTTTTCCGGACCATATTTAGTTGGGCTAAAATATCTTGTATATTGGATTCAGGGACACGATGTACAGGGGGATCCTTGTGCATGCTTTTTTCCATAAATATCTGCTGGCTGTCTATTTTCACGTTGTTGATATCCTGTTTTCTGCTGTATGAACCGCTTGCGTTTACAAAGCTCGCTTTAACATTGTCATTAAGCTGGGTCTCAATAATCCACTTGATTTTATCGATAATTTCACAGTCATAGACCGGGCAGGCAATTTCTACCCTGCGGTTTAAATTGCGTGTCATCAAATCGGCAGACGAAATAAAATATTTTGCCTGGTCACCCCTGCCAAACACATATATCCTGGCATGCTCTAAATATCTTCCCACAATACTTGTAATATGGATATTTTCAGTTAAGCCTTTGATTTCCGGGATTATGCAGCATATCCCGCGTATGATTAAATTTATGTCAACACCGGCTTGCGAGGCTTCCCTGAGCTTATCGATCACTTCTTTTTCCGTGATTGAATTTGCCTTGACAAAAATGTATCCATCCTTCCCTTTCGCGATTTCATCATCAATCAATTTTAAAATATTGCTTTTGATCCCATACGGTGCTACCAGCAATTCTTTGTACTCACCCTCTAAATTGTTGATCAGCATATTCTTGAAAAATATTTCGCCGTCATTTCCAATATCTTCCGATGCCGTCATCAGACTTAAATCTGTATACATTGTATTTGTTTTTTCATTATAATTCCCGGTTCCGATTTGGGTGATATGGCTGATTCTCCCTTTGCTTTTCAATGTAATCAAACATATTTTACTATGGCATTTAAAGTTTTCAACACCATATTCGACCTGGCAGCCTGCGTCTTCTAAAAGCTTTGACCATTCTATATTGTTCGCTTCATCAAACCTTGCCCGAAGCTCCATCAAAACAATGACTTCTTTCCCATTTTCCGCCGCTTTACAAAGAATATGCGCTATCTTCGATGATGACGCAAGCCGGTATACTGTGATCTTGATGGAAATCACGTCCGGCCTTGTCGCCGCCTCATTTAAAAGCCGCAGAAAAGGCTCTACTGCGTCAAAGGGATAAAACAGCAGCTGGTCTCTGTCCTGAATCTGGGCAATAATGCTTTCCGATTTGATAATATCTTCAGGCCATCGGGGGGTATATGGAATATAAAATAACGCGTTGTATTGTCTTTCATGAAAATCAGCCGCAAGACTAAAAATATATTTCATATTTAATGGCGTTGGGTCATAAATCATTACATCCTCCGTTACGCCAATGCTGCTGCATAATACGTTCACAAATTCATCGGATAGCTGATTGTTGATTTCAAGCCGGATAATAGCAAGGTTATTCCGTTTTTTTAATAGCTTTTCAACCTTGATTCTGAAGTTATCGTCATTATCCTCAAATTTCTCATCATCAAAACTGATATCCGCGTTTCTGGTGATCGAAATAATCGTTTTTTCTATAACTGTATAGTCTCCAAACAGTGTAGCCGCCCAATGCATGATTATATTTTCAGTCCGTATAAACCTGTTTCCTGACGGAAGGAAAACATAGCCCGGCAAAACCTGCGGGACGGGTATGATTCCGAGGGATAGCTTGTTTTTTTTGTGTCTCAGTAATGCTGCTATATAAAGGTCTTTATTTTTCAAATGCGGGATGGGATGATGCGGGCCGATAATAATCGGCGAGATAATGGGAAGGATGTAATTTCGATAATATTTGTTGATAAATTTAATTTCGCTTGCGCTAAGATCATCGTATAAAACATCCTCTATCCCTGCTTTTTTCAGCTCCCGCATAACATTTCCATAAATCTGCCTTTTCTTTTCGATCAGCTTAGGCATAGAACTGTATATTTTTATAATCTGCTCCCCCGGGGTCATCCCGCTTTTATTATCCTTTTCGTTTGGTGATACATGCATGACGTCCAGCAGACTGCCGACTCTGACCATGAAAAACTCATCCAGGTTATTGGCAAATATAGCAATAAATTTCAACCGTTCCAATAATGGAACGTTTTTATCATCAGCCTCTTCCAGTACACGGCAGTTAAAATTTATCCAGCTTAGTTCTCTGTTTTGCGTATATTTATACTTCCCTTTCTTTCCAGTAATATGTTCTTGCATAAATATCCCTCCCGGACACCGTAATTACTGACTGATATTCTTTTCGCGCCAAACCGGTCCACAAGATATTTCAGGATCAGCAGCCCCGGGATCATCGTATGGATCCGTTCCGGCTCCGTTTTTAAAATCAAGGCGTATGATTTTTTATTGCATTTCAATAGATATTCACATACTTTGTCAAATTCTTCTTTTGTCATCATGCTTGTGTCAGGGGATATGCCCAGCAGATGCCGCGCAATTTTGAAAACCCCTCTTGCTGTTCCGCCGACGCAAATAATGCTGTCTTTTTTCGGAAAATCTAATCTTTCCTTGTTTGTAATTGTTTTTTCGATTTTTTCTTGGATCCTTTCTACGGCCCCTTCTCCCGGAAGTATTTTTTTTACGCATTCACCATATAGCTTTAATGACCCAATCGGATAACTCACCGCGTTATGTGTACCCTCCTCTGTCAATACAGCCACTTCTGTGCTGGCGCCTCCGATGTCAATGACCGCCGCGCTTTTGTCGGAATGATGGTATGTGGCCCCGATATATCCCAAAAGCGCCTCTTCCTCACCAGATATGACCTCGATATGATATCCCGCTGCCGCGGATATTAAATTGACTGCCTCATCTGTGTTCGCAATGTTTCTGAGTGACGCCGTCGCAAATACCGAGACATTTTTGATCGCGAATGCATCGATCGTTTCTTTAAATTCTAATAAGCTATTTGCGGCACAGTCAATCCCCTTTTTTGTAAGCATTCCGTTTTTCACATAGCTGGCCAGCCCAGCTATAATTTTTTGCTTCAACAAAATTTTAAAATTCTCATTTTCTGTTTCATACACAGTCAGTCTTATAGAATTTGAACCGATATCAACAATTGCATATTTCATTTTATACTCCATTCCGTCAGCTCCAACGGCGACTAAATTTATATAACCGCGAAAAAGACAGGATATATCAGAAAGCGTTCAAAAATGCCCTTTACACCATCGAATGAATCCTTCTTTTTCAAATAGTTTTCATCATTTACACTATACCGCCAATACGGACATATTATGTATCTATCCCATATTATTTTACAGATTGGCATGTTAATTTTTCAAGCTTACCAAAATCAATTTTTTGTAAAATTTATCGAATAATTGGCTCTGGGGTAAAATAGCCGCGAAAAAACATTGAGAAGGTAATAAAAATTTTGATGTGCTATTGACATTAATCATAACCACCAGTAAACTGGTGGTTTGCACAGCCCCTATAAGGGGCTATTAC
>CBCTZG010000014.1:0-42704 GCA_965151315.1 uncultured Clostridia bacterium
CGTTTTAATCGCCGGACAGCCAGCGCCGGTAATCGGCCGGATCTGTATGGATCAGTTGATTGTTGACGCTTCCCAGATTCCCGGCGTATATCCCGGCCAGATTGCTACCCTGATTGGCCGGGATCAAGGCGCTGAAATCCGCTGCGAAACGTTTGCCTTCCAATGCGGGACCATTACAAACGAAATTCTTTCCCGCTTAGGCCCGAGACTTCCCCGAATCCGCAAGCAGGAACCCGATACTAACCCGGCGGAAACGCATCCGGGCTCCGGCCGGGTGTGACGCAATTCGCAAAAGCGCCTGGTTTCATTTTAGATTCGCGTTTCCAGTGGCCGGATTATCGATCAGTACGCCGTCCTCCGTAAATCTTGAGCCATGGCAGGGGCAGTCCCAGGAATGCTCCGCCGGGTTCCATTTTAAAGCACAGCCCATATGAGGACATCGTCTGGGAAGCGGCGTCAGCAAATTCACACAGGCCTCTATCCCATTGATCAGAAGCTGGGGCCGCAGCATACTCCGTTGAGGAGAAAACACCGTTGCATAGGGATTCTCTTTTCCCAGCACGAAATCCCGCAGCAGCAGGGCGGCCGCCATAGCGGAGGTCATCCCCCATTTATTGAAGCCTGTGGCTACATATAGATCCGGCGTCCTCGCGGAATACCGGCCAATATACGGGATGCCGTCCAGACTCTTGCAGTCCTGCGCCGCCCAGCTATATTCTGCTTTTGCCTGGGGGTAGTACCGCTGTGCGAACCGTTGGATTTTTTGCCAGGCCTCCCCTTTCTTTCCCGTGCGGTGTCCGCCGCCGCCAATCAGCAGAAAATCCCCATAATTCCGGAAGGATAAGCCTCCTTCCTGTTCGTCGATATACATACCGTCCAGGCCAGCGCAATTTCGATAAGCAGTCACATAAGACCGGTGCTGGTAAAGCTTTAAAAAATAGCTGCCATGTTTATTGATAAACGGAAAATGCGTAGCGACAATAATCTTCTTTGCCGTGATTTTCCCAGATCCCGTAGTAATCCCATGGGGCGTGATCTCCCGGACAAATGTGTTTTCATAAATCTTTAGCCCTCGGCTGATCCCGGCAATAAACCGCAGGGGGTTAAACTGTGCCTGCTCCGGGAATCGGATCGCGCCGGCAATTTTAAAGGGAAGCGTGGTATGTTCACAAAATTCCGCCGGGAATCCCAGCCGGTTGACTGCCTCTACCTCCCTTTCGATCTTCATACAGTCTGACCTGGTGTAGACATATGCCGGCAGTTTTTCAAAATCACATTCAATCTCGGCGCACAGCCGTTCAAACATGTCGATCGCTTCCAGGTTTGCCGATAAATAAAGCCGGGCGGTTTCAGCCCCGTCCCGGCGGAGAAGCCGGTCATAAATCAAGCCGTGCTGGGCGGTAATTTTCGCGGTCGTGTTTTTTGTATTTCCGCCGGCGATCCTGCCGCCCTCGACTAAGATATAGTCTACACCGGCCTGTTGCAGGAAATACGCGCATAAAACGCCGCAGATCCCGCCGCCGATAATTAAAGCATCTGTTTTTTACTCCCCTTGCAGCGCCGGAAATTCCGGCAGCCTCCGGTCCCATACCGATTGTTCCATAAATGGTCTCCTCCATCTGTTTTTGACTAGTATGGGCAAATTGACAAATTGCATTCCATGAAATCGCCGTAAAAAATCGCCGCGAAAAAAAAATATATGCGGCATGCTTTTCCGGCCGCATATATTTCGTCTATTGGAACATCACGCTTCCTGTATCCGCTGATGATCAATTTCTTCTTTAATCCGATGAACCCCCTGAATAATAACCTCTGTTTTGGTGATGCCTAGCCGCCGCGCGCAATACTGTACATCGTCCGCCTCCGCCTTGGTAACCCGAATGTTTAGGTTTCCGGTTCTTGTTTGCGCATTTTCAAGTTTCATATTCGTTTACCCCTTTGTAAATTTTTGTCGCTATTTCATTATCATACAATCTGCATAAAATGTCAATAGGTTTGCGGACAACTTTTTTGTTTTTTTGCTGTTTTTTTAAATTATTTTGCGTACATTTACCTTTTATCCGAAATATGGAATAATGATATGTTGTATTTTAAACTGAGGATGTGATTCTATGCAGGCCATACCGGCTGGATATCTTTTCTCCAATAAAGCTTTAGAAAACTGATTATCCCACTCATTTTTAACAAATCCTCTCGATCATGTTGGGAATTTCTGATGCGATGATGGCGTCCAGCGCGGGTGAAGCCGCGGTATCCGGGGTATCCTTAGTAGATATGATCAATGTTGTGATTATCAATATTTTTGCCGCGCGGGCTGCCGGCGGCGCTGTAGTCACGGCGCAGCTATTGGGACGGGGATGCAGAGACGTCGCCTGTCATTCCGCCGGACAGCTTTTAAATATTGTGGCGGTCATTTCATTGTTGTTCTCTGGGGTTATGCTTCTATTTCGAGTACAGATCCCCCGGTTATTTTTCGGCGCCATCGCCCCGGCTGTGATGGAAAATTGTCTGACGTATTTAGTCATCTCGGCGTTTTCCTATCCATTTTTAGTGCTTGCGCAGCTCTCTATTCCGGGCTATGGGCAATTCCAAAGCCTCCTTGCTGGCCCCCCTTTTCATGAATGTAGTCAGTATCGGCGCCAATGCGCTCTTAATTTTTGGTTTCAACCTAGGGGCGGCGGGCAGTCTCCGGTAAATGGAGGGATCAATGCGTTTTATAAAGCAAAAAATGCGTTTCTTCATTCGAAACGCATTTTTCTTTTACTTCTCCAGACAGGTGTATACCAAATTCCGAATCCGGGGATGAATATAGGGCTCCTGATTATTCAGCATATGCTGGGCATAAAATACGCCAATGTTCCGATCCGGATCAATCATAACATAGCAGCCGGCCGCGCCGCCCCAGCCAAATTCACCGACGGATCCTAAGGAACCGCCCGCCGCCTTGTCCATCATGGTCCGCACACCTAATCCATAACCATATCCAGCCATCTGGATCCAGTTGAAATCCGGCAGCGCCGCGGAGGAAAGCTGGTTTGTCCGCATCAGGTCGATGGCGGGCCGGCCCAGGATATACGTCCCGTTTTTATCCCGGCCGCCATTGGCCATAGCCGCTGCAAACAAGGCATAATCCTCCGCGCAGGAATATAGCCCAGCGCCGCCGCTTTCATATTCTGTCCCCAGCCGGAACTGGTTTTCGGGTTGGATTTTTTCCGGTTTTTGCAGTTTTTCTGAGAACCGGTATTGCGCAGCCATCCGCGCCTCCTGGGCCGGCGTCAGGTAAAACCCGCTGTTTTTCATGCCCAGCGGTTCAAAAATGTGTTCCTGCAAATATTCTCCGAAGCGCTGGCCGGAAATGATTTCAATCAAACCGCCCAAAACATCATGGCAAAGGCTGTATGACCAATGCGTACCTGGTTCAAATGTCAGCGGTTCGCTGGCAATAGCCCGGATCACCTCCACTGTCGGGCACCGGCCCTGGGTCTCCTCCCGCACACGGAGAATTGATGGATACTGTAAATTATAAGTGATCCCCGCGGACATGGAAAACAGGTGCTTGATCCGGATGGGATTTTTTGCCGGAACCAGTTCCTCTTTTCCATCCTCCCGTTTCACCCGGATCCGCATATCCCGAAACTCCGGAATATATTCTGAAACCGGATCTGTCAGCAAAAATTTCCCTTGCTCAAACAGCTGCATGGCCGCCGTGCAGGTAATGACCTTTGTGGCGGAAAACAGATTCAGCATGCTGTCTTTTTGCAGATCGCCGTCAGTTTTCCGGAAAACCCGCTGATTGTTCTCCATTACAATACAATCATATCCGGGCACTTTGGTCGCTAAAAGATGATCCAAAAACTTCTCTAATGGCTGAAAATCCATGTATTTTGCCTCTTTTCCAAATCGTTTTTCTAAATTATACCATGCTGAGACCAATATGGCAATAGAATTTTCTGAAAATTCATGGCAAAAGACCACGTACGGCAAAAGGACGCTGCCACCGGCAGCGTCCACAGCGTGTCGATAAAGTCGACACCCTGAGAGACTATTGAAAAACGAAAGGATATTTTGTGAAAATATCCCCGCATTCATCCCAAGGCTACGTCCAAAATCATCATTACGGTAAATCCCAGCATCACGCCCCAGGTACCTAGATGCGGATTAGCTTCTAATTTTGCCTCCGGAATCAAATCCTCCGCCACCACAAAAATCATGGCACCGGCGGAAAAGGCCAAAAGCCACGGCTGAATCGAGGACAAAGCAGAGGCCAGCAAAAGGCCGCAAACCGCGGAAACCGGCTCCACCGCCCCGCTCCCCATACCGTATAAAAACGCCTTCCCTCGGCTTTTTGTGGTAGACTTCATCGGCAGAGCAACCGCCGCGCCTTCCGGCAGATTCTGGATTCCGATCCCCAATGCCAGCCCCAGCGCGGCAATATATCCCGCATTTTCCCCGCCGGATAGAGCGGCTCCAAAAGCAAAGCCAACTGCCAGCCCCTCCGGGATATTATGGATCATCACAGCTAAAAATAGTCTGGTGGATTTTTTCAGCGCGACCCGGGGGCCCTCCTCCTCATTGGTTCCGCTATGAAAATGGGGCACGACCTTATCCAAAACCACCAAAAACAGACCGCCCAGCAAAAATCCCACTGCCGCGGGAACCCAATTCATCCTGCCGTAATCTGCCGCCGCATCCTCGATGGCCGGAATCAGCAGGGACCAGACGGAGGCCGCAATCATAACCCCGGAAGCAAACCCTAAAAATAAGGTGTTGGCTTTCGGGGAAATATCCCTTTTAAAGAAAAACACACATGCGGCGCCAATGGTCGTCATGAGAAAAATAAACGTGAATCCAAATATGGTAATGGCTGTGTTGCCCATGGCTATCCCTCCGTATCAATCAATTCTATAGGTAGTTGCGAAATTTAACGAATTGAGCAATTATAACCTTGTTCTGCGAGGTATCGGGGATTTAATCCCTGGTTTGTAATCAAAATTTGACGACATGTGCATCAAATTTTGCGAAATGAAAAGTTTCGACAAATAGAATTCCCATTATTATGGAACTTTTCATTTCTTTATTAGATAAAATTAATTGTAAAACGTTTGTTTCGCAATTACCTAAATCAATTCTATTATTGATTGTATACGAAAACGGTCTGCTTGTCAATAGAATTTTTCGGAAGCGCCTCACTGGCATGTACCGGTCAGCAATGCGGCAATACGCAGCATTGTGCCGTCGGACCGTTCGTTTTTGTCAGAAATTGACTGCACAGTTAAGGTATGTTTTTTGTTTTCCAACCCCCGAGCTAAGATCGTATAATTTGCCCGGTCAAATTCTAACGCATATTTATCCCATGTGGTAGCCCGCTGGGGCTGTTCCCCGTCGATCGACCATAGGAAATCACCGGAATCATGGGCAATCATGTGATACAGCCCCACCTCTGTTCCCGCAAATTCAAACCGGAACACCTGTCCGCTGCCGTCCGCTGTGATCATATGGGGATATTTCCCGCACATAGTTTCGTCCCGCTTTTCAAAGGCGCTGTCTGTCAGCGTCCAGGCGTCAATCATGCCGGCGTCGGTATAGTGCTTTTCGAACAGGGGCAAAGCGTCCGCCGCCTGAGGCTTCGTTTCCTTCTTGGCCCATTCGGATAAAAATGCGATGATCCGGTCCGCGTACATTTGATATCCAAAATCGTTGGGATGCACCGAGTCGATGGTTAATGCATCCCATGTGCAGCAGCCCTGATCCACCGTCTCCGCAAAGCACGCCCCCGCATCCACAACCGGGATCCCATAATGATCGGCGATTTCCCGGTAGATCCGGAGGCTTTCCGGCAGGTTTCCAGCCTGGATAGCCCGATACATCGGTTCCGTCAGCGTCAGGATGAAAACAATTTCGCAGTCCGGATCGTGCCGGTAAATCTGCCGCACGATCCCTTCCCCGCACTGCATTACGATCTCCGGCGCCTTACTGTAGTCATTCACCGCGAACTCTACAAACACCAGATCCGGCGCAAACCGCAGCAAATCATTTCTGCATCGGTAGATCCCCAGATCCGATCCGGTTCCGCCGATAGCCGCTGAGATCTGTGAAAATCTAATTTCCGGATACGCGGTTTCAAACCAAGCCTGTACCAGTGCCCGCCAGGACGTTCTTTCCGGGTCGCTGGCACCGGAGCCCTCTGTAATGGATCCGCCGAAATATCCAATGTTTATAGCTTTACCTGCCGCTATTTTCTGAAATATTCCCATGTGTAAATCTCCCTTATTCTGTAAAAATAATCAATCCGCCGTTTTGAATCTTGGGAATAATAATCGTATTCCCCTCCGCTGTCAGCGCTTCTTCTCGTTCCGGCGTAATCAGCCGGGCCCTTTGAAAACGGAACCCGCAGCGGATCTCCACCGGGCCCGCCGCCCGGTGATCCGTACGGATATTGATCACCGCCGCCAGATAATATCCGTCTCCCCGCAAAACCCTGCACTGGATATATTCTAAGCCGGCTGTCATTGCCGGATGTATGTCCAGACGTTCCAGTATATCCGCTTCCATCAGCTCAAGGTCGTTATTTTCCCGCAGGATCGACGCCGGAGCGCTGCTGAAGGGCGCGTACCGGCCCCCGGAATAGCAGAATACCTGCCCCCCAGCTTGGATATAAGCCTGGAGCTTCTGCCGCTCATCCGGGGCCAGCATATAGTCGTATTCCGGAATAATTACACCCCGGACAGCACTGTCTGCCAGATGCTCCGCCTTAACAAATTCTACCGGGACGCCTCTTTGGGTCAGTGCGCGGTGGATCGCGGTCAGGCTGGCTGTATATGGATTTTCTACATACGCCCCATCCTTTTGATAAGCGCACTGGAAAAAATGCATGGCGTCTGAATGCAGGATAGCCAGGCCAGACCGGACTCGCTCTGCCCCCACAAGATAGTCTGAATATTGATTGATCATCCGGATCATTTTTTTCTGGGCCGCATAGGCGTTTGCCGGCGTCCCGTCATAGTGGAGGATACCAAACGCATCGTCCTCCTCCGTAGCGCCGTTGGGATAATCCCCCCGCCATTGATAGTACATAATACCTTTCATGCCGCTGCCCAATGCCAGATAGGTTTCTTTTTCAAACTTCTCCGGAGAAATCTGCGTTCTCGCGTCATATTCCAATAGCCACGTGTGCTTATGGCAGACCGCAGCGCAGCTCTCCATAAAGTCAAACATACACGCCGCTTGAAAATAGCCGCCGCCCACCACCGGGGTGTAGCTCGTAAACCCGCAAAAATCCATATCCCGGGCATAAGCGAAATTATCCACGCCCATGGCGTCATTGCCTTGCAGATAGGTAACCGGTACAGCCGCAGTCGTCCCCTCCGCAGTCGGCGCCTGCCGCTTCGCGGCGATATGGGCCTCGGCCAAAAAACCGGACAGGCTCTCCTGCGAAAATCTGCGCCAGCTTACCCAGTCCGCGATTTCCCTGGCGTCATGGCCAGGCCGGTTCCGGGGCGGCTGGGCCGCCTGCGCCGGAAATCCGTTTTTCCGCAGCCAAAGCTGATATGCCCGGATGGTATCCGGATGGTAATCATACAGGCCGCCGCCAGGATAATGGGGCTCGTTATAGGTGCAGAAGGAGACAAAGCTGGGAAATTGGGAAAAGTGCCGGGCCAAGGCTTCCGCTGCGGCCTGATTATCTTTTCGGACCCCTGGGTGATGCACAGACCCCTGGACGAACGCGTTCCATTCTTCAGCTGATACCCTTCTGCCTGTACTGTCCACCATCCGGAAGCTATCGCCGCCGCCAAGATAAGTATGATACCCCTGTAAACGTACCATCACGGCAAGCCCCCGCTTTTCCGCCTCCGCCAGTATCGCGTCGGCAAAGGGCGTTTCGCAGGCTACAGCCCCATCCCCGCCGTAATACACCTTGCCCAAAGCGCCGCAGCGAATAATATTGAAGCCAAAATCCCGAATCCTTTCCACGTCCTTTCGCATTTCCGGGATCCGCTCCTTCTCATCGGCCACCGGCGCTTTCCCCGGGAAAAAGGATCCATAATAGGAAACCCCCAGACCAAACACCGGCTTATGATCCCGATACAGAATCCCGTTTTTAAACCGATACATTGGTTTCCTCCCGGCCGTCCGGGCCCGTAATCCGATATGCCGTCAGTTTGCCGTCCGCCCAGGCCATATCGATGGTCCGCCCGCCCCGGGCCTTAAAGCCGCGGAGCCGGCCGGAGCCCCATTCCGCCGGCAGCGCCGGCAGAAGCTCTAATTTCCCGCCATGGCTTTGGATCAGCATTTCACATATCGCCGCCGCAATCCCAAAATTCCCGTCGATCTGGAATGGGGGGTGCGCGTCGAACATATTGGGATACATAGACTTTTTGAACATGTTTTTAATATAATACAGCGCTTTTTCTCCATCCCGAAACCGGGCGTAATAATTGGCCGTCCAGGCATTGGACCAGCCTGTCTGCCCGCTGCCGTTCTCCATTCGCACTGCGAGGGATTTCTGCGCCGCCGCAAAATACGGGGTATCCGCCGTAACCGTATCCCCCGGGTATACGCCAAACAAATGGGACGCATGCCGGTGCCCTGGTTCCGTTTCCACAAACGGCTCGTTCCATTCTAACAGCCTGCCGTCCTCCCCGATTTGCAGCGGGGCAAGATTTTCTAAAATTTCCCGGCTTTTTCTGCAATCAATATCCAGAATCCCGCAGGCTTCGATATAATGCGTCAGGAATGTGCGGATGATGGATAAGTCCATTGCTGAGCCTTTCGCCGCCGCGCAGTGCTCTCCGGCATACAGGAAATAATTTTCCGGCGAGGTAGACGGGCTTGTGGTATATTTCCCGTCTTCATCCCGTACCACCCAATCCGCCAGAAAATCCATCGCCCCTTGTAAAACGGGCATATATTCCGCTAAAAACGCCCGATCCTGGGTATAGGCATAATGCTCAAAAATATGCAGGCAGCCCCAGATTCCGCCCCACTGCCAAAAGGCGAATACGCCCCTGGTCGCTTCATGGTTGAACCGCCACAGATCCGTATTATGGCAGCAGACCCAGCCGCTTAGGCCGTAATGGTTGCCGCGGGTGGAAAGCTCCCGGATCATTTCAATAAATGGCATATGACAATCCGCCAGATTCGTCTGCTCCGCCATCCAGTAATTCATCTGGGCGTTGATATTCATAGTGTAATTGGCTCGCCACGGCGGCGCAACCTCCTTTGTCCAGATTCCCTGGAGGTTAGCCGGCTGGCCCCCCGCCCTAGAGCAGCTGATGAGCAGGTAACGGGCATAGTCGAATAAAAGTGTTACCAATCCATTGTCCGTACCGCCGTTGGCTACCCGTCGGATCCGTTCGTCTGTTGGCAGATGGTCAAAGCTTTCCCCGTCAATTTCTAACGCCGACCGGTCAAACAAGGTCTGATAGGCGGCGATATGCCGTATCTTTAAGGCCTCATATGTATATCCCCAGACGGCTTCCAGCTTTTCCCGGCAGATTTTTTCCGCGTCCCGGCCCTGGCTTTTGGGCATTTTATCAAAACCATTAAAGCTGGTGCCAATGGAAAAGATCATTTCTACCCAGCTTGACTGTTCTACCCGGATCGTAGCGCCCTGGGCTGTAACCAAACCGTCCGAACGTACTTTCAGCCCGGCGGCAAATTCGACGCTTTCCTGATCTGGATCATATGTGACCCGTTGGCAGCGCACGAACCGGCCGTCAATGTTCCCCACGTCCGTAGGGCATCGGCCCTGGATCAAAATGCTGTCCCCCGCCGCGGAGATTTGATGTTCCAGGTCGCAGCACAGCCGGATGGACAAATCCATCCAATCATGACTGGAATGCACCCGGACAACCAGCACGTCGTCCCGGTTGGAAACAAAGCATTCCCGGTCATAGGTCACATTGTTGATCGTGTAATCCGAGCGGAGCACTGCCTGGGACAGATCCAGCCGGCGGGTATAGCCGGACGGCGCCCCCATCGGCGGATTGTTGATTTCATAGTACAGAGCGCCGAAGGTCATATAAGCCTGAGAGTATTCGTCTTTCAGCATCTGGGTAATGGCTTCATTGGCCTGCTTATAGGCGCCTTGATCAATTTGGGTCCGGATCGCGTTAATTTTTTCCATAGGGTAAACCAGCCTTTGCTGGGTCGGCGCACCGGACCACAAAGTTTCCTCATTGATTTGGATACGCCCTGTATAGGGCTGGGAATAAACCATTCCGCCGATCCGGCCGTTGCCCAGGGGCAGCGCCTCGTCCCAGCAGTTTGCCCAGGTTTTGTACCAAAGAGATTGCTTCATATCGTTTCCTCCTGATTCAAAATTCCGATTTCCGCAAATGGGATGTTGACAATTTCCACTGTTTCATTGTCCAGTCCAAAAACGTCGTCCGTAATGGTATACTCTGGCATGTTCGACTGCAAAAATTCCGCAGATTCCTTTAACGTAAAGTCCAGCGCCGCCGGGTCGGCAAAATCGTCATACTGACGCACATATACCCGGTTATGCCAGAATTTTGTGCCCGGATTATAATTTTGGGTATAGGTCTTATATAAATAGGGATACCGCTGCCGGTACACCGCACTGGTAATATCCACGCCCCGCAAATCTGCCGGATCGCTGGTACGCGCCCGTATAACCGACAGCGGGTCAGTATGCATATGCAGGTAGGCGTTGCTTTTCTGATTGGGGTTTAAACCCGGGAAGCAGTCGATCAAAATATTGTTGCCGATGGAGGTCAGCCCGCCGCAGGTATGGTATATGGTGCTGAAAAAGAATTTTCCATCGGAAACGATGTCATAAAAGCAGTTAGCGTACACCATATTGTATACCGACCAGTCATCAAAATACACGGCGCAGACCCCTAGGCCGGTCCGCACAGGATTGTGGATAGAATATATAAAATTATACCGGATGATATTCCCCACCTCGCTCATGTCCCGGCCCATGTAAATTGCTCCGGAATCCGATACCTCCTGGAGCACGTGGTGGATCCTGTTATATTCAATGCAGTGGTCATTGCCGTGGAGATAAATTGCCATTCCCGGAAGATCGCTGATCTCACAATGGGCGATCCGGTTCCCTACGCCCATCACGTTCACCGCCGCCTTATAGGTTTTATCCAGCCGGTTTACCCGGGAAAATCGACAGTTTTCTACCGTATTTCCGCCGGGCTCCAAGGTTTTTCGGTTTCCGCCGGACAGCAATACACCGCCTGCGCCCAGATCCTGCATGGTACAGCCTGCAATTCTGTGATTTTTGCCGCCGCAGTTATCCCAAGCGGCAAATTCATACAAATACTCATGCCATGCCCCCATTTCCCGGGAAATGGGCCGGGGAGCCGGAATACCCGGCGCCCGCTTGCCATGGCAGGTATGCAGGCCGTCCGGCATCGGCGAAGCTCCCTGCCCAATCTGTACTGCCAGGGTACCCAAGTTCCGGAATACACAGTTCTGGATCACGCACCCTTCGCCGCCGGCAATATAGACGCCGCCCGATCGGCTGTTCTCAAAGGTAATCCCGGAAATTTGGATATCCTCCGCGTTTTCAATGGAAATCATCACCTGGTCCAGGCTGGAAAGCTGGAGCTTAGTGTCAGCAAGATTTCCCTTGGGGATGAAATAGAGCTTTTTTTCATGGATATCCACAAAATATTCTCCCGGCTCGGTTACCTCCGCCAATAGATTAACAATATACCAGCCGGAATGGCCGGTGGCCGCATAACCGTATAAATGCGGCAGTGCCGTCGTAATCGTGTGCTCCTTTATGTCGATATGTGCGATGCGGATACAGTCGTCCGCCCAGGACTGGCAGGGGAATCCCGCCAGATACGCGTCTTTGGCGTCCTTCCAGTGTTCCAGCCGGCAGTCTGCCCAGCGAATCACCGCCGGCCGCAGATCATATTCCTCCTTAGCCGGCCGGCTGCCGCTGTCCAGAATATCTTCCTCCGCCAACGGGATCATCCCGGTTTTCGGGTATCGGGAAACTCTGTACGGCTCCCCATTAACAAACAGCTCGTTGGGCGCCGGCACATAAGGCCTGCGGAACCCCCGGGTTCCGTAGCGGCCATACACAATATCATATGGCGCCAGGTCAATCATCATGATCCCGTCCCGGAACGGCTTCGCTGATCCGGGATCCAACCAAACGCCGCCGTCAAAATACACCGGTTCCCCAGCCCAAGCCTGGATTCGCAGATGATTATTTTCCGGGCCAAGGGCCAGTGGTTTCCGGAAGAAATACCGCCCGCCCCGCAGATAAATCACCGCCGGCCTTCCTTTCGCCGCTTCCTTTGCCCGGTCCAGGCTGGCAAACGGACTATCTTTTGTCCCGCGGTTCCGGTCGTTGCCGTCCAGCGCTACAAAATACTGTTCCATTCGCTACTCCTCCCTGCATTCAAAATTTTCCCGGGTAATATTCCCCGACACATACTGGTAAGGCCCCGATAACGGTTGGGAAACCGCATCGTATTGCATCCGGGTCCGCTTCAGGGCATCCGCCTCACCGCGGTAAGTACCCATCAGGAACGCAAACCGGAAGGCGTGGGGCCGCAGTTCGTACGGTTCCTCCGGCGGCGGGCCGCAGGAGGCGCTGCCTAATCCTCGATTTTGATAATCCAGATACAGCGTGTTCTTGGCCGCCGGCGGAAGCTCTCCTAAATGTTCCGCCCGAAGCAGGCTGTCCAGCGCGTATGGATGGATGCTAAAGTCAAACTGCTCACAGCCTATAAACAAGAGCCCGTGGCCGTCCTGGTCCTTTAGCGCTAAATACCGGGTATCCGACCGGTTCCCGTTTTCCTGGGGACGCTCATACGCTACAGACATCTCCGCGGCCGCCGCCGTATATAAACCAGCGGGCGCACTGTATTTCCGATCCGGGTAGTTTTCATGGGGGCCTCTGCCATACCACACGGCCTTTCCCATCCGCCGATCCAGCTGGAACGCGACACCGATCCGAGGAAGTACTTCCGGCAATTTCCCAAAGGGCTTGCCGGTCATTTCCGTCAGGATCATGCCATCCTGATACACATGATAAATGATTTCCGCATCAAATCCCGCGAATTTCCCCTCAGGCATTATTTTTCCCCGGTATATGAACCGGGCCTCTTCTGCAAGCAGGATCTGCTCCTCTGTTTCCGGACAAAACTGGAAATTCGCCAAAAGCGCCCCGTCCCATTGCCGGATTACGCTTTCAAGCTTTCCCCGAATCCCATCGTTGTCCGTAGGCTTCCGGTAAAAACTGCACCGCATGGGTGTATCCAAATAAACTGTGCCGCCGGCGGCGTAATAGCAAAGCATCCCGTCCTGAAAACGGGCTTCGAATTCTGGTGTCTGGACAAAATCCTGTCCGGCTGTATAGATAAAATCCGCCTTTTCATAGGGCTTTGCCGGCGCAGCGAAGGGCAGTGCCACTTGATGCTCCGCCAGGAGCCTATCTCCCTCCGCCGCCGTGTAAAAAGCGCTGTACCGGGCTCCAGGCTGGATAACGCCCGGCCTTGGATACGCAAGCTTCCGGCAGCCGTGGGGCGGAATATCTAATCTGTCCAGCACACCGGCGTCGATTTCCTGGTAATCCGCATAGAGCTTCCAGGCAATGGTCAGTTCCGATAAATTCTTAAAATCGTAATGGTTTGTAATCAATACGCCGTCCGGTTCCCCAGTAAACCAAACCGGCGCCGATACCGCCTTGAGTTCCTGCCAGGCGGGCTTCGGCGTCCCGTCAGAAAACAAAAATCCATCCAGGCAGAAATTAAATGCATGGTTGGGCTCCCCAAAATCACCGCCGTATAAATAGGTGCCGTTCCGGGCAATGCCATGGTTTTTGAATTCCCACACAAACCCGCCGCAAAATTCGGGATAGCGGTAAATCCTTTCCCAATATTCCTGCAAGGCGCCGGGACCGTTTCCCATAGCGTGGGCATATTCTGTCATCAGCACCGGCTTTGTACTGTTGGGAAGCTTCCCTGTTTCATAGGCCATCTGATCCAATACAAACAGCGGGCAGTACCCGCATTGCCGGAAATCGGTGAACCCGGGTGAATGGGCGTCGTCCTGGGCGTATAAGACCGGCTTTTGTACGCTGGCCTGCCGCAGCCACTCCGCGCAGGCGCTCAGGTTTTCCCCATTGCCGCATTCATTGCCGATCGACCAGATCAAAATGCAAGTTTCGTTTTTGTCCCGGGCATACATCCGCTCCACCCGGTCTAAATAGGCGTCCCGCCAAGCCGGATCCTTGCTGAGCCAGCCTTGGTCGCCAGTCACGCCGCAGCCGTGGGTTTCTAAATCCGCTTCATCCACAACATAGATCCCTAGTTCAGTGCACAGCTCGTAAAAATACGGGTTATTGGGATAGTGGGCGCAGCGGATGGCGTTCAGGTTCCCATCCCGGACGCGCAAAAGCTCTTTCCGGGTTGTCTCATAGTCAATAGCCCGACCCTTGTCCGGCAGGTATTCATGGCGGTTTACACCCTTGAATTTAATGGGCTGGCCATTTAACCGCAGGACCCCGTCTTGTATTTCCACCTCCCGCAGGCCGACCCGTTTCGTATGTACCTCAATAGGAATATCCCCCTGAAGAAGCGTGATTCGGACATCATACAAATAGGGCTCCTCCGCATTCCACAAAACTGGGGACTTGACCGAAAAGCAGTAGCCGCAGACTCCTTCCTCCGCCGCCAACTGCCGGCGCTGGCCGCCGGCCTCTATTTGCAGCGTATAGCCAGCCGCTTTTTGGGAAAGCGCGACATCAACCGAAATCTCCTTGGTATTGGTCCGGATCTCATAGTCCCAAACGGTGACGGAGCCGGTCAGGATCAGGTATACGTCCCGGAAAATACCGCTGGCCAGGATCATATCCTGTCCCTCTAGGTAGCTCGCGTCGCTGTAGGTATACACCAGGACCTCCAGCTGATTTTCCCCCGGGTGCAGAAATTCTGTCACGTCAAATTCCGCCGGCAGCCGGCTTCCTTTGGAAAAGCCGGCTTCCTGCCCGTTGATCCATACATAAAAGGCGCCGTCTACCCCTGCAAAATGCAAAACCGCCCTTGGGGGAATCGCCTGTAGAAAAAACGTCCGGCGGTATCTGCCGGTGGGGTTGTTCCTGGGCGCATACGGCGGATGAAACGGAAATGGGTATTCCGTATTGGTATACCGGGGGATCCCATAGCCCGTGAACTGCCACATGGACGGCACCTGGATTTTATCCCAGCCGCCGGTTCCCCCATATTGAAAATCATATTCGCCGTTCAGGGATAAAATGTAGGGAGATTGTTCTTTATTGCGGTAAAATATACCCGGCCGGTCTCCCGGGATCACTGTGCTTCTGGGCGGCAGGCGCCGCTTATGCAGAAGCCTTGGATTTTCAATATCCCGCATCCTATACCACTCCTGTTCTGATTGCAGATTTGATTCCATTATAAAATATTTCCTGCAAATTAACAAGGGGCTAAATTAGACAAATTCATGACTATTTAGCTCTCTGTATATTCTTTGTTATTCTGAAAATAGTTTTACGCCATAAATCCCGGTTTCTCCGGTCACTTGAATTTGAATCTGCCGAATCTGTCTGACGTTGATTGGATAAACCGCCTGCCGCCGGAAATTATCGTCTTCCTGGATCTCAATGGTCCCGTTCCGGGTTGTAATTGTAATCGCATACTGCCGGGCCAGCGTCTTAGGAAGCGTTTTACTGAGATCCTCCTCCATGGCATTATCCCACAAAACGGCGATCCGCTTCGCGTCTACAGGCTCCTTGGCCGTCAGGGTCAGGCAATGCCTGCCGTCCCCCGCCGGAATCCACAAATTTGGCGTACCGTAGGGCCGCCCGTATCCGTTAATAGCGCTTGCGGCGCTGTATACAGGCTGTACGGGCCGGATCCCGCAGAAAAGAATATTTCGCTCCGTTTCATAGGTATGGTCGCAGCAGATATAGCCCGTCGACTCCAAGTCCAGCGGGACGCTGTCGTGGTTCCGGCCGTCCTGACTGTCCCGGGTATGCATCCGCCAGGTCACGGCGCCGATTGGCCGTGTGCGGCTAATGCCAAGCTGGATCGCAGCGTTTTTCTCCAGCACGATGTATAGCTTGCTGTCGGGCCCCCGGTCTGCATCCAGCAGCAGCTCCACCCAGCCTTCCGTCCCGCCGGCCAGAGAAATGCTGGCTGATCTGATAAGCGTTTCCGGCAGATACGTTTCCATATGCCGGCCATGATAAAGTTTATAACGCAATACCGTATCCTGTCCGCACTGAAGATAGATCTGGATCGTATCAACATGGTCCGTCGCGATCATCAGCGCCAGGCAGTAGTCCCGTTCCAATGGCATACTGCCGTCTGCCCGGCAGTTTTCATACGTCTTTTCACTGTCCGCCTGGGCGGTAAATCCAGGCAGCGGGCAGTCCCTGCGGTGCAGGATCGCCTGGTCGTCCGCAAGCAGGCGGCCTTGCAGTACATCCATATAGGTTTGATATACCGTCCTCGGCGACGCGCCGTATTCCTTACACACCGCGGCCGCCGTTCCTACAGCCTGGCCGATCACACCGCAGGTGGCCATGACCCGGGTAGAACCCAAGGCAATATGGGTCACGCTAATATCCCGGCCCGCCAGCAACAGATTTTGGATATCCTTGGAATACAGGCAGCGAAAAGGGATATTGTATACGCCAGTCACCGGTACAAAATTTGACGCCGGCGCGGGATCGTAAATGCCCAGAGGGGCATGGATATCCATCGGCCAGCCGCCCATACAGACGGCGTCCGGATAATCGGCCTTACTTTCAATATCGTTTTCCGTCAAGATATAGTCGCCGATAAACCGCCTGGATTCCCGGGACCCTGCCTTGGCAAACACCCGTTTTAGGTATCGTGTTTTCGCTTTAGGGTATTTCCCGCTGTTTTTTACATAGTCCCAAATCCCGTAAATCAGCCGCCGGAGTTCCATCTCAATGTCGTCGTGATCCTTTAAAATGTCACACTGCCCGCCATATTCATAGGCCCAATGGGGGCCGAAGCAGGACAGGCCCCGGAAATTTTCCGGCTTATCTATGTCCTTTAAAAAATCCATCTTGGTAATGTCATGAGCAAATTTCGGCGGCTTAAAGCCTACCTCCCGGCCTGCGTCCGCAGTTTCAAAGTAGATCGAGTTCCCCATGGTAAAGGCGTCTGGCTCAGCCGGCGCCCAGGCTTCCCCAAATTCCGCTTTGCCTTCCCGCCCCATCCGATACTCCGCGCCGGCGGAAAAGGCCAAAACGCCGTTTCCGGTAGCGTCAATAAAAATCGGCGCCTGAATCTCATATTCCCGGTTGCTGACACTATGTCTGGCCCGGCAGGCGGTGATCCGGTTTTGCTCTACGGTGCAGCCCTCCAGCACCGTATTGAGGAGCAGCCGGATATTCTGTTCCTCATCTACCATATCCAAAAGTACCGCGTCCATCAGCGCCGGTGGCCCGTATCCCCCGCACTCGCCATAATAGGCCAGCCGGAGGCGGATCTCTTCGATAATACCCGTTTCCTTTGTATAAATGGCCGGATTTAACCCGCCATGCCCCGCGCCGCTGACCCCAACCCCGATTTCACTGGAAGCGTTTCCTCCCAGAACAGACCGGTCGTTCAGCAGCACTGTGTCCAGGCCATGCCGCGCCGCGGCTATGGCAGCACAGATTCCGGCGATCCCGCCGCCGGCAACCAGTAAATCGCATTCTATCCGTTCCATATTGATCCATCCTTAAAACATAAATTGATATACATGCTTATCCAATACAGGCCGTAGTGCGTCTAGATCCCATACATAGCATTCCAGCAACCGCCCCGAAGCTATCTCCTGCGGCCGATAATAGCCGTGAAGCACATGGAAAGCCTGTTCTGGGCAAACCGTATAACCCGATGTTGCGCAGCTAATCAACCTGCCATTTTCTTTAACGGCAAATACCACGCACATCCGCCGTCCCTTCCATTGTCCCGGCTGATTGATCGCCAAATAAAAATCCATGCCGGCGTCTTTCCCCGCCCGTACCGCTGTTGAAACAATCATCGCGTCACCGGTGATTCGGTTAAAATTCTCAATCGACTTTTTTACATTTTCCACAATGATTTCCGCCTCCTGGGCGGTCAGCGCCGCTCCCGGGGCAAACCGCAGGTTTTGGCCGCTGTAGGTCAGCCCGCCGATAGAGGCCGCGATTCCAATCCAGGGCCGGTTTTCAGGATGGATATCAAAGTAGTCCGTTAAAAAGGTTTCCTTTCCGTAGGCATAGATTGGGCCGCAGCGGGCCGTAAAAATTTTTGCCAGCATGACGGCGGCCTCCTCCCGGGTGATGACTTCCCCTGGGCAAAAGAATTCTGCAACCGCCACGCCGTAATCATACAATAGCGCGATCGAATTTGCATATTGATCCGTTTCCTGCACGTCTTTGGCGCAGTTCTGATACGGATAAATGCCGTCATACAAAAGCCTGCCTGCAAGCTGGGCAAACCGTCCCCGGCTGACCGTATCCGGCGGCGCCTCCGCGGATACCTGTACTGCGGCATATATCCCCCCAGTCCCTTCTATGATAACAGTATATTCTCCGGGTGTGGGAAAATACCGGCCGTCTATGATCAGACGCTCCTCTGCCAGCTGATATCTGCCATCCACGGGCAGGCCATTGACATGCGCCTGAAAATCCCCTGCGGGAGGCTTTCCGAAAAGCTGCAAAATCAGATCGTCGCCGGCAAAAAACGGCGAAAAGGCTGGTAATAGCGAAATTCCAAAGCTTCCCGTTTCAAAATATGAAAGCTTCTGCTCTACGCCCTGAGCCGGAACCAGCCGAATCGAGTCTACGCAAAACAAGCTGTTGGCATTGACCCGCGCGTCTTCGGCGATCCGGAACGTAACCGTTCCCTGGGTTTGGATCGTATAGAAGGCTTCACTGATAGCCTCATACCCTTTTTCTCCCGCACTGGCGGGATAGATGCTGATATTTTCCACCAATTCTGTCTGTCCGTCAGCGGAGATTTCTGCCGAAAGCGGCAGCAGCCTGGTTCCTAAATCCTGATTGATCTTGTAAAAATCAATCCGGTATACCCCGGCCGGTATATTTTGAAACCGGAAATAGGCCGTTTGCGCCTGATCTAAATTATCTTCGGTAAAAGCATAGGCGATGGCCTGAAGCTCCATGCTGCTGCCATGCTTTCGATCAATCTGCCTCCAGACGCCGTTTTTTTCTGTATTCTGACCGTTATGCCGCATAATAATCGTTTTGTCCGCCAGGGAAAAACTATATTCCGCAACGCCGCCGGTTTTGTCCGCGACAGATACCGTATAGTCTCCCGGCTTCTGGAACAGAGACGCGTCCAGCAAGATCCTTTCTCCCCGGACTGCAGCCAGCGGCACTTGGAGAGGTGAACCATTTAAGGAAATAGACTGGATCTCCCCATCGCCGGCATATTGGAAAACCTGCGGCATATACAGCAGGGGTTCGCCAATCATCACCAGACCCGGCTCCATAGCCGACGCCGGAATGGCACAGAGAAAAAACAACGCTATCATCCACATCAACCGCTTCATAACGGTCCCCCTCCTTTTCTTTGTGCGGGCCGGCATAAATCCGCCCCCATTCCCTTAATTTTTCGGCGACAGCGTATACACCTGCATATCTCTTTGATTGCCGGCCAACACGGCCAAATATTTTTTGCCGTTATAATCGTAGATGGAAACATGCGCGTTTCCATTTTTCATGTATGTTATATTGGCCTGTTCTAGTTCTTCTGCGGAAAGCTCTAATTCATAGTTAAACTTACCGGCATCAAAGCCCTGGACCGGCTCGCCGTTTACCGCTAGAGAAGATAAGTAGCTGTTTACACCGTACTGCATAGGCGCCCGGACAATCACATTATCAATACAGAATGTTCCCGGAGATTTATTCCGGGTCGCATCTGTCCCTTCTGTTTCCGTAAACATCATCTTGCCCACAGTCGGCGCGGACTCCGCCTCCGTTGGAAATGGGATTTTTTCCGCCAACAGCTCGCCGTCAATATAAACATCGTACAGCCGCTTTGCCACATCCAGCTTGATCTGCACATCGTACCATACACCAATTTCATACGGCATAGACGGATACGATTTGTCATAGCCCGGATAAATGTAGCCGTTAGCCGCAAAAGTAACTAAGCCGGAGGTTTTTTTGTCGTACAGCTTGTAATCGGTAAAGCCGTTCAGCCCCGTATACCCCACATGGATCGCAGCGGCTGTCCCGGCCGTTTCCATTTTTATAGAAGCGTAAACCTCAGCATAGTTATCCTGCTCCGGGAAGGTCGTTTCCACATGGTACGGCGCCGCGTTGCTCGCATTGTTTCGCTGGTCGGAGCGGATCCGAGTTACCTTGTTTGGACTCCCTTCTGTTTCATATTCGACCAGTACGGAGGAGTCCTTGATTCCGTTCCGGGTAAAGAACGACAGGGACCGGTCGCCGATCAGATCATTGCTGAAATCCTCGTATATGTAGGTGGCCAGCTCTGTTTTTAAATTCTGCTGAGCCTGGAAAGCGGCAATGGCCTGATCCAGCATAGCGATTTTTTCTTCCGCTGGGCCTTCCATCTGCTGGATCTGGTCCAAGCTTTCTTTTAAAGCCTTTTTTGCCCCAGACGCATACTGGCCAAACCCGTTCCCCTCTACCGTATCCCGGATAAAGGCCGAAACCGCGATAACCTTCTCATCATATACATCCGCATAGGACTTTGTGGAAAAGGAATATACGCCCCCGTCGTTAAACCGCTGCCCATAGCCAAATCCAGTCTTTCCCAACACCGTCCAGTAATATGTTTTTCCGGGATCAAATTCAATTTCGATCAATCCGCCGTCTACAGCAAAGGCCTTTGTATTCAACGTAAAATCCGGGTTTTCCGCAATGTACAAGGTCTCTGTCTTATACCCCATTTTGTGCAGATTTTCCCACTGCAGGGTAATGGTGGTGGGCAAATTCCGCTCCCCGTTAGCCGGATAAGAAAGGGAAAACGCTTCCGGCGCGTTTTCTACATAGGCCAGGGTTTCATCCATCCGCATACCGCCTTGGTATGTCCCGATCTCTTCCACAGGGATGACCGTAAATTCTGGATTCTGGGCCTGGATTTGCGCCCAGTCAATATCGGAAAAATCCGCGGCGGCGGGCTTGCCCGGCAAAAACACCGTTCCCGCCGCTTCGCCCCCGTTGGCTTTGAAGCTCTCCGCGTTAATCTGGGCTTCATAAGTTTCGCGGGTGTCGTCGCTTACATTGTAATATACATTATTGCTAGCCCGCTTATTCTTGGCAATGTCGCCAGAATCCCCTTCTATGATCCGGACCAGATCCGGGTACTCCGCCCGCAGGGCCTCCAAATCATACAGCGGGAACCGGTCCTCCGACGGTTTTTTATTACTTGTGCCCGTAATAGTATGGCCCAGAGTATACGCGCCTAAGCTTTCCTGATTTTCATCCATAATGAACACATTATTTTTGATGTCAATATAATAGTTCGTCAGCGTCATTGCAGTACAGGCATTTTTCACAATATTGCCCTCCACCAGCGTCCCGGAAAGATCGCCGTTGTCAAAATACAGGCCCACATTCCCGGTCCCGCCCTCTTCTGAAACAACGTCCCGGACAATATTGTACCGGAGCTTGCTGCCCCAGTTAATGGTGCTGGCCGTATAGAACGCACCGGCGTCTGTAAACTGCAGACACACCCGCTCCAGCAGGTTATATTCCATCGTCTGGGAAAGACCGCTCCAGGTCACGCCCTGTCCCAAAATATTATAAATATGGTTATAGCGCAGCGTATTGCCGCAGCCGGAAAACGTGACGCCGTGCATAGCCGTCGTTCCGCTTTGCCCCACATCGGTAACCGTGTTGTTTTCGATCAGGCATTCGCCTTTTGTGCCTGTATATGTGTCCCCGGCCACACAGTTAATACCATTTGTACCGATGGCATAAATATCACAGTCCCGCACGGTATTGCGCTTCCCATCTATAGAAACGCCCATCTGTGAAGTATATGCCACCGTCCCGCCGGCGAACATACAGTCCTGGGTACCGCTTTCAAACACAACACCGGTACCGCCGCACATCTGGAACCCAATCCCTTTGAACACGATGTCATGTGCGCCGGATTGAAAACGGATACCGTCGCCGGCGAAAGTCGACAGCAGGATACTGTCATCTGTTGAAATTTCCCGTATGGGATAAAAATACAGTTTTTGGCCCTTTCGGTCTATACAATATTCTCCTGGCTGGTCAATCTCTGCTATTAGATTTTTAAAAATCGCCGTGGCCGTCAGCTGGTTTAAAAGTCCTCCGCCCCGGAGGAAGCTGACGTTCATGCTGTTTTCATCAATATTGGATACCAGGGTGGACTGGGCCTCATAGCCAGAGCTGAATTTACCCAATGTCAGAATCGCATCCTCATCGGTCCACCGAAGCATCCGGGGCAATGTGCTGAAGGAATAGGTCATGCCCTTCACCCGGATCTGCTCGTTTTTACTGCGGGTGGCGCCATCCTGCAGGATCCGCAGCTGCGCTTCACCCACATTGGGGTATTGGGAAAGATGGTAGGCGTCTTCCCCGATGACCAGCTTATCCGGCAGCGTGACCCGGGCCCAATCGTCCTGCGCCGGGCGCAGCGGCTCCACATAGGTGCCCTGAGCTGCCAGGTCAATCACGCGGACCTGATTGCGGGCTTCTTCCGGAAGCTTCGCAAGCACTGCCTCGTCCGTAACCGGTTCCACCGTATCCAAGCCGTATGTATTGGCTGCGGTCAGGATTACATCTGCGTCTCCACAGGCCTGGTAAATGACAGGTGCCTCAGCCGTACCGGAATCCGCTTCTGTTAAGGACAGTGTCCCCCCCAAAGGATAGATCCCGCCGTAGATATAGATCCCAATCCCATTTCCGGCCTGGCCTGCGGCGATCAGCTCTCTTGCCCGGGTTTGGGCCGCCTCGATCGTGCCAAACGGGGCCTCTTTACTGCCATCCCCGTTTCCGCCTTGCCGGACGTACAGCTTTACAGCATCCTCCCGGATTTCCGGCAGATCTACATCTTTTTTTTGCAGAGGCTTTAAGACCGGCTGATAATCCGTATCCGAATCGTTTAGATCTACATCGATATAGTCGTCATACCCTTCTTTCAATTCATATTTAACACAGTTGTATCGAACATACCCGTCCTGGATCTGGCCGCCGGGATACCCGAAGGTCAGATAACAAGAATCGCCTGCAGCAAATTCAAATTCGCCCAAATCATAAAATCCTTCCTCACCGTTAATGTGGTCGATAATCGTACTGTGCGCACCGTTTTGATCGTAAACGATCACCTCGATTTCCGGATAGTTATTGGAATATGGAATATTATAAAAATAAACCTGGTATTTCCCGCCCTGCACCAGCAAGGGCCGCAGCGTACCGACCCCTTTGCCGGACAAAAATAAAGTTTCCGTGTTATTGTATCCCCGCAGGCCGGAGGCCCCAGTGACATCCAGATACGGGCTGTCGTTTGCAATATAATAATATTCCGTATTATTGATATACTCCGCCGCCCGGGCCGGGGCGGCAAATCCCATGGCCAGCACCAGCAGCAGCGCCATTGATATCAGCTTATTTTTCACCATTGGGCATCCTCCTCCATGTAAACAGTATCCCGGTAAACCTGCACCGCGTTTATAGTGTTATATAGTGCCACCGCCGCGTTTTCCCGGGTGCACGGTGCTTTCGGCGACATGGTATTGATCTTGTTTCCCGACGTATACTGTAAGCAGCCGATCATCTCCGCCTTCCCTACATATTCCCGCGCCCATGGACTTACATCGAAATAATCTGACAAAAATGTGTTATAGGCCAGCGCCCCTACAATGGGCTCTGCCCGGCGCTCAAACGCGCAGACCAAAATTTTGCAGGCCTCTTCGTTGGATACATTGTCATTGGGCCGGAACAGGCCATCGTATCCGTCGATCAGCCCCAATCCCGCCGCAGCTGCGACGTCATCCGCGAACCAGTCCCCCGCCTGCACGTCAAAAAACTGGCCGCTGTAGGGAACCGCTTCCGCGCCAAATGCCCGGGCGGCCATGGCTGCGAATTCCGCCCGCGTTACCAAGCCCTGAGGTGAAAATTCCGTATCGCTGATCCCGGCTACAATCCCGGCCTCCGCCAAAGCGTTGATCTCCTTTTCCCCTTTACTGCCGCCTATGTCGGTAAATGCTGCGGCAGACACAGCCGCCTGCGAAAACAGCAGGCATAAAACAACGATTTTTTTTAGCATGGATTCCCCCCGCTTTCTATTCGTCTTCGGAATCAGGCCGCCATATCCGGCTAATCGTTCCGCTTTGATTTCTTCTATGACCTTTTACATCTTCCGGCAGGCGGCCCTTTCCTGATGCACGCGCCTTTATTTTTCTATATATTCTACCGTACCGTCGGCATAATACCACGCGCTGGCGTATTCTCCATCATCCCGGACTTCCGGCGCCGCTATGTGCATTGGCTTGGCCAGCGGCGACATACCGCTTTCGCTGTCCCAGACAAACAGACGCACCGCCTCCGGCATATACGCTACAAACTGGTTTACAGCCACCATCCCGTCCGCTGGGATATCCCGTGTGACTACGTCGGTCACAGCGCCGTTTTTATACACCGCCGCAATCAGCTTCCGGCCGCCGGTATAATCCGGATTATTCTGCTTTACGGAAACGCTGCCGATATATCCCTTTTCCTCCGCGACACAGTTTACAAAGCTTGCCTTCTCCGCGGTATAGGTTTCTGCCGCGGGGATTTCCGCTGCGGCGGTGGTATCGTACAGGGCTGTCAGTGAAACGTTATTAACGTTCATTTGCTGCTGTCCGGCGTTATACAGCTTGATGCTGATCGATCCTGCGCCGGCAGCCTTCGCTTCCGCCAAAACCGCGCCTAAATCTACACTGGTACTCGTATCCGTAGGAATGCTGATTCGGGTTGTAAAGGAGGGGGTATAGCCATCGGCGTAGTCTGCCATTTTGGCAAAGGCTTCCCCTTCGCTGATTCCTGGATAGGCATCTGTAACCGGGAACGCGGAAACATTTGCGCCCAGCATAAACTCCGGGTTAGGCTGGCTGCATTTCATATCCAGACTGACAGAAAGCTTTGCCACACGTTCAATGTCCGCGATTTCATAATAGAGGTATCCCGGCCTTTGCACCCAATCCGCCCCAGAATTGGACAGATTAAAGTTTTTCTGATTCCGCAGATACAAGTTGCCGTTTACCAGACGCAGATCCTCCAGGGTCTGCACCGGTTCAATCGCTTTGCTTTCACATAAATTCTCTACCGCTTGGTCAAATGCCGCCTGAAATGCTTCTAAATCCGTGTATGGACCACCACTTCCCAAAGCCTCGTACACACCTTGCATATCCGCCAATATCCCGGCGTTAACGCCGATCAGGCTCTGATACTTTTCAACAACCGTTTCCAAAGCCGACGCGTCCGGTGCGCTGTTGATTTCCGCCAGCACGTCTACATCGCCATATTCAAAATACAGGTCAATTGTTTCATCATCATATGCATAGGGTGTCAGCTGGATGCCATATACACACAAAATAGCCGTCTTATCATTTTTCTCCGGCGGCTGCGTTACACTGGGAGAAATCCGGATGTAATCCGTCCCGTCTCCCCGGAAGGTAAACTGCCCCACCGTCCCAAAGCCTTTTGTGGCCGCGTATGGGTCGTATCCAGACACTTTATTGCCGCTCTTTCCCCGGACGGCAATGTCAATCATCGGCTGGCGGGCAGCGGCCAGCGCATAATTAGCATAGGATACTGTATATGTCCCGCCGGGAAGCCCTTTGAATTGCATCCACTTATCGGAAACAGCCGCGCCGCTTGTGTCCTGATCAAAAAAATTCCCGTCGGCGGCGGTCAGATTCATCCGCAGATGGTACGGCGTTACATCCCCGTAGCTTGACCAGCCGGCCCAGCCTGTCTGGCTATACCGCCAAATACCGTCGTTGGGCGCGCCGTCGTCGTTTGTTTTTACATTCTGGGGAGAAAACTCCAGAATATAGTCCGTACTGTTGACCGGAATATCAATGACGTCCATGGGAATTACCTTGGCGGCATACGGCGCGTCATAGAATACCTCTCCGTCTGTAAAGCGTACCGAAATCGCATATGTACCCGTTTTGCCAAACAGGTCTCCCGCCAGCTTGAGCCGGCCCGGGTTTACGAAATAGTCCACACCCTTTTCTAGGATTTCGCCGTTTACCGTTACCTGATCGACTGTATAATCGCTGTTAAAATCAAAAAGTTGATCCTTTCCCGGGAAGGGGGAATATACATCCGCTATTCCAAATCCAATATTCCCCGCCAGCGCCTCCAGTCCGGCCAATGTCTCCTCCGCCGCCAGCAAGGCTTCATAGTTTGCCAAAACAGAATAAGAGCCAAATGTCTTTTGCACATGATCCGCGCGCCGGCGCAGCTCTTCTACTGCCGCTGTTTGATCCAGGGTGACCTGACCCAGGTTTGAAATATCGTCGTTTAAATCCTGGGCTTCGTCATAAATCCGGATATCATCCAGATAAATTTCCATATCGGATTTTGTCACCCAGAAATTCAGCTGGGTGAGCTGATTATGGTCTAATACAAAAGTCGTATCCCCTTCTGTTCCGTCGATCCAAAGCCGCACCGTATGGCTGGCGCCGTTTGGCGTCAGCATAAGCCGTACCGTGTGGTATTCGCCGTCATTACAGTTTTCCGCCCACCAGTTATCCACCGCCGTACTGAACCGGTTCGCGCTGCTGTTAATACAGGGGGAAGCCGGATTCCCCATAATGACCCGGAATATTCGGTTTTCAATGTCGTCTGATACATAAAACTCACTTTGGACAACCTGGCTGGAATTATACCGGATGTCAAATTCAATATTGATAATCTTGCCGTCTACGGGATTTAAGTCGATTGTCAGCGCCTTTGCCTTATCCCCGGAAACGTTTTTACTCGTCAGCCGCAGAGCCTCCCGCTCGTCTGCCCGGGCAATATCGATAACATCGGCATTATAGCTGATATCTTCCATATCCGCGAAATACGTTTCAATGGAAGGATCGGAGGCAGTGGACTTATTCGTAAAATCAAAATACTGCTGACTATAGGGGATATAGTAGTCCAGGTTAAACTCTGCCCAGGATGGATATCCCGCCGCCGGCTGAGCCATATTGGCCATCATCCCAGTCACTACCAGAGGCTCCTGGGTTTTCCCGGAATGAGTCAGGGTTACCGTATAATTCTTCCCCGCCTGTAAATATTCGCCGGAGGTACCAATCTGGCTCTTTTCATCCAACACGTAGATCCCCGCAGCGCTGTCGCTGGAGGTATAGATCACCCGGTCCTCATCCCGATCGAAAATTTCATAGGTGTAGGTCCCGCCGGCAGTATAAATTCCTAACAGGGCGCCGGAAAAATCAAAGGAGATGCTGTCTCCCGGAACGCTAGTAGCGATCCCGTATTTAAAAACCGGATCTCCCGGCGTTACCGGGCTCCAGCCATCACCGGTCAACGTACCGGCTGTATACGGAATTATATGGGTGTCCGTGCTGTAGCTAGCCGTATCCAAATATCCGGCAACAGCCGTAGGCGTCAGATATTTTTCGGGATCCGCGTCAATGGCCTGGTTAATAATCTGCGCATACAGATTACAGCCCGGCAGCATGGGATGGATATTGGACTGATCGCCGTACAGCTCCAGCTGAATCGCTGTTTTGGCCTCTTCCCGGCTGCTATAGGTTCCCTCTGATAGTCCCTTTTCAATTGTGTCCTCAATATACCGCCACGTCTCTTTTTCTACGTCAATATAACCGATACCCAAGCGTTGGGCCAATGCGTCATACCGGTTAGCAATACTGTTGACGAAGCCCGGGAAATTGGGATAATCTGGATGTTCTGGTCCTAATGTCAGCCCCAGGCCTACGTTGACCAAAAATATAGCCGGGTCACTGGGAAGGCTTTTCGCCAGCCGGATCATTTCCTCGATCCGTTTTTCGGCAGCCAATACCGCTTCTTCATTGTACGTTACTGTATAATGACCCGTAAACCGCCGCTTCGGATTTGCCGAGGTGTTATAATAATCAAAGGTATACGTCTCCGCAGCCGGATCATAGATATTCAGCTTTCCGTCCACAAACTTGATCTCTGTGGAAGCGGTCACCGTATCATCGGCCACAAAACTCTCGATATACGCCGCGTCATTGACAGCATACTCGATCATCACTACATCCGGCGCGAAGCTACTCTCTTCGCCGGTGGTATTAACCAGCTGCACCATCCTGGACAGCCCCACTACGGAGCCAATGCCACCCACATTGTACTTTGTCAGGTTGGCGCCTTTCCCCCCTGTATAGCGCTCGCCGATGTATTCCGCTACTTGGTTGGACCAATTATCTTTTCCCTGCGAGCCCACAATAGAGCCGCCGAACACAGCGATTTCCACTGGTTTGTCCGTATCCGCAAAATAATCATCCGCGTCCGCCCCTGCGGGTACTGTACAGAAACCGGATAGTATGCATATGCTCAGAAGCCAGGCAATGATCTTTTTCATTCCAAATCCTCTCCTTTTCATAGTGATTGCGGTTACAAATCAATACAGTCCACCAAGCGGGCTAGGATCGCCGCGGCTTCCGCTCTGGTGGCGTGATTCTGCGGTAAAAATTCTCCTGTGTCATATCCCGAGATAATGCCGATGCTCAAACCGTTCTGAATAGAGTCCCTTGCCCAGTCAGGGAACGTCCCACTGTCTGTAACAGAGGACAGAGATACGGTCAGCTGGGGCAGCGTATTTTTCGTCAAATAAGCGTCTACCGCAATTTTGGTAATCTCCGCCCGAGTGATATTGTCATTGGGGCGGAAATTATGATCTTCCACGATCAGGCCGGCGTCCAGCGCAGCCTGGATTGCCGCAGAATACCAGTCCCCTGCGGAAACATCCGCATACGGGCCTGTATACTGCTTGGTTTCCAGGTCTAATATCCGTACAATAAAGGTCACAAATTCCGCACGGGTGATCAGGTTTTCCGGCCGGAAGGTCTGATCCGTGTATCCGCTGACATAGCCTAAATCATTTAATTTTTCAATATAAACTTTTGCCCAGTGGTGTTCAATATCCGTCAAAACAGATACCTCCACCGGGATAATGGGCGGGACTGTCTCTGTCGCCGGTGGAATAACCAGGCTGGGCGCACCGTTCCCGGTCCCGCCGGTTCCGCCCCCTCCACTGCCGCCACTGCCGGATCCGCCGGAGTGATTGGCATGGATGGTTACCTGGATGGGCGCGCTGGGGATCCCGGCACCCTGCGCCAGATGTTCCCGGAATACCAAATCCCGGATCACAATATCGCTGGTAACATTGCTGTCTGCCGCTCCGGCCAGCGTCAGCTGGATCGTTCCGCTCTCCTTGCCCATGACCGCCTCTAATGTCATCCCAGCCATTGCAGCCGGCGCCGTATAATCGTAATCAACGCCCTTCTGCAGTTTCCCAGCGGCGGCTGCCGTCCGATAGCGCAGAGTCAATATCTGACTGCCAGCCGCTGGTGTCTTATAGCTCTGCATGGAGAATTCGACTCTAGTTTTGTCAAGGTGCATCTGCTTCCCATAGCCTGCCGGATACAAGGTGACGCCCTGGATGTATTCTGACGCCGTATTGGCTACGCCGGACAAAATGATACCGCTTTTCAGCTTGATCTGCAGGTCGCACGCCTCTGTTACCGCCTGCCGGGCGCTTCCGGTGACTGCCAGCAGCAGCTGATTTGCGGATACGGCCCGCAGATCAGCCGATAATCCTGCGGGCAGGCCCTGCAGCACATACTGCTCCGGCGCCACATCCCCAACAATCGTCCGCGCGTTTTCCAGCGTCAGTTTTGCCGTGCAAAACGCCTCATCAATCTGGGTATCGTTGTCCATAAAAAGATACCCTTCCTCTACCATGGCGGCGATCGGCTCCGCCTCAATACCGTCAATCCCTGTATAGGTATAGATTTGCTGCCGCGGATAGTCCCGGTACTGGGCAAAAATCTTATATGTCCCCGCCGGGATACCATCCACGCCTATGGAAAAGCTAAAATCCCCCGATTCATTGCTCATGGTCGTAACTGCGCTGACAAGCGTTTCCTGTTCGTTATACATGGTCGCGAAAATCGTCCGGTCTCCCCCTATATTGATATTGCCGTTTACAATGATCACCTGATCCACCGGATCCAACACAACGGAAATTGTCTCCAACTGAACCATTTGGGCAAAGATGGACGCCGGCAGCGCCAACAGTATCGCAAAAAATATTACGCCAATCCATTTTTTCATATCCTGCCCTCCTCATTCAACGCCCACAACCAGTTGGATCAAACCTTCGTTGGAGCCGATATATACTGTTTTGCCGAACAAATCATTGACTGCCGCGTCAACAAGCTTCCCGTTTTTGGTCAAGACCATGTACCGGCATGCAGAGCCCTTTTTCATCCACTGCTCCGCACCAGCCTTCGATACCATTACAAACCCGTTCTGCTCCTTGGAAAACGTTCCGCCGATAAAGAAATCCCGGGTATAGGTTACTTTTTCGGTATCAGAGGCCGTCGTCTGATTATGGGAATACTTTTGCAGGTTCTCATCCAAAATGGACAGTTTCCGGGTGTTCAGCGGAGATAAAATTTCATCATATATGCCGTTAAACGCATATAAAATTACGTCAAATTTTTCTACCGGCTCCCCGGCCACCAGCAGTTCTTTACCCTGGGGCACCAGGTATTCATTTTTCCCCGTGGGGCTTTCAATGGTATATTTTGTATAAATTTCTTCCTGCTGATACACCTCGTCAATATTGGATACAACCCCAAAATACCAAGTCGAGTCGTACAGATTCCGCACGCCGGCCCCAAAGACAAGCAAGTCCGCCATCGGAAGCGCATCGTTTACATTAAAGCTGAAACTGTTAAAGCCATTTGTTTTCCGGTTTCCATACTGCGAAAAGCTGGAAACGCTAGGATCAAACTGGTCAAACTCGTTGAACAATGACAACACTGTGGCCTGGGGACTGATATAGGTATATTTATTCTCCGCGGTGCTGGAGATAACCCTGCCGGCATTGTTATCTACACTGATCCCCGTGGTGATCATTGTCGGATACCGCCAGTCAACTTCCTGGATCTTTATGATTTTCCCGCCTTTGACTGTAAAATAATAAACACCCTTCCCCTCTGGGTTTTTACTATTGGCCAAGGCTTCTACAACGGAAACCTCCGGCTGATATACCTCTCCCTGCTTATCCCTATAGGGCAAATAAACTGTTTCTATTTCCCCATCTTTGACCAGCGCCACCCGCAGTGCGTATTCCGTTTCCCCAGTCTCATTTTCACCGCCGCCCAATACAACGCCGTAATACAGCTGTGAAAAGTTGCCGCTGATATACCGTACGACACCGGTCATATCTGTCAAAACCTGGACGTTGCTACCGATCAGGCTGGAAACTAAAATGCCGCTGGAATAGGTCTGCCCGTTATCATCAGACACATAAACCGTCTTTGCGGTTACAGCCAACTCCTGCCCGTCTACGGTAATAGATTCGCCGCCGACCGCCGTTAGCTGCCCAGCGTAGGCCTGATCAGAAAATAGGAGGTACGATGCATTTTGGGTCTGGATATAATCAAAATACATACCTGTCCTTGCCTGATCATATGATATTTCTATACCATTCAAAAGTGTGATAACCCGATCCTCCAGTTCGGCTGTCTGCAGTACCTTCACACTGCCGCCCTCTGTATAGGTGATCTGTTCCGGGGAAATGTACGACACCAGTCCGCCCTCTAAAGGCGTCCCAATCAGCTCAATGTTATACACCAAGTTATCCTGGATGTCCAGTCGGACAAGGTTGCCCACCAGCGCGATTTCACCAGCGATAGCCGCACCGTTCTGGGTTACGGTATAGTCGCTGTCCGTGGCAATGTAATCGCTGTAGCCAGTCAGCTGCAGCCTGCTGATCTTCTCCGCGTCAACTGTCCCTTGGCGGATATCCCGGTTAAAGGCTTCCGCCACACCGTAGACTGCCCGGGAAAATTCATCTGGATAGGTATATTCGATGCTGTCATCGTCCGTGATCCAGAAATATCGCCTTGTTCCAGCCATATTCAGAAGGCTCAGCTTCTGCTGGAATGGATAGCTAACCACAGTATGATCCTTGAGCAGGATCTCCGCCGTTCTGGCTGTTGGGTTGATGCCCAGGATCTGCCCGTTGATTTCCCGGTATCCAAAATACACATGCAGCAGGGTATGGTCTGGATCATCAGCGGAAAAGCTGATTTTCTCCCCCTCGATGTTGATCCGGCACATTGGTACCCGCAGGGAATTGTACAGGAGTGCCACAGCATCCTGCTTGGTTACCAGCTGCCTAGGGGACACAATCCTTACGCCTTTTGCCATGTCCTTGCAGGGAGAGGTATTTAAGTACGCATTCCAGCCCTGCAGCTCCTCCGCCGCCATATCTTGGTACCCCAAAAGCCGGCCCAGAACCATCACCGCTTCTTCCATAGTCACCGCGTCATTGGGCCTGAACCTCCCTCCGCTGCCTACCATGGCGCCCTTTGCATGCAGCGAATGGATATAAGAAAAGGCCGTGTTGTTTTCCTTGACATCTGTAAATATACTGGGACCCGTATAGGCTGCTTCGTTGATCCCCACCATCCGTCCGGCCAAAATGGCAAACTGCCCCCGGGTCAGGGAATCGGCGGCGTCTACGCTGACAAAAGCGTTGGTGATGATCCCCAGCCGGTCTAAACTGTCATACCGCACCTGATACTTGCTGGACGCCGCTGAATCCTGCGTCTCGGCCGCTTTAGGGAAGTACGCTTTTACGTTAGAGAATGTTCCGCCTTTTAAACTGACAGATTCTACCGCTGATCCAGCAAATAGATAGCTGTCTTTTTTTTGCAGAGTCCTTTCATCTGTGGAATACACCGCCAGGCTTCCGTCCACATATGTTGTTACGGTATTAGTGGTTAGGTTGATATGGAACTGATAATTTTTGGCAACAGTACCAATATCCATTTTCGTCCCAGTCTCGTCATACAGCCAAACTGCCGCGTTGTTTTCCCGCAGGACCGCGCCCCGGTCATTATTCAGGTTCTGATAAAACTGGAAAGTCCCCGCGTCAGTGGTCAGATCAATGGTCGTGCCCGGGCCTGCGTCCAGACTCAGCACAAAATCCCGGGCCGCCACATTCAGCTCCAGCGTCTGCGGCGTTTTCGCGGCGTCAATGGCCGTACTGCCCAAATCCAGAATATATTCGTTCATATCCTCTATATAGGGCTGGGCCAGCGCCGCTCCAGAAAACAATACGCAGAGCATGACAAGCCCCGCTAATAATTTTTTTCGCATATATACACCCCCTATCTGTCCACATAATAGGTATTCGTCAACAGGTTCCCGTTTGGGCCGACGGCGAATACAGCCAGCTTATCAGCACCGGCGGCAACGGTATGCGTCTGTTCCGCCAGGATCTTCCCGGCCTCGTCCGGCGTATAGGTCTGCCGGTCAAGCGCCGCCATAAACGCGCCGCGGTATTGGATCGCATATACAGTAATTTCTTGGGGTTGAGCCGCAGAAATTTCCAGCTTGACCAAAACCGTATCCGCCGTCTGTATCCCGTCAGCAGAATCATCCCCCTTGAAATACTGGACTCTTGCCGTACATTGGGTTTCTTCCTTTACTGGATCTATGGGGAACACATACACGCCGGGCAGCGTCTCCCCAGCGATCTTTCGGATTTTCTGATCCAAAACCAGCTGATACCGGACGCCCGGCTCGAATGGATACATACTGACGGCTTCTATCCCTGTGGTTAAATCCAACTCTACCGGCATCCTATTCCCATTCTCACTGCACACTGCAATTCCATCAGGCAGGGTGGCCGGATCCACGTCAAAATTAAAGTCAATCGAAAACGCATACCTGCCGTCCGCCAGCGCCGTGGTTTGCTCCAACATGGCTTCATACGCTGCCATTGGTGTAAATAGTACGGCCGAAATAAACGTGATTTTATCATTCTTTGGTAATACGGTCAGGGTTTCTCCCGCCGCAAGCGGATAGCTCCCCAAATCTGTCAACTGTGAATTTTTGACCGTCGCCGTCGTTTTCTGGACATCCGTCCCGTTTTTCTGTACCGTCAGCGTATAGGTTTCGTCAACGCCCTCGGTGCCGGCTGTAGTAAAAAACTGTACGTTATACACGCCGCTTTCCCGTACAATCAGCGTAAACTGCGGATTGTCCGCCCGGTGGGCGTTTGTTCCATCATAGCCGACCCGCTTCGTCGCAAAGGTGTTTCCGTCTACAAAATTATCGCCCGAGAACTCCGTATATCCAGTCTCATTTTTCTCGTTGTTCTCGCAGGCCCAGACAACAATCGGCTCTCCGTCCTGCCGGTATGCCGGGATAAAGTCGATCGCATATGGGAAATAGTCATTTCCGGCAAACCGGTACCGCGGATATACCCGCACGGTCTCTCCGCCTGCTAAAACGCCGGTCGTTTTTTCTTTCATCGTGCTGTCAAATATTTTTATGGTTCCGCCGTTTGTGGCGGTGACTGCGCTTAAAAAGTCACTAACTAGGGTGCCTGGCTCTACACCGGCCACCCGCTGATCCGAAATGGTATAAACCGCCGATTCCAGTTCAGACACGGCATTGTCACCGATCTCTACCTGAACGGCATAGTCCGCCTGCGTCCCATCCTGTGCTGTAACGGTCATGGAAAATCCTTCTGTGATCGCCTGTGTGCTGCCGTCTGCAAACGGATGCGACAGCTTTGCAAATTCTGGTACGGTAATATTTTGAAAAAACACATCCGCTAGCTCTCCATACGGAACTGTGATCACGTTATCAACAATACTGTATACCCTCGAAGTCAGCGCTGTGTCACTAGACGGCGCCAGGCAGGACAGGCTGAACGCGTCCGCCTCCCTGCCTTCTACATAGACCTTCAGCGTATCACCGTCTAAAATCGTATCTGCGGTGCTCTGGGTATCGCCGGTAAAAATTTTTAAGGTGATCGCCGTGTTATGATCAATATTGTTGAGAAATACATCTTTGGGTTCACCGTAAGGGATATTTTTGATCTGCTTTTGCGCTTCATCTACTGTATATGCTCTGGGCAGGATATACTGAACCGGGCCTATCGTATACGCCGCCATGATCGTTTTGTCAAACAGCTTATAAACCCGGAGAATATCCCCCGGTTCTACCGCGCCATCCTGTGAATCGATTTCGACAGCGCAGTCAAACGGTACCCAAAAGCCTTTCAGGAAATCTTCCACAGCCGTTTTGTATAAAACGCCTGTGATCGTATTGTCCGCAATCCCGTACATTTCAGATTCCAGCCGCGGCGCCGATGTATTGTGCTCCACCGGCACGCTGGTCATCCGAAAGGAATCTACAATAAAATTCACTGTCGCTTCCTCCGGCCGCACCAGCAGATACTCGCTGCCATCCCCCCGAAAGGTGAACACCATTTGTTCTGCGCCGCCCAACGAAACATACCGTCCGTCATCGGGGTTCCCCAGAATTCCATTGAATGTATGGCGCCCCTCGGCGTCCTGGACCTCGACCGTTACCGGCGCCGCCACATATGCCTTCGGGCACCAGTAATCCATAACATAGCTTCCCTTTTGTGTGATCGGCCATTGGATCCATAAATCCTCCAGCTGATCCGCGGTGATATTGCGGACGATCACCGGCTGGCGGGTGCCCTGGTTTCCCAGGGCCGTATGCTCCCTGCCCGCCCGCTGGGATGGGTCTACCAGCGGGCCATAGGTAAAGGCAGCCGTGTCTTCGGTCGTATACTCGATCGTTTCTGTATTGCTGCCCATCGTCACGCTGCATTCCGCCGTTTGTTCGCCGTCGGTCAGCTGCACTGTATATGGACCAGCTTCTGAAAAAACGCTGCCAAAAACATACAGCTTTCCTGTCCCCGGATGGATCACAAACTGTTCCTCCGCCACCGGCTGGCCGTTTACAAGCACAGTATCCGGGGAAAAGGCCGCGCTGTCGTACAGGAATACCAGGCTGACTCCTGCATTATAAACATTGTCTGCATGAGGCGTCAGCGTCTGTTCCTCCTGCGCGTATACGGGGCAGCCTAAAATTAAAAGTATCACTGCCAGAAGCAGGGATATCGCTTTTTTCATACTTGCGTCCCTCCATCTTTTCGTCAGGCCTTTTCAGCTAAAAACGCGTCGACCTGTTTTTGTATTTCTGCAATAATTTTCCCGTTGCCGGCCAACTCCAGCTTATTCTGCCACTCAGCGTACATTTCCTCCCAGTTCTCCATAGCACCGGACATGAGCATGCCATAGTATTCATCCCGGATACTTTCCACCTGCGCGATATAATTGGAAATACTGGATGTATCCGGCACAAAGCCCATCAGCTTGGAACGGTTCTCAGAGGAATTGACCTCATCAAATACCCAGTGCTTATAACCTTCCGGCTCTAACTGGTGGTCATACGCCAGCTCCGTATTGCCCACGATCCACTTATACAGGCCATATTTGTCGTTGGCCGTGGCCTGGCCTGTGGGGGAAACAGTTTCGATCCGGTCCTCGCCCACCTTGGTATAATGCTCTCCTTCAATACCAAACACCAGCAGGTTATAAAGCTCCTTGTCGGACTGCAGAAGGTTTATCACCTGCATAGCTTCTTCCTTGTGTTTGCTGGAGGCCATAATGCTGGTGCCGCCGGCCGTATTGTCTTTTCCGATAAAATAGGTATCCGCGTACGGGATCGTCAGGATCTCCACACCGTATTTACTGGTGAGATTTTCCTCGACAAACGGCGTCCAGACCGCGTCCCACCAAAGGTAGCCGTCCTTTTTGCCGATAAAGTTATTCCTATCGTTGGCGCCCACTACGTCCTGACGGATATATCCTGCTTGGAACCATTCCCGGGCGCGTTTGAAATAAGTGTTTTTCATATAATCGTTGGCATATGTGTTGAATACCTGACAGCTATCATCCCCAATATCAACGCTGTAATGGGACACAACGGTTTCCATACCCTTGATGTTAGGCATGGCTACGGATTTAAATGGAATCCCAGCCTCTTTGACCTTTTTCGCGAAATCCCCCAAAATGTCAAACGCCTTTTCTGTAAACATGCTGTTTTGGTTAAGTTCGTTGGTCAGGCCCGCAATATCCAGATACTGCTCGGCGTATTCTTTGATAAAACAAAGGCTGCGGATATTGGCACACATCTGATACGTCGGGATCCCGTAAATCTGACCGTTAACCTTCTGGTAGTCCATAAACCATTCCGGCAGCGCCGCTTTGGTTTCCGTCCCATACTGCTCCAAAAGCGTGTCCAGCGGCTCAAAGGTTCCGTTTTCGACCTCCACGGAAAAATCCAGCCCATAATTGTTGGCGATATCAATCTGCTCTTTGCTTGCGCACATCAGCGCAAAATTCTGTTTGTATTCCGACAAGGGGATTGCCTCAAACTGCACCTCCACATTGGGCAGCTTTTCCTGGAGCTTTGTGTTAAACGCGGCCCACACCTTTTCAGAGTCCTCCTGCTTGCCCGGGGCGGGCATTACATATTTGAGGACAACCTTGTCCGACGGCCCCAATGTTTTCTGGGTACATCCAGCCCCGCTTCCCGCCAGCATAACCAAAACCAGCGCGCCTGTTAAAATTTGTTTGAATTTCATATATTTATACCTCCTTCTTCATTAACCCTTTACTGAACCCACAACTAAGCCTTTTGCAAAATATTTCTGAAAAAATGGGAATATCAGCATCATTGGCCCTGCCGCCAAAATTGCCATTGCGTACCGCAGGGTTTCCGTAGGCATGGAATCTTCCGTAATCAAAGCGCTGGCGGCCGTCCCCTGCATTTGCTTCACATAGTCCGCTTCATTTAAGATCCGCTGCAGAAGATACTGCAAAGAATACAGCTCCGAATCCCGGATATAAATTAAGGACGTATTCCAGTTGTTCCAGCAGCCCAGCGCTTTGGTAAACGCCAGTGTGGCCAGGATGGGCGTAGACAGCGGAAGAATGATCTTAAAATACACCATGGATTCCCGGGCGCCGTCAATCTTCGCCGCCTCTACCAGCCCTTCAGGCAAACCTGAAAAGTATGTTTTGAACAAAATCACATTCCATGCGCTCATCAGGCTGGGGAAAATATAAATCCAAAAAGTATTGCCCAAATGCAGGTACTGGGTGTTTAAGATATATGACGGGACTAAGCCGCCGCTGAAAAACATGGTGATCATCAAAAAAATCAGCAACGGCCGCTTAAATTTAAAGTTAGGCCGGGACAAGGGATATCCCATCAGGCTCTGGATAATAATAGACAATATAGTATCCAGCAGGGTAAACGCAATCGTAACCTTATATGCGTTGACGATCTGATACGGATTTTTTAACGCCTGCTGGTACGCGCTCAGGCTGAACTCCTTGGGGAACAGGGAATATCCATACTCCAGCACCGCGCTCTCGCTGGAAAACGAAATAGAGATCATCATGATCAGCGGCAGGATATAGGTCAGGCTCAGCCCCAGCAGGAAAATGTGCAAGAAAATCCCGCCCGCGCTACGCTTCTTTTTCATCTTTCCACCCCCTAAAACATACTTTTTTCCGGATCAATCCTGCGGATAATGCCGTTGCTGATCACGATCAGGATTACTCCGGCTATGGAAGAAAATAAGCCAATAGCGGCCGTTCTGCCCATACTGGAGCCAGTCTGCAAGGCACGGAAAGTATAGGTGGCCAAAATATCCGTTGTTTCATACAGAACCCCGACGTTTCTTGGAATTTGATAAAACAGGCCGAAATCGCCGCCGATCAGCCCGCCCACACCCATAATCAGCTTCAGGCAAATCAGGGCGCTGAGCTCAGGCAGCATGATATGAATGATTTGTCGGATTTTATTCGCACCGTCGATTTTCGCCGCCTCAAACAGGTTTTCGTCAATCCCCACCATGGTGGCGTAGTACAAAAGGCACCCCATGCCAATGCTCCGCCAAACCTCCACCACGGATAAAATTGCCGGCCAATACCCTGGTTCGGCATACCAGTTTACTCCCTGCCCACCAAATATGCCAATCACCTTGTTCAGCATTCCGGCAGCAGGATTTAAAAACAAATACACAATATAGGAAATCAAAACGATAGACATAAAAGACGGCAGGATCGCCGACGTCTGGTAAAATTTCAGCGCCCATTTTTTCTGCACATTATAAAACAAAATCGCAAGTCCAATGGCCGTGATATTATCGATGATCAAAAACCATAGGGAATACAGCACAGTATTGCGCATCAGCCGGACAAAATCGTTAGACATGAAGAAAAATTTGAAATTGTCAAAGCCGACCCATTTGCTGCCCAAGATCCCTAGGTTTGGGTTGAAATTTTTAAAGGCAATGATCACCCCGCCCATGGGCAAGTAACAAAAAACAATTGTCAGGATAATCCCCGGCAGCGCCAGAAGCAGCAGTTCGTAGCTGTCCAGCGTTCCCGCTTTCAGGCGCCGTTTTTTTCCAGATCCCGTTCTCTTTCTGATAAGCTTCTCTTTTTGCATGAATCTGTGTTCCTTTCTGTTTGAATTAGCCTTGGGCTGGTATGACGATCACGACCCGGGTATATTTGTTTTTAACACTGTCGATCTGCAGCTTGGCCCCGCTCCCGTAAATCAGCCGCAGGCGTTTATATACATTTTTCATGCCAATGTGCGCGTCTGGCGCAGTCTCTTCCGCCAAGCTCCGCCGCAGGTATTCTAAGTCCTCTGTTTCCATTCCGACCCCGTTGTCCCAGATTTCAAAATACAGCTGTCCTTCCGATAAATATGCGGAAATTTTAATTTTCCCCGCCTGCTTCAAATCATAGATCCCATGGTAGAGCGCGTTTTCAATCAGCGGCTGCAGGCTGAGACGCAGGATTTTCTGACTTTTGGCCTCACTACTGATAGAAAATTCCGCCGAAAAATCACCGAACCGCTCCCGCAGCAGATCAATATAGTCCTGCAAAAATTGAATTTCTTCCGTCAGCGCTACCAGCATAGGTTCATAGGTAAAGCTGTATTTGATGATCCGAGTCAGCTTGACGATCATATTCAGCGCCGCAGAATCCGGGCCGCTGTCGCATAAAATCTCGGTGCTGACAGCCGTCAGGACATTGTTCAGAAAGTGGGGATTGATCTGCCGCTGCAGCGCCTGCAGCTGGGATCGGTTATAGTCGAATAAGCGCTGGTCCAGCTGATCCCGCAGCGTCTTGTTGTCGTCAATCAGCGCAATGATCTTAGTAGCTATATATTTTTCTTCATTTTCCCGCAGCTTGGATAAATCTACAGGGGAAGCGTTATTATCGACCATATCATATAAGTTAATCAAATAGCCAAACGCCGAGAAAGAAATCATAAACGCGATCCCAATACTGATCAGGACAAACAGCGCCAAAATACCTAAAACCAGCGCCGTGATCGACAGTATTTGTTTATTATAATCCTTCCAGCCTGTCAGAACAATAAACTGCAGATTTCCGCCTAAATTCCCGGCTGTTCCGATAAACCGCCGTCCGCCTTCCTTATAAATTTTTGTTTTCTGGCTGGCTGCGATTCCGCTGATCAGCGCCGCCTGTTCTTCCCCCGTCTCCTCAAAGACCACCTGATTACTCTGGCCGATGATGTAGAACTGGGACGCGTCCTCTAACGTATTGTCAATGGCTTTTTTATAGCTTTCATAGTTAACATTGATAATAATATATCCTAAATCTTTAAACGCCCGAATAAAAGAAATTACCTTGGGATACCGCCCCGCAATTTGCCGCGGAATCACCGCCTCATCCTGGCTGAGTTCCTGAAAGTACGTTTCCAGATATTGCGCGTCCGCAAAATCCGCCGCCGCGGTTTCCCCGTCAGTGGTATAATACATCTCTTTTTTTGCTGAATATAAGTAAATTGAATCGATATGCCGCAGAATATTTTTATAATAAATCATTTTTTGTATGGTTTTATCCAGGTATTCTTGATATATCAGGGCGTCCGTAGATGACATCAACGTATGGACGTTCTGATCAATATATAGGTTTGATTCCACATTTTTTACTTCAAAAAATATGGATGCTGAAAGATCTGCTGCCCGCTCCGCCTGGTGCTGGTTCAAAGCCATCATTCCCTTCCGCGCAGAAAGCAAAAGGGAAAAATAAACAATAACAATGATTATCGAAAAAACAACCAGCTGGATCCCAAAATATTTCAGGAAATTCAGGCAGACCAGGCTGTTGAACCGGAACTTTCCAAAAAACTTACGAAAATGCTTAATCATCGTTTTTCTCCGCCGCCTCCCTGCTGTACTCCGCCGGTGAACAGCCCATATATTCCCGGAAAACTTTCCGGAAATATTTTTCGTCCTTATAACCCACCATTTGATACACAGCACTGACTTTTTCTCCCCGATCCAAAAGAGCGACTGCGTTTTTTAAACGGACTTCAATTAAGTAATCAGTAAATGTAGTACCGGTGGCTTTTTTAAACATCCTGCCGAAATAAGAGGAATTCAAAAATACCAGCCGGGCTATGTCTTCCCGGGAAATATCTTCCGCATAGTGGGCTTCAATATATTGCTTGGCAATCCGGACTGCGTCCCCGCCGGCGTCTGCGGCATTATCCCGCAGCTGCTCCGTGCCGGCCGACGGGAACAGCGTATCCGCAAACGCGGCATACGCCCCGCTGTTCGCAAAAATGAATTCCGGCGTGCCTTCCGCCAAAACAGAAACGGCCGTTTTTAATCTAAATATGCTTTCGAGTGGCTCCGCCAGCGTTTCTGGCATGATCCCGCCTTCCGGGGAAAGTAAAAGGACATGATATGCACTATCGGCCGCATGGAGCAGGATACACTGGATATTCCTCCGGGCGCATTGGATCACGCCGCAAAGCGACCGGACAAATTTATCTTTGCCGCACCGTGCCTGCAGATCCAATGTTTCCCGAACCGGCATAAAAGAAATTTCCGCCAGGCAGCAGTACGCGTTTTTAAAGGACATCCCCAGCTGAGCCGCCGCGAAAGCGTCTTTGCACTGTGAAATATCCGCAAACCGTCCCCGAAACAGGTCTGCAAAGAAACATTCCCGCTCTACCTGCAATTCTTCTTCTGCACGCTGATCCTTCTCCTGATCCAAAAGCTTTTTCAGACAGCCCATAACCTCCTCCAGTTCCCGGGGGTCCACCACCTTTAATAAATAGTGGAATACATTGTATCGCAACGCCTCCCGGGCATATTCAAACAGCGCATAGGCGCTCAACAGGACTACCCGTATCCGGGGCATGGTTTCATGAATATATTTTGCCAGCTCTACGCCGGACATTTTCCGCATCCGGATATCCGAAATCACTACGTCCACATCGTCATGCCGTGTCAGATATTCCACCGCTTCCGTTCCGTCTTCTAAAGACGCTGCAATTTCGAAATCTGCATACGGCTGCAAATACATTTCCAACAGCTGCCGGGCCTTGAACTCATCATCTACAATGACTATCTTATACATATCCCGTTCTCCTTTTATATAATTTTCACATATATCTCAAAAATTAGCAAGGGCTTTTCAGTACTTTCGGAGGAAATATTAGTACTTTTCTATTATAACATGCTTTTTCCCGACAGCAATATTTGAGCATAAAAACCTGCTAACAAAAGTCAAGTATTTTTTTGCAAATTTTTTAAATTTTA
>CBCTZG010000015.1:0-42452 GCA_965151315.1 uncultured Clostridia bacterium
GCTCCAAAGCTTCTGCGCGGAACGGGATATGGCCATGATGTCCTTCTTTGACGACAACTTTGTGCTCAAGGACTTTTTTAAGGATCCGGAAACCGCCAGCAAGGCTATTTTCAGCAAGCTGAACGAATTCGCCATCAAAACCGGGCATCCGGAGCTGAATACCGTTCCCCTGGCCACGTTTGGGCATTCCAACGCCTCCGCGTTTTCCGCGGGATTCGCGGCGTATAACCCGGAGCGGGTTTTCGCGGCGATTACTTTCAAATCCGCCCGGGCGGATCAGTTTGAGCTTGATGCTTTCATGGAATATGATATTCCCCTGCTTGTCATCACAGGCGAGTACGACTGGGAGTACGGGTATGTAGATCAGATTTTCGCCAGCGAGCGGATGCTGGAACAGGGCGCGCTGGTGCAGTATATCCAGGATCCCAGCGAGGGCCATGGGTCAACGGGGTATAAAGCCAATACCATCATGTTTGAGTTTTTGGATAAGGCATATCAGGCGAAGGTGGCCAATGCTACGGTGGCGGAAGACGGGACCGTTACCATGGGAAAAATTGACAAGACAACGGGATACATCGGCTACGGGGAATACACGGTGGAGGACAGCGACCAGAGCAAGTCCGGCTATCAATATAAATACGTGCCCAAGGGCTATATGACCTATGCGGAGTATCTCGAAACAAAGCAGAAGAATCCGGATTTTAAAGCGCAGGCATGGCTGTTTGACGAGGAGTATGCAAAGGATTGGATGGAATTTAACATCAACGGCGTGATTGATGTGGATTACCCATACAAGGATTGATAGATTGCATAGAGCGGTGCTTTCGATTGGATGAAGCATAGAGATTGAAAGAACGGGTATACCGCTCTCCATATAGAAGGGCGGTATACGTCTTATTGAGGTGATTTTATGAAATTAAAGAAATATATGGCGTTTTTGACCGCGTTTACATTTATAATCCAGGCCGCATGGGCGATTCCCGCGCCTGTATTTGCCGAGGCGTATGACCCGGTTGTGGAGTATCAGCCGGAAACGCCGTGGAGCGGGCGCACCGCCAGCGCGGCTATGGCGGCCTTTGGGGACAAGCTGTATGCCTATATCGGCCGCATGGCGGCCGGCGGGGAGGACGGCGGTCTGACGGTGCTGGACGTTACCAATCCCGACGCGCCGGTGGAAGTGCAGGATGTTGCCGGCACGCAGATCAGCGTGGCGGATCATGTACCGTCCCGGGAAAAGCTGTGTATTCAGGACGGATACCTGATTGTGCAGAACAGCGTACGGGACAGACTGGAGGTATACAGGATCGACGAAGCGGATGGGACGATCGACGAAGCCAATCCGCTGGCGCAGATCAAAGATGGATTCCGGTCAGGGAATGCGAGTCTGAAGCTTTATGGCGATTATTTGTTTGCCGCAGGACAGAATTCAGACGCGAGCTTGAAGATCTATGACGTAGCGAACCCGGCGCAAATCCGGGAGATCACGCCCAAGAACGGAGCGGTTCGGCCTGCCATGGTGACGGAGGGCGTTACGGAGCAGATCGCTACCTTCGCGGCCGACTATGCGGATCTGGGCGGCGGTACATACAGAATGTACGCTACCAATCGGATCAAGGTGCAGGGCCAAGATATGTTTATCCTGTCTATCCGGGATCTTACAATCGCCGATGGGCAATATACGGTAACCACGCTGTATGAGGGACAGCCGGCCGATACGGCATTTGCCGGGGGAAACAGCGGCAACGTTAATGATGTGGACGTTGTTAACCAGGATTGTATTGTCATAGTGGACGGCGCGTCCGAAAACGATGTAGGCATGCTGGAGCTGATCGATGTTTCCGATCCGCAGGCGCCGGCGCATATGTGCTACAGCGACGCGGATTATCGGGGCATGGGCGCGGTGGTAGACAATGGAAACATCATTGCGGGCACCCAGAACAGTGTAGTGTGTGTATATGCCGTCCAGGAGACAGGGGAAAACACCGCATACGCATTGGAGCCGGTACAGGAGATTCGGACGCCGGATGCCCAGATCCGTCAGGTAGGTGTTTACGCAGGCTTCATATATGCCACAAACAACAAGGCCTTTATGACCTACGAGTATAATACTTCCATTGCTATAGACAGCCGCGGGCTGGAGGAGACCGGGGCTGTTGTGACCGGGATCCTTGGCGGGTATCAGCCAGGGGACCGTGTTGCTGTCAAGGTGGATGGAGCTGAATATACAGCAGAGGTACACGGGGCCCGTTTCAGCGCCGCGGTTACAGAGCGGCTGGCGGGAGAAACGGCAGCTGTAGAGGCGCAGCTTATCCGGGGCGAAGAGGTTTTGGCAGCGGACGCAAAAACATTGCAGGTAATCGTGCAGCGGGACCAGGTCTATAATGATGTAACTGCACTGCAGCTGGCGGGCAGCGTTTCACACCAAAGCGGCGGCCGGGCAACCGACGCCGCCGGCCTGACGATCGGCGGCAGGAAGCTGATGTATGTTTATACTACCGCCGGGTTGGTGGTCTATGACGTGACAGACGCATCCCAGATCCAGGAGCTGCAGCGTATCGCGGTTACTGGGCAGATTTTCAACAACCAGATGCAGCTGTATAATGGGTATATCATCCTGCTGAATACAATAGACGGACAGAACAAGCTCCAGCTCTACAAAATTGGCATTGACGGCAAACTGCTCGAAAGCTCAGTGCAGACGGTCGATTTGGGGACAACCAGAACGGTGACCATCGAGATTTCGGATGAATATCTGTTTGCGGCAATCCACGGCGCGGCCGGCACGCGGATCCATGTCTATGATATATCGGATATCGGCGCGGGAGTTACAAGGCTGGGAAGCTCAGCGGCCGACGAGGGCGCATATGCCTTAGCGGTACGGCGGATTTCAGATACCCAGTATCAGCTGTATTATATCGCCCGTACAGAAACGGACGGATACCGGTTCTGCATCAACGATATGACAGTCTCCCCGGCGGGAGAGCTGCAGTTCGCGCCTGCCTACCCGGCGGTGGATGGGCTGCAGGCAATCTTAGATAGAATAGGCGATATTGAATATATCGGGAATAATCAGATTGTAATGGCGTTTAAAAATAATGACCCGGCCTATGTCATCGACGTTTCGGACCCAGAAGCGCCTGCCGCGGTTGAGATCGGCGGCACTGGCCAGGCGGCTGCGGATTTTGGCGATACATATGCATTGGGCGCAGGCAATGGGACGGTGACCTTTTACAGAAAACAAGACAATGCAAAGGTCAGAGAGATCAGCTGCGGCAGCCAAATTTATAATTTGACCCCATATGACGGCAAGCTGCTCATAGTCAGCGAACCCACAGTTTTCCTGTATGACGGGCTGTATACGGGGATCCGTCTGGACGGCGGCAGTCTCAGCCTGGCCTCTACAGTAACTGGTACTGGCGCTATAGAGGGCTATAAGGCGCAGGATACCATCCAGGTTACAGTTGACGGAAGCGCCGCACAGACGGCCGTAGACGCGGCTGGCGGCTTTACGTATACCTTCGCGCCCAAGGGCGCGGGCCAGGTTTCAGTTTCCGCCGCGCTTTACCGGGATGGGAAGCGGCTGCTGGGCACGGAGCAGACCATTCAGATCGTGGATACCTCAGCCGGTCTGCCGGAAAGTATTTACGATACAAGCTTTACAGTGCAAAACCCAGTGAAAAACAGCGGCTGGAGCACTTCGAACCGGCAGACCTCCGCAGCCCTTTATTCCATCGGCGGCAGAGATTATGCGTATATAGGCTCTTTCCAGAACCTGATGGTATATGATGTCACAGACCCTGCCAGCAGCACACTGGTGCAGGAAAATGCCATCGGCGTTGTAAATAGCCAGGTATATAACAAAGCGCTGGCGGTACGGGATGGATATATCTTTACCGGAAGCATGGCGGAAACCGGCAATTACCAGACTGTCGCAGTCTATGCCTTGGGCGCGGACGGGAAACTGGGGGACGCGCCAGTGGCGTCCCTGGACACGGGGCTGATTACCGGGCTTTCGATCATTGACCAGTATTTATTTGTATACTGCATCAATGCAAATGGTGTGATCGTATACGATATTTCGGACGTACAGAACATCCGGGAGCTTGGAAAGCTGACGGGGATCGAAAACGCCCGGGCGTTTACAGTGGAGAAAACAGCGCCGGGCCAGTTCCGGACCTACTTTATTGAACGGATCATCGCAGAGGGGGTCAGCGACTGGCATTTGGCAATCTATGATATTGACGTCAGGAACGGCGCGGCCAGTTTTGCACCGCGTTACCAAGGGGTTCCGGAAGGCCTTGCGGGAGAGGATCTTTCCGGCGTTAAAGACATGGCAAAGCTGGACGGCAATACGCTGGCAGTAGCGGGATACGTTGGGAAATATCTGAACATTTACGATGTCAGCAATCCGGAAGCGCCGCAGCTGAAGAAACGGGAAGACGGTATTAGTATACAGTCCGTGCTGGGCATATCCGATACCCAGGCGGTACTCGGTATAGAAGGACGGGCGGTTTTGTACGGGCTTGAGAGCGGAATGGGAAACACTGTTGATCTGCAATGCAACAGTGTTAACCAGATCCTGGAGTACAAGGGGAACCTTGTGTTTGCCTGTATGGAAGGACTGGTCATCGTACCGCTGAAAACCGAGATTTCGGTGGATAAAACTGTGTTCAGCGGGACAGCTCCCGTACTGACCGGAACAGTCTGCGGCTATCGGAGCGGTGATATACTCAAAGCGGTGATCGACGGCGCGGAGACGGAGATCCCCGTTACCGGCGATCGGTTTGAAATCGCCTTGGAGGACCTGTTCGCGGAAACAGATACAGCGGATGTACGGCTGATTTTAGAGCGGGAAGCGGCGCCGCTGATCGCGAAGGACTGGACCTTGCAATATGTGGGCGCGTATCCGTACGCAGTGACCGCGGCAGACGCGGGATTGACGGTAACCTATACACTGCTGGATCCGTCCTATACGGACGCAGTTTCTGTATATGCTGCGGTCTATGAAGACGGTGTCCTGGTGGATATGGATGTACAGCGTCATGTAACGGCAGACGGTACCTGGACGGCGGATATTGCGGATTTTGACGCACAGACGCAAACGGTGAAAGTATTCATCTGGGATGCTGGGCAGAAGCCTGCGGCGGAAGTTTACACCCCGATCATCGCGGAGGTGTCGCAAAATTTTTAGGCGTGTCTGAGTACCAGGCCGCTCCCCTGCACTCCACAGGGGAGTGGACTTGGGCACCTGTGGTTACAAGAGTCGATGACAATATCGCAAGTGGAGAACACTTTACTGTTTATGGAGAAGGCTTTGACGCCGTTTCAGAGGTGTTCGTATCGGAGATTACGGATGCTTGCATTCCGGAAGCACCGCCGGAAAACGCGGTACAATGTTCAGTTTTGAACAGGGACCCGCAGGCGCTTACGGTGCAGCTGCCGGAGACATGCAGCGGCGGCAGCTATCAGCTTTGGGCGAGCAATCAGTACGGAATGAGCGTGACGGTAGGGCTGAATATTTCGCGCCCCCAGTGGGTATCGGATGATACGCTTGCCGCCGGGGATATCTTTTCGGTCTATGGGAAAAACTTACGCGCAAAGGAGTTCGGCGGAACAAAAAAAAGCGGCGTCAGCTTGCTGGACGCGGCGGGAAACGCATATGATATCCCTATCATCAACGTAAACCCTTATTCGATCAAATGTAAGCTGGACGCGGTTCCGGCGGGGGAATATACAGTTTATGTGAGCAACGACGGATACATATGGAATGCCTGCGCTGACGGCAGGACGGTGACGGTGCTGGATTCAGTGTACGACCCTTATGGCTTGGGCGCAGCGTTTGCCCATGCCTATCAGTTTGACAATGTAGTCGATCTGGGAGAATGGCCGTATCTCATAACGGACGGACAGGACATTACCTATACGCTGCAGGCGGCGGTCAACAGTGTGCATGATCAGGGCGGCGGCGTGGTATATATTCCAAAAGGGCGGTACTACATTACGGATCTGACCTTAAAGGATGGCGCGGTGTTAGCCGGCGCCGGACAGGATCAAACGGTTTTAAGCTATCTGGGCGGTGATGTAGTGGTCCGCGGCGGAAACAGCTCCGCAACGGGGATTGTGGATTTGACAATCGACGTTCCGGAAGCAGTGCCGCTGCCGGACACAATTATTCAGCTGGGCAGGGGATTCGATCCCACCCCAGTGTCCAGCCGGAGGGCGGAATACGCCTTTTTGAAGCGCGTATCCATCCAAACCAAAATGACCTATGACCCGGCACGGGATCAACGGGGGATCGGCGTGCTTCTGGGGGGAAAATCCCATTTCCTGGTGGACGCATGCAGCTTTCAGGGCTGTTACGCCACAATTACCAGCTCCTATGTAGGTGAATATACAAAAATAACCAACAATACCATACATACCGCGGTAGGGAATATAGCCCTAATTGGGGAATACGCGGTAATCGAAAACAACTGTGTGGCCCGCGATTCCACGCTGGTACAGCGGGATGTGAATACCCAGGGTGTGTTTATGCGGGGGTTCTCCTATGTGGCGGAAAACCAATTTATGGATGTGTATAACGCGGAAGCCGCCAATGACGGTGAAATTGTGTGTACGGAAAATTACCAGGGCGGGCTGAAGCTCAGCGGGACAATTGCCGAAGCGGAAGCGCAGCGGGCTGTCCTAAATGTTACAGAAGCGCTGGACTGGGATCTGGACGACGTATATTATGCTGCCCCATATCTGGTCATTACCGAGGGCAGAGGAATGGGGCAATACGCACGGATCACGGACTTTGACCCTGAAACGGCCACAGTGGAGCTGGCGAAGCCGTTCTGCGTACTGCCGGACAGCCAGAGTAAATTTGTTGTTTCCACCATTTCGGAAAACGCGACCATTTACCGGAACTACTGTGAAAATTCCGAAAAAGGGTATTGGCTGTATAATGACAACATAGACTGCGTTGTCGCGAATAATGTGGGGATCAATACCGAGGGCGTTTATATGCGTACGATTTACAAAAACGGCGTCGATGGCGCCGGGAAAGCGGATATCCGGGAAACCATCGGATATTTTATCAGTATGGAGGACAATGATTTTGTAGGCGGATCGGTATATTCCGGCGTCTGCGGTATTGGTATCGAGGCCAATATCGAAGGGGCAGCCCCCTCCATGACATATATCTATGGCGTGAGCATGAAGGACAACACACTACAGAATAAAACCGCGTCGGACGCTTATGAAACTGGTTGGGAAGCGCCCCATCTAAATGGTATCTATGTTATTTATAAGGTTCAGGCGCCGCAAACGGCGCCGCATACGGCAATCCGTCAGGTACTGATCGAAAACAATACCGTAACGGACTGCGACCGGGGGATCACTATCGGCCCCTTCGGGCGGCCCAATTACCAGTCCGAGGTCAGCTATGCGGCAGGCGATATGACGCAGAACATCTATATGGGTGAAAATCAATTTGAAAATGTGGAACGGCCGCTTGTGGACGAAAGAGCCTATGTACATAATTGACATTACCCGGCCTTATGTCGGGAAGAAAATGTTAAAATCCGTATAAAACCCCATAAAAATATGGGGTTTTATACGTGCAAGCGGCAATGATCGTGTTTAAAACGATATTTATATGGATTCAAAATATTAAACAAGGGAGAAAAGGGTATGAATGAATACGGACATTTTTCAGACAACGGTGATGCCTTTATCGTTACGCGGTACGACACGCCCCTGCCATGGACGAATTATCTTTCCAATGGGGATTACTGCGCAATTGTATCGTCAACAGGAGGAGGCTTCAGCTTTTATAAAAGCCATCACGCCAACATGGTGCTGCGGCGGGAACAGCGGAATTTGATTTCTGACCGGCCGGGGCGATATGTATATATCCGGGACAATGATACAAATGAGATTTTTACCGTGAACGTAATGCCGGTGCAGAGCGAATTTGACGCGTTTGAGGCGGAGCACGGCATGGGGTATACGAAGGTGGCATCTAAAAGCCATGGGATTGATGGGGAGATCACCTATTTTGTGCCCATTGGCCTGGACGCGGAGATCGCCAGGATACGGCTGAAAAATGTATCCGGCAAACGACGCAGGCTGTCCGTGTATTTTTATGAGGAGCTGCAGCTGGGCAATTTCGAGTTTAACGAGCATGAGCGGGCCATTTCCGCTATGTTTGGGCGGGCGGCCGTCAGGGACCGGCATATTTATGCGAATTATACCCTTTGGAGCACCAGCCGGGAAGCGGGCGCGAATTTCCAGGCGGGCCAGGGGTGGCCGTATACGGTAGTGGTTGGCGCCGTCAATCCGCCGGACCATATCGAAACCGCCCAGGAGCGGTTTGTCGGCATCCATAACGATGTGCACAATCCGGCTGCGCTGCGGCAGGCACACTTGTCCGATTTGGACACTTATGGAATGCCGTCTGTGGCGGCACTGCAGTGGGATATTGTGCTGGAGCCGGACGGGGAATACAAAAACGATGTCTATACAGAGATTTTTGATACGGAGAGCGGACCGAGGCAGGAAATAACTTCTATGGAAGCAGTGGATAAGCTTTATCAAAATACACGGGCGTATTGGCGGCAGTATATCGGGACGATTACAGTCAACACACCAGACGCGGCGCTGAACCGGAATTTTAACTATTGGAACAAGTATCAGATATACATGAATTTCCAGTTTGGACGGGCGCCGTCATACTATCATCTGGAGCAGAGCATGGGCATGCGGGACAGCTTTCAGGATGCCTTCGGCATGATCCCCCTGCATCCGGACTGGGCCCGGGAGCAGATCCTGCGGGTGGCGAGCTTTATTTTTAGCGATGGTTCGCCTTGCGACGTAACCAGCAGGATCGAGTATAAGGCCAATAAGGGGATTAAGGTGGATGTGCCGCTGTGGATGGCGCTGGCCGCCTGTAATTACATCAACGAAACCGCAGATATGGAGATCCTTGACGAGGTAATCCCGTATTTGGATGGCGGCGAGGGAACCCTGTACGACCATATTCTTCTGGGGCTGAAACGGATCGCCTGCGACAAGGGTGTCCATGGTCTGCCACTGTTCGGCGGCGGCGACTGGAACGACAGCCTGAACCGGGTGGGCGCAAAAGGCGTTGGTGAAAGTGTATGGCTGGCCCAGTTCATCTATTACTGTATCAATGAAATCAAGCCGCTGCTGGAGTACAAGCATGACCAAAAGGAGCTTGCCGCGCTGACTGCCATCGCCGAGGAATTCCAAAAGGCCCATGAGCAGTATGCCTGGGATGGGGACTGGTATATCATCGGCTATAATGATTTAAAGGCCCCTGTGGGTACAAAGGCCGGCCGGGTGGGCAACACGTATTTGAATACCCAGACCTGGGCGGTTATTAGCGGGATCGGGCCGAAGGAACGGCTGGAGCGGGCCATGGACGCGGTGGACGCATATTTGGAAACACCATACGGCCTGTCCCTTGTGATGCCCGCCTATGATGGGCTGGATGAGAACATTGGCGTATCCAGCGCGTTTGCCCGGGGTATGAAGGAAAATGGGGCGGTGTTCTCCCATGCCACCGCCTTTAACCTGGTTGCAAAGGCACTGTTGGGACGGGGCAATGACTTATACCGCGTATATAAAAAGGTACTGCCGGCCTGTAAGGCACAGGATGTGCATAGGACGGAGCCGTATATCTATTCCCAGTTCGCCCACGGTCCCAATTCGCCGGAATATGGCCGGGGCGCGTATCACTGGATGACCGGAACGGCCGCGTGGATGTTCCGGGCGGTGCTGGACTATATGCTGGGGATCCGGACAGGGATCGATGGGCTTACGATCCAGCCCTGCATTTGTGACCAATGGGACGGATACGAGGTTACACGGCCGTTCCGGAAGAATCTATATCAGATCAAGGTGCATAACCCAGAGCACAGGCAGACGGGCGTAGCATATATGATCGTGGACGGCGTTCGGCAAAACGGGAACTTCATCCCCTATATCCCGGATGGGGATACACACACGATAGAAGTCTACATGGGGGAGAAAGGCAGAGTATGATGGAGTATACAATCGAGCAAGGGAAAATTACGGCAGCGGACGGTATCCCGTACCTGCCCCGCTGGTTCTGCGATGATTTGGTGGCTTTTGAGGTCGACCGGCAGGGCATCTCCAAGGTAGAATATTTCAACATGTCTACCAGAGGCTCCGAAAAGGTATTTGTGGATGATATGTGGGGCGGACTGCGGTTTTTCATAGAGCAGGATGGGTATCATTATGGGCAGCGGCTGAAAAACTGTGCGCTTATGCCGTATGGATTTACGGGAGAGTGGCAGTTTAAAAACTGCGTATTCCGCTATACCCAGCGGGCAGTGAATAACTGCATTGCCGTTACCCTGGAACCGGCAGCGGTGCCGCCGGCTGGGCTTAGACTGGCGGCAGAGTTTTACGATAACTGGTCTCTGCTGATCCGAAAGGACGGGGATAACCGGTATGTCAATGGAACCCAGCGGCAATGGAGGGCCTGGACATTTGACGGAACGGAGTTAAAAACCAGCTACCGCGAAGGTGCGGGAGAAACCCATATTGCCCTGCGGTTCGATACCGGGACAGAATATATCCGGCGGGAAGTGGGGAACCCGAAAAATATCCTGCTGGCGCCCGGGACAAAATGCAGGCTTGTGATCGCCTTGGATACAAGCAGTGCGGGGGCGTCCCGGCGGGCTGCGGACACGCTCAAACAGTATGACGCATATGCGCGGGCCCAGGATGCCCGCTATGCCAAAGTGCAGGCGCGGATGCCGGTTTTAGAGAGCCCATATCCGGCGCTGAACCAATTTTTCGCGCTGGCGCCCCTGTACCATGAATCCTGCAAGGTGTTATCCGTACCCGGCGGTATCCGGGCGAAAACGGAGCATTATTGGATCTGGGGCTGGGACGGCATGAGTTCCAGCTTCGCGTATGCCTACTGGGGTGACGCGGCGTTTATTGGAGAGCTTCTGCGGTTTTATATGGAGACTGCCGACGCGGAAAAGGGGATCGGGCATTTTTTTGCCAGGGACTTATCACATATTGAAACGAGTATGATCCCGGCGCAGGGGTTTTATATCAGCCTGCTGTACCAGTATTGGCTCAACGGCGGAGATATCGCACCTTACTACGAGTTTGCGAAGCAGGTCTTTCATATGATTTTAAGCACGGAACGGGGAGACACCGGATTGTTCGAGGGATATTCGCTGTTCCCGGATTTCCGGAACGCCGTCGGCGAGACTGGACAGGATTTGAGCACATTCAACAATTCCAGTGTGTATTGCGCCGTCCGGGCAATGGAAACGCTGGCGCGGGTTATGGCGGATGATGATACCCGCGGGGAGGCCGCGGCCGCGGCCCAACGGACCCGGTCGCATTTTTCTGAAATCCTGTTCGACAGGGAGAAGGGCTATTTTGCGGCGTCTGCTGACGCAGTCACCCTAAAAAAACGGGACGTCTATACATCCATGGCCATAAAATGGGATAATCTGTTTTGCGGGGAACTGCTGGCGGGGAAACACGCGTCTTTGCTGGACTTTTTCAGCAAAAATTTTGTATGTGAACCAGGCATTTTGCCGGTTCCCGTATGGGGGAAAGGGTATGATGTGGACGCCAACCAGCAGCATTGCTACTGGCCCTCCAACAGCGAGTGCTATGCCCGGCTGATCAATTTTGAAAACAGAAAAGATCTGATCGAGCAGATGATCGGCTGGATCGTATGCTGGACGGAGCGGCTGATGTGCCCGGAGGGCATCGACTGTTACGATAATATCAATATCCCCAAGCCGGATGGGTGGAACGCTGTGAATGGTACATGGCAGGCCTATTCCATGCGTGCGTGGTATGAGGCGGCAATACACAGCGTGGTCGGCGTTGATTTTTCGGAGGGCGGCATGCATTTGTACCCGTATGCCGGGGAAGAGATGACGCTGAAAAAACTGCACTACAATCAAAAAACCTTTGATATTTATATGCGGGGCAGCGGCGCCGCCGTCAAAGAAGTTGTTTTGAATGGAGAGCGGCTGGGCCCGGTGCGGGAAATACGGATGGAACAGATGCAGCAGCATAACGTTGTAGAGGTGTTCCGCGGGCCCGCAGAGTAACGCGGGGCGTGCAGGCTTAACTATGGAGGGATTTTTATGCAGATCAGAAAGTATGAACAGCTGGCGTATTTCCATGAAAATACGCTGCCGCCCCGGAGTCATTACATTCCGTATGACACGCTGGAAAAGGCGTTGGCGGGGAAAAAAGAGGACTCGAAATTTTATCATTCGTTAAATGGGCGGTGGAGCTTCAAATTTTTTCAGCGGGACGCGGATTTTATATCGTTAGAGGCTATTACGGACTGGGATACAGTCCCGGTACCGTCCTGCTGGCAGTGTCTGGGGTACGAGCATCCCAATTATGCCAACGCCCGGTACCCCATTCCAGTCGACCCGCCGTATGTGCCGACAGATAATCCAATGGGCGTATACAAAACGGTGTTTTGTGCTGACGCGGCGCTGTCGGAGATGGACGCCTATATCCTGTTTGAAGGCGTGGCGCCTGGCTTTGACTTATACGTAAACGGACAGTATGTAGGCTGCTCCTCTGTGTCCCACTGCTGCTCCGAATTCAAAATTAAGCTGCTGCCAGGTGAAAACCAGATCGCTGTGCTGGTGCAGAAATGGCGGGCATCCACTTATCTGGAGGATCAGGATATGTTCCGGTATAACGGGATTTTTCGGGATGTCTACATCCTGACGCGCCCCCGGGGGCATTTGCATGATTTGGCAGTGGAGGCGGATGACAAGCAAGTCTATTGCCAATATCCATTCACGCTTTACGACGCGGCGGGCCGTAAGACCGATCTGTCCGCGCCGATTTTGTGGAATGCGGAGCAACCGTATTTATATACGGCCGTGGTGCAGTACGGCGGTGAGTATATCCCGGTCAAGGTGGGGCTGCGGCGCCAGGAGATCAATGAAAGGGGAGAACTGCTGATCAATGGCATACCAGTTAAGCTCAAGGGCGTAAACCACCACGATACCCATCCCAAGCATGGCTATGTGATGACAGATGAGGAGCTAAAACAGGATCTGCTGATGATGAAGGCGCTGAATATCAATACCGTTCGGACGGCGCATTATCCCCCTGCGCCTGTATTTTTGGACTTATGCGACGAGCTGGGGTTTTATGTGATCGACGAGGCGGATCTGGAAACCCATGGGTTTTGCTACCGGCGGGCAAACTGCGGCGCGGATACGGACCCCATCTGGCCGTGTAATGATCCGGCATGGCGGGAAGCGCATCTTGACCGGGCGGAACGGCTGTATGAACGGGATAAGAACCATGTGAGCGTTATCATGTGGAGCTTGGGAAACGAAAGCAATTATGGCGTCAATTTTGACGCTATGTCGGAATACCTGCGGAAGCGGCAGCAGGAATCCAAAGGCGTATGGCGGGCAATCCACTACGAAAACGCCTGTAACGCACCCAACAGACCGGCGGGAAAAGATCCGGACAGCGTGGACGTTGTCAGCAGGATGTATTACGGGATCGAACAAATTGAAGAATATGCCCGCGGCAATGACGGCCGGCCATTTTTCCTGTGCGAGTATTCCCATGCCATGGGCAACGGTCCGGGGGATGTAGTCGATTACTGGCGGGTGATTTATCAGTACCCCAAATTGATCGGTGGATGCGTTTGGGAGTGGGCGGATCATGTGGCGCTGGACGAGCAGGGACACGCGCTGTACGGCGGTGATTTTCACGAAATCGCCCACGACGGTAATTTCTGCTGCGATGGAATGGTCTTTTATAACCGGAAGCTGAAAGCGGGCTCCTACGAAATCAAGAAGGCGTATCAGCCGCTGTATACAGAATTACACGGGAACCGGCTGACGGTATACAATTTATATGATTTTATACCATTGGATAACTTCCGTTTTACCTGGGAATTGGAGACGGACGGGAACCTGGTGCAAAAAGGCGGGTTTTCCTGTAATGCCAAGCCGCATAGCAGCCAGACGATCCTGCTTGGTCTTGCGGCGGAGCGCGGCATACTGGGAACCTATCTGACGGTCCGTATGTACGACGCGGCCGGGCGGGAGACCGCTTTTTGCCAGCATAAGCTTACGGACTGCGGCGCCTTGGCACCGGAGGCGGAAGCGGCGGAGCTTCGGGAGACGGGGGAAACTGTATCGATATCCGGGGCGGGCTTTGCGTATACATTCAATATGCGCTATGGCTGTATCCAACAGCTGGATGACCTGCTCTCCCAGCCTATGCGCCTGTCCATTTGGCGGGCGCCCACGGACAACGACCGGAAAATTAAGCTGCAATGGTATGATGAAAATTATCACAAAATGTATAACAAGGTATATGCCAGTTGGATAGAGGGCAACACGATTGTTGTCAAGGGGGGCCTGTCCGCCATATCCAAAATGCGGTTCCTGGAATATTCGGCCCGGTATACCTTTTTTCAATCCGGCAGGATCGATGTGGAATTTGACGGGAAATTTGACAATACACGTGCATACCTGCCCCGGCTGGGGTTTGAATTTAAAATCAATGCAAAAGACTTTTCTTATTTTGGTTATGGCCCCGGGGAGGCATATATAGATATGCACCATGGCTCCCGGATGGGCTGGTACCAGAGCAGCGCAGCCCAGGAATACGTGGATTATGTGATGCCCCAGGAGCATGGGAACCACTACAATACAAAAAAGCTGGCGCTGGGAGATTTTATATTTTTCTCCCAGCAGGGCTTTGACCTGCAGGTATCCGCGTATACCGCCCAGGAACTGGAGCAAAAGGCCCACAATTTTGAACTGGAAAAGGACGCGGCGGTTAACGTCCGGATTGACTACAAAAACAGCGGGATCGGCTCCGGCAGCTGCGGGCCGCAGCTGGCAGAAGCATATCAAATGCGGGATCAGGCCATCCATTTCCAGTTTTCAATTTTAAAAGCGGACGTATGGGAAAGCATGGAAAAGGACGGCAAAATAAAGTGAAACGAACAGCTGCATCTGCGATGAGACTTGCAAACGAATCCCGGGAGGAACCGTATGCAGTGGAATAGATTTGCCGGCGAAATCGGTTTTTGCCGGGATGTCCTTGTATGACTGCGGATGGTTGGCGGCGGTACGGCTGTGTGTGACCTGGCCTGAGGACACCACGCCGGGGATAATCAGCTATAGCGTTTTTGATCAATTCTATCAATAAACAGGAGGATCGGCCTTATGAAAAAAATATTATGTGTCCTGATGGCTCTGATATTTACAGCATCCGCGCTGCCGGTATATGCGGCGGGTACGGCGGCAATTGTAAATGGGAAGGTTGCTATGGAGGGTGTTCGTGAATATGCCATTTGGGATGTGGAGGTATATGGAAATTATGTATACGGCGCGGACGCGGCGTTAGGGCTGCGTGTGTTTGAAATCGGCGCGGACGGGCAGCTCCGCGACGTAACGCCGGATGACGCAGCTTATCAGGGCGCGATGAACGCCGATGCCCGCAATCAGCTCAGCATTGCGGATGGGCTGCTGTACGCCGCGTTCAGCGGCACAGCAGGGGAATATACCCAGGGTATCCGGGTATATGATTTGACGGCAACGCCGGCTGCACCGCAGTGCATCCATTCGAACAACTGGATGGGGACGGTAAAAAGCATTTTGGCGGATGGCAGTCTGGTATTTGCAGGCACCACCGGCGGATTCCGGATCTATAACCAGCAGCTGACCAGCAGCGCCAATTCCACCGTTGATTTCGGCGGGCGCGCAGGACAGCCTGCCCTGGGCAGAAATTCCGAATGGGCGGTATGGGGCGATTATGTGTTCTATTCCCACAGACCAGACGCTGCGGACGGATTTGACGACTATGCCCGGGTGGATATTTATGATATTTCCAGGCTGCGGGAAACCGCGGCTCAGGAACCCAGCTATGTAGACGCAAAGGACGCCCGGTATATCACGACATTATTGGGTAAGACAGAATATTTGGGACAAGGCCAGATTTATTCCATGGAGATCAACGGAAACTACCTTTATATTGGCGGGCAGACCGGAATCGAGGTCTATGACGTTTCCGGGCTTCCGGAGGGATCAGTGAAATTTGTGCAGGGTTATTCAAAAGCGGATTTGCAGACCGGCGGGAGCAATGATATTATCAGCATTCTGATCCGGGACGGATATTTATTTATAAATTTTATCGCGGCGAACCATACGGTCTTTGCCCGGCTGGACACAGACGGCTCCATTATCCCGGTGGCAGAGGTGAATATATCCGGCGGCGAAGCAAATCAAGGCGCCTGCTTTGTGGATGGCGTGTTCTATGCGGGGGCGCGGAAGGATGCGGTCCATTCCATGAAGGATATCACCGGTGTGGGGTTTCGAAAAGATCTATATGACGGAATTTTCACGGATTCGGATTTCGCCATCCATGGCGCGGCGGCTGGCGTGGACGCTGTCCAGGTGACCGTAGGAAACCAGGCTCCTGTGACGGTAGACGTAGATGAAAACGGCTGCTGGAGCCTGCCTATGCAGGATCAGGAAAATGGTGTATATACCGTTTCCGCGGCAGGGCTTCGGGACGGCACAGCGGTGGAGGCGGCAAAAGACGCCGCTACATATCGGGTCGGCGCTGTTTGGGTAGATTTTGACGCGAAGAGCGAAAACTTCCTGCAAAACGGCGCGGATGTCCAGGTGACCGTACACAAGGATATTGCGTACAGGGGGAACTACAAGGCCATTGCCGCTGGATATGATAAGGCCGGCAGGTTAATGGGTGCGGTGGAGTCTCCGCTGTATTCCACCGACGCGTTTAACCAGGCAGACACCCAGAAGATTGATCTGGAGCTTCGGGCGGAGGGGATTGAAACGGTAAAAGCCTTTGTCTGGGCAGAGGACATGACGCCGCTGGCGGCCGCGGCGGAAAGCGATGAATTTGTAGTCGCGTTTGTAGGCGACAGTATTACCCACCGCCAAAATTATACCCGGGCCATTGAAACCTTTTACATGACGCGCTATCCAAACCGGACGATCAGCTTTGTCAACAAGGGGATCAACGGGGATAATTTCGGCGGGGCGAATAACCGTTTTGACTGGGATATTCTGAACCGGGAATGGGACGCGCTCAACGGGGAATACTGGTCGGATAACCAAAAGCCCGACGCCATGACGGTTATGCTGGGCATGAACGATCTAGGCGCGTGGGAGAGCTGGACAGACCCGGATCCCAGCAGCCCGAACAACAAAGAATTCCGGCTGAACAGCTATCTGCAAAACGCCGAAACCTTTATCCAAAAGGTATTGGCAGAAGGAATCGAGCTGACCATCATTACGCCGCAGCCAGTGGATGACTATGCGGTGCTGGAAGAGGACGGCCAAGGCAATGCGGTGGATATAGACGTGAAGGCCGGCAGAAACCAAGGGCTGCAGCAGGCGTCAGACGGGCTGAAGCAGCTGGGGGAAGAATACGGCATACCAGTTATCGACATGTATGAGGAAACAGTGCGCTTTATTGAAACCGTGCGGGAAGCCAATCCAACGCTGGAATCTGTTCTGGCGGACAGGAACGACATCGTGCATCCCACCTATAACGGCGGCTTTGTAATGGGCTGTATTTTCGCGAAGAATGCAAATGACGCGCAGAGCGTGCAGTATGTATCCAATGTGGTGATCGACGCTGCCCAAAATTCACTGGAACAGACGTATAACGCGTCTGTAACCGGGCTGGACGCGGCCCCGGGGGCGGTTTCGTATCAGTATCTTGCCAAGGCCATCCCGATGCCGGTCAGCGATTCGTATCAGCATGCGGAGCAGGTGTTTGGCCTGCCGGTTACGGAAACGATCAATAATGAGATCATTCAGGTAAAAGGCCTGCAGGCTGGAACCTATTCGCTGACGATGGACGGGACATTGCTTGGAACCTATACTGCCGACGAGTTTGCCGCTGGCGTCAACATTGCAGCGCTTTCGGCGAACCCTGGACAGATCCAGGCGCAGAAAGCCTATGCATTGCTCAACGAAAAGGCGGAACGGGAGCTGCGGTATAGATACATTGCCGAAATGGATTCTAAATATGTACGGGATCCAAACGCCTGGGGCGGGATTCCTATGGAGGACCGTATTACATCGGACCGGCAGGGCTTTGACGCGTTTTACGAGCAGGTGCGGGAGTATTATGTCCAGCGCTATGACACAAACGATGACGGCGTGCTGGATGAGACTGATACAACCTGGGGTGATTACCGCTGGGATATGCGGTATCCGCATTTTTACTTTGGGAAAGCAGAATATACAAACGACCCGGATTACTATCAGTATGCATGCAAGCTTGACCACGCCCAGACCTGGGCAGAGATGGAGGCGCTGAAAGCAGAGGCCAGATCTATTCTGACGCCCCAGCAGCATACCATAAGCATAACGGCAGCGCGGTAAGACGTTTGCGGATCAATCCAGGATGAGACAATAAAAACCGGAGCAAAGCTTGCTTTGCTCCGGTCAGCGTGTCGATAAAGCCGACACGCTGAGAGACTATTGAAAAACGAAGGGATATTTTGTGAGAATGTTCCCGTCGGCGTACAGTGGTACGGTAGGGGGCATTTTCGCAAAAAGCAAGCAGCCATGCGGGTTTCTCGATGAAGCCCGCATGGTTTTTAGTAAATAATCATTTTTAGAACGCGTTTTCTTATTTTCCTGCTTGCAGTAGGACGAGTTTTTCGACAGTTTAACCGGAGCAAAGCTTGCTTTGCTCCGGTTTTACGTCCCAGCCTGATATGCTTGCCGGCAGCGGCGGGCTTGCGGCCTTGCAGAAAAAGACATTTACTGTTACGCCGGCAAAGCCAGCGCAAAAATAGAGCTGGAAAATATTGATAGACTATACGGAAAAAATGGAACAAGAAGGAATAATATCAGCTCCAAGGTTCTTTTTCATTCGATAAATTCTGCTTCGTTTCGCTATAAAAACACAAAATATTTGCTGACAAACCGATGATTTTATGATATAATTCAAGTATTATAAAAAGATGGTGAGCGTTATGTGGAAGATCGGTTTTTTGCGGACGAGCATTAACAAGCAGTTAGTGTTTATGGGAATTTTGATCATTATTATTACGGAGTCCATACTTTGTTTGGGGACATATTACGGGATGAAGCGAGTTGTTATTCGGAACAGCGCCGGACAGGCCGTGGAATCGGTGAACCAGCTGGCTGATAAGCTCAATGAACGGCTGAAATTTACCCTGGATCAGTTCAACTATCTTGAAATTGATCAGGATGTGGTGGCCATTGCCCAAGGAACAAGCGGGAATGATGATATCAGCGATTTTATGTGGATGTCCAGGAAATTTGGGGAAGAGCGGCTGCAAAATGTGAAGGTGATTGAAAGCATTGTATTCATCCGGCGGGATGGGAAAGTCTTTTATGAATCGCCGGTAAACAGGCTGGCTGAAGCCGACTACACCCAAATGGACTGGTATCAGGCGTGTTTGAAAAATAACGGCCAGATCCTCTGGTACCGGCCTTATGACCAGGAATTATTTGTAAATAAGAATAATCAGGTAATCGGGATTCTGAAAGAAATTACAAATTCACAGCTAGAGCGCTTAGGGGTGCTGGCAATCAATCTGCGGCAGGAATACCTTGAAAACGAGCTCAACGGCTTAAATTTAGGGCCGGGCACCGAATTGTTCATTACTAATGGGCAAACGGCTATGACGCAGACAGCCCCTGAATTCTTTGCAGAAACGATGCAGTTTGTGAACGCCCAGCAGTATAACAGCCCGGAGACTGTGGAAATCGGCGGAAAAAAACAGGTCATTACCTGCGGGGAAATCCCGATAAACGGTTGGCAGGTCATAGGCGTGGTTCCCCAGGAAAACCTGTTCCAGGATAATATTATCCTGATAACCAGTATGCTTACGGCAGTATTTGGCGGGTTGGTCTTAACGGCCCTGATTATTGTGTTCACCATTAAAAAAATCACTACACCGATCAACAAGCTGCGGTTTGTCATGCTTCAGGTCGAAAACGGCCAGGTAGACGCCCGGTTCCAGGGGCGGGATCTTGCCCGCCAGGATGAAATTGGAATTTTAGCGAATAAGTTTAACGATATGCTGGACAGTGTGGAGCGGCTTATGCAGGCTGTGGAGACGGAAAGCAAGAAAAAAGCGAAGGCGGAGCTGCGGGCCTTGCAGCAGCAGATCAATTCGCATTTCCTATATAACACGTTGGATTCCATTTACATTAAAATTATGCGGGGAGATAAGGAAAAAAGCCTGGATATGGTGCAGCGGCTGGCCCGGTATTTTCGGCTGGCGCTGAACCAGGGCAGCGATATCACGACAGTGGAGAAGGAGATTGCTCATATCGAAAATTATGTAGCGATTGAAAAATACCGATACAGTCAGCCGTTTCAATGCGTAATCCAGGTGGACAAGTCGATTTATGACTTTGAAATCCCCAAGCTGCTTTTGCAGCCCCTGGTGGAGAATTCTATCGTGCATGGTATTTTCCGCAGTAAGGAAGAGGGACGGATCGTTGTTACAGGTACGCAGCTGGGGGATAAGATCATTTTCAGGGTCATGGACAATGGAGGCGGCTTTGACGCGGCGCAGATCACCCGGTATGTGCAGGATGAAGTGAAGCAGGACGCGTTTAAAAAAAGCTTTGCCCTGCGGAATATCCGCACGAGGATCCAGCTGTTTTACCAAGGACAGGGGGACATTTTCTTCTATAATAATGGAGATGGCGGCGCCTGTGTGGAAATCGTTTTGCCCGTCAGGCGGATTGAATAGTAACGGACAAGGAGGATATACAAAATGCGGATGCTTTTGGTGGATGACGAGCCGGAAGTGACAGAAGTCCTTTTGGAAATATACGACTGGAGCCGGCTTGGAATTGCGGCGGAAACCTGCAGCAGCGGTGCGGAAGCCTTGGAAAAACTGCGGCAGAACCGGTTTGACATCATTATCTCGGATATTAAAATGCCGGATATTACTGGGCTGGAGCTTTCCGAGGCGGCCAGAGGTCTGTATCCGGATATCAAAATCATTCTGCTCAGCGGCTATGAGGAGTTTGAATACGCCCAGCGGGCCATGGCGATTGGGGTTATGGAATATCACCTGAAGCCAGTGGTGCCGGAGGATATCATTGCCGCGGTGCAGCGGGCGGTAAAAAGGATCAAGGGTGAAGAGGTCAAGCGGGATATTGAGATCCAGTACCGGCAGAATGTTGAAAAGTATATCACGACATCCAAAACATTGTTTCTTATGAAGCTTTTAGACGGCATCCCGATGGAGCCGGCGGAAACGAAAGAAAATTTGCAGCTTTTTGGGATTACACGGCTAAACAACGCATGCTGCGCGGTATGTATTGATTTTGTGTATGATGATTTAAAAAAATCAAATATTTGGAACTTGGATATGGACTTAGATAAACTTCGGTTTGGCCTGCATAATATTATGAATGAGGTTTTAGCGGGCGTTGGCATTGCCTTTGCGGACAACAGCGGGAAAACAGTGGTCTTCCTGTTCGACTGCACTGCTGAAAACGCGGCATATGAAAAAATAAAGGCATGCCTGGACTTGGCGGAGGAACTTTTATCAATAGAGCTGCTGGCTGTGATTGGTAAATTCGTTTCAGATCCGCAGAGCCTGGCGGATTCCTATGCCGATGCCCAGACAGGGCATGCGGTACGGTCGTTTTATCTCAAAAAGGGATTATATTGGAATCAGGAAAACCAGAAGCTTTTGCCGATCCCGGAAGAACGGCTGATGGCGTGTATTGACTGGAACCCACCAGAAAATGCGGATAATATCATAACCCAATGGTTTGACAGGCTGAAAGCGGATGGAAGCGCGAACCCCGCCTTGTTAAAAAGCGCGTGGAATACAGTATTGGCCCTGGGAGAGAAAAAGCTTGCCGGGATTTTGGGCGAGGACACGGCGCAGAAACAGGGAACAGGAGATATCGAGCTGCAGACATTCCAGAATGCGGCGCAGTTAGAGACGTATATTCAAAAACAGTTCTACCAGTTTCAGCACTTGCTCCGGGAACAGAAGTCCAGCAAAAATGAGTTGATCGTCAAAGAAACCATACAATATATTTGTGAAAACCTAGACAAGGATATCTCCTTGAATCTCTTAGCCAAAAGAGTGTTTCTAAGCCCTGGCTATTTGGCGGTGCTGATGAAGGAAAACACAGGGAAGAATTATTCGGAGCTGGTATTGAGCCTCCGTATGGAGCAAGCCAAAAAGCTGCTGGCCAACACCAGTATGCGCATCGGAGAGATCAGCGCCCGGGTGGGATATGAAAACCAACGGTATTTCAGTCGGATTTTTAAGCAGTGTGAAGGCGTAAAACCTTCGGAGTACAGAAAACTGTTAAAATAGGGGGAAATAAACATTTTTGAGGCGCCGCTGTATGGCGGCGTCTCAGCGTGTCCATAAAGCCGACACGCTGAGTGACTATTGAAAAACGAATGGATATTTTGTAAAAATGTTCCCGTCGGCGTACAGCGGTACGATAGGGGTATTTTTGCAGAAAGCAAGCAGCCATGCGGGCTTCTCGATGAAAACCGCATGGCTTTTAGCAAACAATCATTTTACGCAGAATGCCAATCAAATGGTTGGGAAATGATACTCTCAAACTGTTCCATGCGGTTTCCTTTTTCTCCTGACCGGCCGCCGCTTTCCTGGCCGCCGGGATGGCTGTTTTTTCTGCCGATCTTGCCGGCCCCGTACTTGGCGGCTTTTTCTGCGTAACGCGGCTATATTTTCTTCGGTAGCGTCTTGGGCCAGAATGAAGTCGATGGAGCGGGATAAAACATCTGTCCGGACCAGGGTGACCTCCAGGCTGTCGCCAATCCGGTAACCGCCGCCTTTTCTGACGCCGCGGATAATCCGCTGTTCCTCGTCGTATACATAAAAATCGTCCTTTATATTTTCTAGCCGGACCAACCCTTCCACAGAGTTTTCCAATTCTACAAAAATCCCAAAGTTTGTGATCCCGGAAATGATCCCTGGGAAAGACTGGCCGATAAACTGGCTCATATAAACGGTTTTCAGCAGGTCACAGACATCGCGCTCTGTTTCCTCCGCTGTGCGCTCTGTTTCGCTGGAATGCCGAGCAGCCTTTTGAACAAAGGTCTCATATTTCCCGGAAATATTGCCATGCTCCAGGAAATCCTTTAAAATTCGGTGAATGGCCAAATCGGGATACCGGCGGATGGGGGAGGTGAAGTGGCAGTAATATTTAGCGCTCAGACCGAAATGACCAATGTTTTCCGGCCGGTATTCCGCTTTCATGAGGGAACGGAGCACATAGACGGAAATCATATGGGCCTCATCCATTCCAGCCGCCGCCTCCAAAAGCTGCTGGATCGCTTTGGGATGTATTGGCGTGTCCTGATCAAATTTTCCTTTAATTCCCAGACCGAAGCCGGCGGCAAACCGGTTTAGCTCCCGGAGCTTTTCAGTATCCGGCGCCGCATGTACCCGGTAGATAAAGGGAAGCTCAGCCCAGAAAGCAAATTCGGCAATGGTTTCGTTCGCTTGGAGCATAAATTCCTCAATTATTTTGTGGGAAATTTTTCTCTCTGCCCGGGCAATATCCACCGGCTCGCCGGCGTCGTTGACGATAATTTTCGATTCCGGGAAATCAAAATTGATACTGCCCCGTTCTATCCGCCGGCGGGACAAAATCGCCGATAGCGCTTCCATTTTCCGCAGCGCGGGGATCAGCGCGGCGTAGCGGGCGTTGAGGCGTTCGTCAGCGCCCTCCAGCAATGCGGCCACATCATTATAAGTCATTCGCTCGGCGGAGCGGATAACAGATTTTTGCAGGGCATGGGATACCGTATTCCCGTTTTGATCTATTTCCATCAGCACGGAAAGGGTCAGTCTGTCCACATGAGGATTTAGACTGCAGATCCCATTGGAAAGCGTCTCCGGCAGCATGGGAATAACACGGCCAGGAAGATAAACGCTGGTTCCCCGGCTGAAGGCAGCACGGTCTAAAGGTGTGCCGGGAGTGACATAGTGGCTTACGTCGGCAATGTGTACCCCTAGGGAAAAGTTCCCGTTATCCAAAATTTCAAGGGATACAGCGTCGTCAAAATCCCGGGCGTCATCGCCGTCAATGGTGAAGATTAGCTGATTCCGCAGGTCAAGGCGGCCGTTAAGATCGGCGGGGGATATTTCCCGCGGAATATTTCCGGCCTGCTCCAAGGCCTCCGGCGGGAACTCCTGCTGGATACCGGCGGTAAACAAAGCCGCGTCGATATTGCTTTTTAAAGACGCGCCGTCGCCTAAAACTTTGAGTACACGGCCCTGCAGCTTGTGTTCCTCCGGATAGCCGGTAATCTCTAAAAGCACCCGGTCTCCGAGCCGGGCACCCTGGGCTTCGTTGGCTGGAGTCAGGATTTTGGCATAGACCCGCAGGGAATCAGGCTTAATCAAATAAATGCCGCCTTTTTCCTTTTCGATCACCCCGGTCAGCTGCGTGCTGCCCCGGGACAAGATTCGGACAACCTGGCCTTCCCGCCGGCCTGTACGGGGATCCTTCCCGTCAATCTGGACTAACACATGGTCGGTATCCAAAGCGCCGGCCAGGCGGTCGCCATGGACATATATATCCGGCTCCGCGGGATCATCCGGCGTGACAAAGCCAAAATACCCATAGCCGCTGCACCGCAGCCAGCCGGCAACCAGCCCCTGCTTCTGCGAGACCTCAAAGCGGCCGCGTTTTGTACGGGAAATTTTGCCCTCCGCTAAAAGCGCGTCCAAAATTTCAGTAAAAGCGCCCATATCCGCCTTGGGCACGTCCAACACGGCGGCCAGCTCCTCCAGCCGCAGAGGGATATAGGTTTTGCTTTTCATATATTTATAAATCCGTTCTTTTCGATCCATTTGCGCTCTCCTAAGATTTTCTTTTATCTTACCATAGTTTTTGCCAAGTGACAACAGTTATTTCCCGTTCACCTTATTTTTTGCGGATCAAACAGACATATACACAATATATGGCTGAAAAAAATAATTTATTTGTAAAAAAAGCATAAATAGCTTGACTAAGGGCGATTGGCGTTGTATAATATCAAGGTATGCATTATATTTTTTAGAAAGGAATGGTAATTCAAATGAAGAAAAAGAGTATCATTATTCTGGTTCTCATGGTAATTCTTGCCGTTGTGATGAATTACGCGGCCTTCTTCGGGCTGGAGATTCTGGGCGTGAATTACAAAGGTGTACTTAATGATGAAAACTGGGGGATCAGAAAAGGGATCGATTTGGCGGGGGGATCGGTAATTTCCTTCCAGGCCAACGCGGAGAACCCAACCGATGAGGAAATGGATGTTGTAACGACCATATTCCAGAGCCGTATGGCAAATGCCGGGTATACAGAGGCCCGGGTCAGCAAAGGCGATAACGGGCAGGTGACCGTAGAGATTCCGGCTTTGTTTGATACGGACAGCGCGGCGGAGCTTTTGGGTTCCACAGCGAAGCTTATGTTTAAAAACGCAGACGGCCAAGACGTATTAGACGGCGCTGTAGATATTAAAGACGCAAAATATGTATATGGCCCCATCGATCAGAATGGCGCGTCTGTACCCCATGTGCAGATCACGCTGAACAAGGACGGTATTCAGAAATTCGCAACCGCTACGGAAGCAGCGGCGGCTGCCTCCGGCGAAGGGAAGAATTACATCACAATTATGATGGATGACAAAGAAATTTCTTCTCCCCGGGTTTCTGAAAAGATTGACAGTGAAACATTTATTATTCAGGGTGACTTTACTGTAGAAGAGGCCCAGACGCTGGCAAACCAGATTAAATCCGGCGCCCTGCCTTTTGAATTGACAAAAATTTCGCAGGAAACCATCGGGGCTGAGCTGGGAGCGGACGCGCTGCCGCTGAGCTTGCTGGCGGCTGGTATTGGTATCCTGCTGATCATGATTTTCATGATCGTAATGTACAGAATCCCGGGTTTGATCGCAGACCTGGCGCTGGCGTTGTATGTAGGCATTATCGCCCTGGTTCTGGGCTTTGGCCGTGTAAACCTGAGCCTGTCGGGTATCGCGGGTATCATTTTATCCATTGGTATGGCTGTGGACGCAAATGTAATCATATTTGAACGTATGAAGGAAGAGCTGAAGCTGGGCAAGACGATCAAAGCGTCGGTAGACGCCGGCTTCTCCAAGGCGTTTTCCGCGATTCTGGACTCCAACATTACCACAATTATCAGCTGTGTGGTTCTGTACTTGTCCGGTATTGGTACGATCCGCGGATTTGCGGTAACTCTGGGCTTAGGCGTTATCGTAAGTATGTTTACAGCGATCGTGATCACAAAGATACTTTTAAAACAGTTGGTACAGCTCAATATTAAAAATCGTAAGCTGTTCTGCAAATGATAGGAGGTGCGGATAATAATGAAAACAATGAATGTGACAAGCAATAAAATGAAATTTTTGATTCTTCCGCTGCTGATCATCATTATTGGTATTGTGATGTATTTTGTACGGGACGGCTTCAATTTTGATATCGAGTTTATGGGCGGTATCCGTATGCAGGTGGATATGCAGGGAGATTTTGATTATCAGGAGGTTTCCAATTATTTGGAGGAAAAAACGGGTATAACGCCGATTATTGTGCAGAAAACGGGAGTAGACGGCACGAAAGCGACAATTAAAACACAGCCGATCGAAGAGTCTAAAAAGGATGAGATCTTCCAGGCGCTGAAAGAAAAGTATAATTTAACTGCGGAAGGCCCAATGTCCGTGAACAGTGCTTCCGCCAGCTTCGGCAAGCAGGTACAGAGCAAAGCCTATATCTTTACTCTGATTGCGATCATTTGCATCCTGGCGTATATTGCGATCCGGTTTGAATGGCGGTCCGCAATTATGGCGGTATTATCCCTGGCGCTGAATATTTTCGTTATGATGGCGGTTTACGCGATCTTCTATACACCGCTGAATACCACGTTTATCGCCGCCATGCTGACGGTGATCGGATATTCTATTAACAATACGATCGTGGTATTCGACCGGATCCGTGAAAATATGCGGGGCTACAACGCGAAGCGTTCGGGTACTGTTTCTGAGGTTGTGAACCGGAGTATTACCGAAAGTATGGGCCGGACGATCAACACGACGATTACGACTCTGATCACGATTATTCTTCTGTATATCATTGGCGTGAACGCGATTAAGGAATTTGCATTCCCGCTGATCATTGGTATAGCCGCCGGTGCGTATAGCTCTATTTTCATCGCCAGCCCATTCTGGGCAGCTTGGAAGGAAGCGGAGATTGAATCTAAGAAACAGAAATAAGTGAAAGAATCATGTATTGAACCGTGTTAAATTGTGCGGACAGTATAAAAAGACCAGCCTATGATAAGCATTAACTTTTAAGAAATGCGTATACTGACTTCGTTTTTCCAACGGAGTCAGTTTTTTTGTGTAATAATCCCAAACGCGTTAACCGCTAGGCTTTCGCTATACAAAAAAGGCAGCCGCGCATAAGCGCAGCTGCCTGCAATAGGCAATGCCGGTGTTAAACTTCAGCCGCCCGTTTGGAGAGGTTAAGCCTGTAATCGTTTCCGGACAAAGCTTATTGATCTATCGATTCTGCCGTACGCTTTTCCCGGTGATGATCTTCGCGGGGCTCCCTTGGGATTAGATCCTTGTGAGAAAGGCTGATTTTCCCTGTTTTGGGATCAATGTCCATGACCTTAACCTTTAATGTGTCTCCCACATTAACAACGTCCTCCACCTTTTCTACCCGTTTATGGGCCAGTTTGGAAATATGGCACAAACCGTCCTTGCCGGGCAGAATTTCCACAAAAGCGCCGAATTGGGTAATGGTCTTGACAACGCCTTCGTAAATCTCGCCAATTTCCGGCTCCTTGACGATCAGCTCGATTGCTGCCCGGGCAGCATCACCCGCATCCTGAGTTACCGCGAAAATATGAATAGTACCGTCGTCCTCAATATCGATTTTCGCGCCGGTGTCCGCGACGATCTTTTGGATTACCTCGCCGCCCTTGCCAATCACTTCACGGATCTTATCCGGGTTGATATGCATTGTGCTGACCTTCGGCGCATAGGGGGACAAATGATCCCGGACGGCAGGGATTGCCTTTAAGAGTACGTTGTCAATAATATAGCATCTCGCGTCGCGGGTCTTGTTTAGGGCTTCTTCGATAACTTCATACGGCAGGCCGTCATTCTTGATGTCTACCTGAATAGAAGTGATCCCCTTCTTTGTCCCTGCAACCTTAAAATCCATTTCGCCATAGAAGTCCTCCAAGCCTTGGATATCTACCATCGTGGTAAAGCCCTGATCTGTCGTGATCAGGCCACAGGAAATCCCGGCAACCGGCGCTTTAATGGGTACACCCGCCGCCATTAAAGCCAGGGTGGAACCGCAGACACTGCCTTGGGAGGTGGAGCCATTGGAGCTTAACACCTCAGAAACAGTCCGGATGGCGTAGGGGAATTCATCCTCGGAAGGCAGTACCGGGACTAAGGAACGCTCCGCTAAGGCGCCGTGGCCGATTTCCCGGCGGCCGGGGCCTCTGGAGGGCCGGGTCTCGCCTACGGAGTAGGAGGGGAAGTTATAGTGATGCATGTACCGTTTTGATTCTTCCTCATCAATCCCGTCCAGCCGCTGCATTTCAGCTAAGGGCGCCAGGGTAGCCACTGTCAGGACTTGAGTCTGCCCGCGGGTGAACAGGCCGGAACCATGTGCCCGGGGCAAAAGATCCACCTCGGCGGATAGCGGACGGATCTCGTCTAAGCCCCGGCCGTCTACGCGGCGGCCCTCAAATAGCCAGGCCCGCACGATTTCCTTTTGCATCTTATATAAAATTTCGCCGACTTCATCCTCCACCGTAGGAAATTCTTCCGAAAGGGCCGCGATGATCTCGTCGGTAACCACGCCTAAACGCTCGTCCCGGATGTTTTTATCATCCGTATCCAGCGCGTACTGGATCTTTTCGTAGGACATAGCCTTGATGGCGTCCCATAAATCCTGATTTAAGGTATGGGCTTCGTAGGTGAATTTTTCTTTGCCGATCTCAGCGGCAATACCGCTGATAAATTCACACAGCCGGATGATTTCCTGATGCGCAAATTTCAAGCCTTCCAGCATAACCTGGTTTTCCACCTCGTTGGCGGCGGCCTCAATCATGACGATTTTTTGCTTTGTACCGGCCACCGTGACCAGCATCTGAGATTTTTCCCGCTGGGCGACCGTGGGGTTGATGACATACTCGCCGTCAACCAGTCCAAGCCAAACGCCGCCAATGGGACCATTCCAGGGGATATCCGAAATGGATAAAGCGATGGAGGTGCCGATCATAGCCGCGACCTCCGGGGGGTTGTCCTGCTCAACGGAAAGCACTGTAGCTACGACGGTCACGTCGTTGCGCAGGTCAGACGGGAACAGCGGCCGGATGGGCCGGTCAATCACACGGCTGGTCAGAATGGCTTTTTCCGATGGTTTGCCCTCCCGTTTGATATAGCCGCCGGGGATTTTTCCTACGGAATACAGCTTTTCCTCGTAATCTACACTCAAGGGAAAGAAATCAATCCCTTCCCGAGGGGTGCGGGAGGCGGTAACGTTGACCATGACCACTGTGTCGCCGTAGCGGACCAGACAGTGGCCGTTGGCCAGCATGGCCATTTTTCCGGTTTCGATGACCAGCGGTCTGCCGGCCAGCGTTGTTTCAAAAATTTTTAACATATCGCATTCGCTCCTTTTGGATTTTTAGGGAGCAATAATTTATTTTAGCAGATAGGCACAAAACCCCAAAGCTGTGAGATCTTCTGCTTATTTGCTAACCTAAAAAATTGCTCCGCAGTATATTTTCAATTGCGCAAAGCCTTGCTTTATTTAGGACGTCACAGGCATATAAACATAAAGACAAGCGGAAGCCCCGAAAGGAATCCGCTTGCCTATATCGCTTATTTTCTCAGTCCTAATTTAGCAACCAGAGCACGGTATCTTTCGATATCCTGGCTCTTCAGGTAGTTTAACAGGCTTCTTCTTTTTCCGACCATCATCAGAAGTCCCCGGCGGGAGTGGTGGTCTTTTTTGTGCAGATTCAGATGCTCATTGTTCAAATGATTGATCCGTTCTGTCAAAAGCGCGATCTGCACCTCCGGCGAACCAGTGTCGCCCTCATGGGTCGCGTAAGCCGCGATCAGCTCCTGTTTCCGTTCCTTTGTCATTGCTTTCACCTCCTATAGTCATGATCCCCGGACAGCTGAGAAACCGTTGGTGATTCGGTTATCTAAGCAATCGGTTCAATGGTTTTCCATGTTGAATAAGCACACAAACAATATTATTTGTTTCTGTTGAAACGCTTGTTGAATTTCTCAACACGGCCGCCTGTGTCTACAAGCTTCTGCTTGCCTGTAAAGAACGGGTGGCATTTGGAACAGATTTCCACCTGGATGTTTTCTTTGGTGGAACCGGTTTCAATGATTTCGCCACAGGCACATTTGATTGTTGTTTGCTTATAATCGGGATGAATACCTTCTTTCATGGACTTTCCCTCCTTATAAGTTTTTCAGCCTATACAGGCCAATCATTATTATACCACGAATAGAACAAAAAAGCAAGTTTTTTTATGGAAATTTAAATGCAGAATATTTATATTGTCAAATCAGAAATCCAGTGGTTTATGATTTGGTAATTGTTGACAGAATAAGCTTTACGATTAGGCTGCATATTAGCGATGGAATAAATGCAAGTAAAAAAGAAAATAAGACAGCCACCCAGTTAGCCACGCCATCGCTTAAAAAACCAATATGTGATATATCAATAATGGCTATAAATATAGTTTCAAAAATAATATTTATTATGTAGACAAGCGTAAATGGTATCTGTTTATTTATAATTTTTCCTAAAACACCAAAAAATGCCGTACCGATAACAATAGCAATGACATACATAAACATAAGAAAATGTACGGATTCCTTAACTGATATGTCGGAAACATGCTTTAGATTGACAAAGATAACCGGCCAGATTATCAGTACGCTAATTAACAGAATTCCGCCGATTGCAGCAAAAAAACATCCGCATCCTGGTTCTTCTGGTTTCAGCTTCCCTATTTCTTTACCCAACTCATCGAATATGTTAAACTTCATTATTGTACCTCCGTATTATTTAATATTTTATGTGATAGTTTGTCCGTAAATTGCGTACACATTTTAGAGGATCTTGTCTGTCAATAAAGGGCCAATTTGAAATCTTATGATGTATCTATTTTGTATTTTTCAAGTCCAGACTTACCTTCTTTTTTTGTATTTTAAGTAAATAGTTTTTTAGAATAGATCCAAAATAAAAATTGTGAAAACAACCGAAATCCACACACCCAAAAATGCACAACTTCGATTGTTACCACACAATTTCAACATTCAAGTCAACATTTTAATGACCTTCAAATATAACGCACATTTTACTCAAATAAAAATGTCCACCAAAATGCTGAAAAATATTCAATTGTATTGTTAGTATAGCATATGCCGGCATATTTGTCCAATTATTTTATGAAAAAAATAAAAATATTTCAAAAAAAGTGATACAGGGACTTGCAATGCGGGTAAATATAGTATAGAGTATGGATGGAGGGAGAAAAATTATGCGGATCGAGGATATGAATACGAAAGATTACCGGGTGGCAATGGTGCTTTATTCCAGCGCCCTGAAAATCGTCACAGCCAAGCTGGAGGTCATCAATGAGGAATTTTATCTCCGGCGCAGACAGACACCCTTTGAATACATTAAATCCAGACTAAAAACGGCGGACAGCATCGCCCAGAAGCTGATCCGGCGGGGGTATGAGCCCACGCTGGAAAATGCGCGGCAGTTGATTGATGATATTGCCGGCATACGGATCATCTGCGCCTTTACCGACGATATTTACCGGGTGGCGGAGATTATCGAATCCCAGCTGGAAATCAGTGTACTGAAGGTGAAGGACTATATCAAAAATCCAAAGCCCAATGGCTACCGCAGCTTTCACATGATCATCCAGGTGCCGGTGACATTGATCGATACGGTAGAAAACGTGCGCTTAGAAATCCAGATCCGCACAATCGCTATGGATTTTTGGGCGAGCCTGGAGCATAAAATGAAGTACAAATTTGATAAAGAGATCCCGGACGACTTGACCGCGGAGTTAAAGGACTGCGCGGAGATTGTGGCTTCCCTGGACGAAAAAATGCTGACGCTGAATAAAGAGATTGACAAGTATAAAATTTAAGGGCGCGAATGCGCCCTTTTCATATTCCTTTTTTCTTCTGCCGGGACAGGATCCAAAGGCATACCAGGATGGTTACCGGGAACAGGACGCCAAGGAACAAGCCGGCCCGCAGGCTGGTCTGTTCAGCCGCCAGCCCATTGGCGGCGCCCCAGGCCATCAGTCCTGGGATATTTTCCGACAAATCGGAGACGATCCCGGCAAGCCAGGGCCCGATGGAGCAGCCAATATCCCCGAATAAGGCCAGCATGGCGAACATGGCCGTGCCCCCGGCCGGGAACGTGGCAGAGGACAGGGACAGGACCCCGGGCCAGAACAGACTGACGGAAAGGCCGGTCAGGGCGCAGGCCGCTAGGGACAGAATAGGATTGGGGGAAAACACCGCCGTGGCGTAGCAGGCGATGCATAAAACTGCGCAGGCCGCCAGGGCAACCCGTAAATTGATCCGCTGGCCGAATATACCGTAGAGCGTACGGCCGATCCCCATGAAAAAGGCGAACAGGCAAGGCCCTAAAAGATCTCCCATAAATTTGGAAACATGCAGCCCTTTCTGGGCAAACAAAGAAGCCCACTGGGACATGGCCAGCTCTGCCGCCCCGCCGCAGATCATCAGAATCAGGGCCACAATAAACAGTTTCTGTGCAAAAAGCTTTGAAAACGGCGCATGATGCTCCGCGGACAGGGAATCCGGCAGAGGAACGGTGGAAAAGTTGAACATATTGAAAAATGGTACAATTGCCCAGACGATGGGCAGCCAAAACCAGATTTCATTTCCGAACAGCTTCAGGGCCAGGGTAGACAACAGCACAACGCCCATTTGCCCCCAGCAGTAGAAGGAATGGAGCAGGCTCATGCTGCCCGCTTTATTATCCGCCGGCAGGGCGTCTACGATGGGGCTGACCATGACCTCCAAAAGCCCGCTGCCGAACCCGTAGAGGATCACGGAGATCAAAAGCCCGGCGTAGGCGCTTGGCAGGACCACCGGCAGGACGCCCAGGCAGACAAGCCCCAAAGTGCTGGAAAAATGGGCTAACAAGGCGGCCCGGCGGTAGCCCAGCTTGTCCACATACCGGACAGCCAGCAGGTCTGTGAGCAGCTGGACGCCGAAGTTCACAAAAATCAGCTGGGCAATTAACGTCAGGGACAGGCCAAACTGGTCCTGGAAAATGACAAATAAAATCGGCGCTAAATTTACGCTGATCGCTTGGGTAATGTATGCAATAAAGCAAGCGGTTTTTGTGTCCTTGTATGTACGTTTCATGGGTTTCTCTCCTTTAGCAGTTTAAACGAGAGCATTATACCATTGTTTGTTTTGAAATGCAAGAAATTTTCTCAATTCGCCGCCTTGTTTCTATTTTTGTATAGAAGAACGAAAAAGACAGGAAAATTTTGTGCAGTATTTTTGAATCGTGGATACCAGGCAGGATCCTAAAAAAATAATAAAGTGGGAGAGCAGTGCGGGGCATGGAATTGAGAAATTAAAAATTTACGTCCGGGGAACGTAGCACATAATTTTCTCCTTATGCGTACTATGACTAATAAGGAGGTTTAAATAACATGGAGAACAATGTTCTATTGGCCCTGGGCCTGACGGTCATTGCCGGCGTATCCACCGGGCTGGGCAGCATTTTAGCGGTTTTTGCGAAGCGCAGCAATACAAAATTTTTAGCCTTTTCCTTAGGGATGTCCGCCGGCGTGATCATCTATGTGTCTATGGTAGAGATTTTTTCCAAATCCAGAATATATCTGACAGACGCCTTAGGCGCGGTTCCCGGCTCCTGGATTTGGGTGCTTTCATTTTTTGCCGGGATCGTGATCATTGGCCTGATTGACTTTTTTATCCCCTCCTCAGAAGGGGATATCGGGAGTCTGAACCGGGATACAAAAGAGAAAAGCTTAGAGCGGATGGGGCTCATGACCGCCATGGCGATTATTATACATAACTTTCCCGAAGGGATGGCGACGTTTACGTCAACCTTAAAAGAGCCCCATGTGGGGATTGCCATTGCCGTTGCCATGGCAATCCACAATATCCCCGAGGGGATTTGCACCTCGCTGCCGATTTACTATGCCACAGGCAGTAAAAAACGCGCCTTTTCCATATCGTTCTTCTCCGGCCTGACAGAGCCATTGGGCGCTGTTTTAGGCTATTTTATGCTCCGCCCGTTTTTCAGCGATACCATGTTTGGGATCCTGTACGGCGTTGTGGCCGGCATAATGATGTTCATTGCCCTGGAGGAGCTTTTGCCGATGGCCCACGAATATGAAAAAAGCAAAATTACAATCATTGGCGTGGTAATTGGTATGGGGGTAATGGCCGTCAGCCTATTGCTATTTATGTAAAACCTGTGTATAATAGAAAAAAAGCGTCTCAAACAGCCGGATGCTCCGGCCGTTTGAGGCGGCAGTCTGGACACGGGAGGCAGGGCGATGGTCACGGAGATTACCAGTGCGAAGAACAATACATATAAATATTTCAAGTCCCTGGGTCAGAAAAAGGCCCGGACAGAACACGGCGTTTATACGGTGGAGGGAATCAAATCGGTTTCCGACGCTGTGCGGGCGGGAATGGACGTTCGGGCGGTGGCAGCGGCAGCGGGTTTTTCCGTGCCGCCGGCGCTTGCGGGAATCCCGCTTTACCGGCTGCCGGACAAGCTGTTTGACGGCCTATGCGACACCAAAACACCCCAGGGGATTCTGGCTGTGATCGGGATGCCGCCTGCGGCGGATTTTTTGCCGGTGGATAACGGCATATATATCTACTGCGACCGGGTGGCGGATCCGGGGAACGCTGGTACCATTATCCGGACCGCGGACGCGGCCGGCGCAGATGGGGTTTTATTTTCCCCGGGCAGCGTAGATCTGTACAGCCCGAAAACCGTCCGGGCCAGCATGGGTTCCTTTTTCCATATCCAAACAGCGGCGGAGACAGGGCTGGACAGACTTCAGACTATGCGGCGGGCTGGGTATCAGATCCTATGCGCCATGCTGGGCGAAGAAACCATGGATTACCGGCAGCCGGATTACACACGGCCGACGGTGATCGCCCTGGGGAACGAGGCCAACGGCGTCAGCCCGCAGGCGGCGGCCATGGCGGACCGATTGGTGAAAATCCCGATTTTCGGCCGGGCGGAATCTTTAAATGTGAGCGTGGCCGGGGCGATCCTTTTATATGAAGCAGCCCGCCAGCGGAAAAAATAAGATGATTTTATTGACATTTTGAAATCTGCCGATTATAATAAAGGACATAGTGCATAAATATTAAGGTAGAAACCGGCAAACAAAGGATAAAGGGGAACTGGCGATGGACAGGACAAAATACTGGGTATGGCTTACAAATTTGCCGAATATCACGCCGGAAAAGATTACGGCGCTTTTAGACCGTTTCGGCACGATAGAGGAAATTTACAAGGCCGCGCCGGAGGATTACCAGGATGTGGGCGGCATTGGCAAACGGGAAAGTATATCCCTGTCTTACAAGGATTTAGCGGGTGCGGAAAAGATCATGGAGCGGACGATGACTGCCGGCGCCCGGATTATTGATTATGACAGCGGGGAATACCCGGACTGCCTGCGGGAGCTGCCGGATCCGCCCTATGTATTGTATGCCAAGGGGCGGCGGATGGATTGGGACAGGCTTTTGATGATCGCTGTAGTCGGCACCCGGCAGTGCAGTGAGTATGGCCGTGTTGCCGCCCAGCGGATCTGCAGCGATCTGGCAGGCGCCGGGGTGACTATTGTCAGCGGCATGGCCCGGGGGATTGATTCCCAGGCGGCGCGGGCGGCCCTGCGGGCCGGCCGGGAAACGATCGCTGTGCTGGGCTGCGGCATTGACATCGTCTATCCGCCAGAAAACCAGGAGCTGATGGAAAAAATTATTGAAAACGGGCTTGTCCTGACGGAATATCCGCCCTTGACTCCAGCGCTGGGGCATCACTTCCCAGCCCGGAACCGGATCATCAGCGGGCTTGGCCGGGGCGTTTTAGCTATTGAGGCGCCGGAGCGCAGCGGTACGCTGATCACGGCGGACTATGCAAAAAACAGCGGCAAGGATGTATTCAGCGTACCGGGCAGTATTTTTAAAGCTGGCTGCCGGGGGACAAACCGGCTGATTCAGCAGGGCGCCAAAGCGGTGATGTCTGCGGCGGATATTTTAGACGAATACCCGGCTGAAGCGGCTATGCTGCGGGAAGCGCGGCTGGCCCAGGCAGCGCCGCCGATACAGGAGAATAAGACGGTTTCGAAAGCGGAGCTGGCGGCAAATCCCCGGTATCAAAATCTGCGGGATGAGGAAAAATGCATTATGGAGCTTCTTCTGGAAAAGAATATGCATATAGATGATATTGTAAGAGAACTGCAGCTGCCTGTGGGCACGGTCAACCCGATGCTTGCTATGATGGAAATGATGGGGTATATCCGGAAGCTGCCGGGGAATTATTATAAACTGAATTTATAAAAATTAGAAATCAGAGATCGGAGGGCGGCATGGCCAAGAAAAAGCTTTTAATTGTAGAGTCGCCGGCAAAGGCTGGGACGATCAAAAAATATCTGGGGAAGGATTATTCCGTGATGGCGTCCATGGGGCATATCATTGATCTGCCGAAGAGCCAGCTTGGCGTTGATATCGAGCACGATTTCCAACCCCGCTATATTACTATCCGGGGGAAGGGGACGCTTTTGAACCAGCTGAAAAAAGAGGCGAAAAACGCGGACGAGATCTATCTGGCGACAGACCCTGACCGGGAGGGCGAGGCGATCAGCTGGCATTTGGCCAACGCCCTGCAGATTGACGTAAATTCCGACTGCCGGGTGACCTTTAACGAGATTACAAAAAACGCGGTCAAAGCGGCCATCAAGGAACCCCGGAAAATTGATATGGACTTGGTAGACGCCCAGCAGGCCCGGCGGGTGTTGGACCGGATTGTGGGCTATAAAATCAGCCCGATCCTTTGGGCAAAGGTGAAAAAGGGCCTGTCTGCGGGCCGGGTGCAGTCGGTAGCCACGCGCCTGATCTGCGACCGGGAGGAGGAAATTTTAAATTTCACGCCCCGGGAGTATTGGTCTGTGGAGGCGCTGCTGACTGATCCGAAATCCAAAAAGGATTTTACGGCTAAGTACTATGGAAAAGACGGTAAAGAAGCGGAGCTTGCTACCGGTGCGGAAGCGGACGCGGTGATCCAGGCAGTGCGGGGCGCGGCGTTTGTTGTAAAGGCCATAAAGCGGGGCGAAGTCAGTAAAAACCCGCCGCCGCCGTTTACCACCAGTACTCTGCAGCAGGACGCCTCCCGGAAAATCGGCTTCAGCGCCGCAAAGACTATGCAGACGGCCCAAATGCTGTATGAGGGCGTAAACCTAGGCTCTAAGCTGGGGACGGTGGGTCTGATCACCTATATGCGTACCGACTCGCTTAGGATATCTGATGAGGCCCAGGCGGAGGTCATTGATTATCTGACCCGGGAATTTGGCAGTGAATACGTACAAAAACGGAACTATAAGGCGAAAAAAAACGCCCAGGACGCCCACGAGGCCATCCGCCCCACTAGCGTCCTGATCAAGCCGGCGGATATCAAGGAGAAGCTGACGGCGGATCAGTATAAGCTGTATAAACTGATCTGGGAACGGTTTGCGGCCTGCCAGATGGCGGCTGCGGTTTACAATACCATCAGCGCGGGAATCGAGGCCAACGGCCACACCTTCCGAGCCGCCGGATCCAGCATAAAATTCAAGGGCTTTATGGCGGTATACACCGAAGGCAGCGACACTAAAGAAAAGGAAAAGGATAAAATGCTGCCCAATATTGCCGAGGGGCAGCAGCTTAATCTAAAGGATATTGCGGGCCGGCAGCATTTCACCCAGCCGCCGCCTCGGTTCACGGAAGCGACCTTGGTCCGGGAATTGGAGGAAAACGGAATCGGGCGGCCCAGCACCTACGCGCCGACCATTTCCACCATTATCGCCAGAGGCTATGTGGTGCGGAACAAAAAGCAGCTGATCCCTACGGAGCTGGGCATGGTTACCACGGATATTATGAAAAACAATTTCAAAGATATTGTAGACGTGGAATTTACGGCCGGCATGGAGGAAGAGCTGGACGAGGTGGAGGAAGGAAAACGCCAGTGGGTCAAGGTCTTAAAGGAATTTTATCCGGCGTTTTCGGAGAATTTGGAAAAGGCCATGCAGGAAATCGACAAGATCCAGATCAAGGATGAGGAATCCGATGTGATCTGCGAGAAATGCGGACGGCATATGGTGTATAAACTCAGTAAATACGGGAAGTTTTTGGCCTGTCCTGGTTATCCGGAATGTAAAAACACAAAACCCATCCGGGAGGGGACGGGAGTTGCCTGTCCTAAGTGCGGCGGGGAGATCCTGGTGAAAAAATCCCGGAAGGGAAAGGTTTACTATGGCTGTGAAAATTCGCCCAAATGTGATTTTATGGCCTGGGACGCCCCGGTAAAGGATAAGAAGTGCCCCAAATGCGGCGGGATCCTGTTTGAGAAAAAGGGAAAGAACAAGAAAATTTTCTGCGCTACGGACGGGTGCGGCTATGAGGAACGGTGATGGCATGGTCAAGGTGATCGGCGGCGGGCTGGCGGGCTGCGAGGCAGCCTGGCAGCTTGCGAAGCAGGGAATTGACGTGGCCCTGTATGACATGAAGCCTAAAAAATTCTCCCCAGCCCACCACAGTGAAAAATTGGCGGAGCTGGTATGCTCCAACTCTCTGAAGGCAGAGCGGATTGAAAATGCCTGCGGCCTGTTAAAGGCGGAGATGCGGCTGTTCGGCGCTCTGATGACGGAGGCGGCGGAGCTTGCCAGGGTTCCGGCCGGCGGCGCGCTGGCGGTAGACCGGGAGATTTTTTCCGGCTACATCACGGAAAAAATCGAAACCCATCCCCGGATCACAGTGATCCGGGAAGAGGTCAAGCATATTGACCCGAATGAAGCCGCTATCGTGGCCACCGGGCCGCTGACCTCCGACAGCCTGTCCGCGGAGATCCAAGAACTGACGGGTACGGAGAATATGTATTTTTATGACGCCGCGGCACCGGTGGTTACCCGGGAAAGCATTGATATGGACAAGGTGTTTTACGGGGCGCGGTACGGCCGGGGGACAGCGGACTATATTAACTGCCCTATGATCCAGGCGGAATATATGGCGTTTTATCAGGCGTTGGTCAGTGCGGAAACAGCGCCTTTGAAGGCCTTTGAAAACCAGACGGTATTCGAGGGGTGTATGCCGGTAGAGGTGATGGCTAAGCGCGGGGAGCAGACCCTGGTATTCGGCCCCTTAAAGCCTGTGGGGCTGGTAAACCCAAAAACCGGCCGGGACGACGCCTACGCGGTGGTGCAGCTCCGGCAGGATAATCGGGAGGCGACCTTGTACAACCTGGTGGGGTTCCAGACAAATTTGAAATGGGGCGAACAAAAACGAGTATTTTCCATGATCCCCGGGCTGGAGAACGCGGAATTTGTCCGGTATGGGGTCATGCATAGGAATACATATCTGCAGGCGCCCCAGGTATTAAACCGATTTTACCAGATGCGGGCACATCCCAATATATTTTTCGCCGGACAGATCACCGGCGTGGAGGGATATGTAGAATCTGCGTCCAGCGGAGTTTTAGCCGGATTTAATATGGCCCGTCTGCAAAAAGGCGAGCCCATGCTGGAGCCGTCTGACCAAACCGCTATTGGCGCGCTGCCATTGTATATTACCAACCCAGGCCTGAGCCGGCTGCAGCCGATGAACGCCAATTTTGGTATTATCGCCGGATGGCCGGAACGGATCCGGGGCGGCAAGGCCCAGCGGTATCAGCGGATTGCCCAGAGGGCGCTGGAAGTATTGAAAGGAGCGTTACAATGAATAAAAAAATTGGAATTATTATTGCCAGCTGTGTGGCCGCTGTTGTGATTATTGGCGGCGCGGTTTGGTATCTTGCCGCGGGGAATCAGAACAAGGAAGATCCCAAAAATGCTAAAAATGTTTCCGCCATTGTGGATACAGAAAATTCGCTGACTGCGGAAGACGAGACGGGAAATGCCCAGAGCTCGGATCAGACTGCGCGGCCCGCGGGTCAGAGCCAGAATGACGGGCAGACAAGCCCAAACGGGGGAACAGCGGCGACAGCAGCGCCGCAAAAGGTGACGCCCACGTTTATGTATTTTGTGACGAATGCGGATCAGGAATCTGAGGCGGTGCAAACAGCACTGGATACCCTGAAAAAGGAATATGAAGGCAGGGTTATATTTGATATTAAAAACGTAGACGAAGACCCAGAACTGTTAGAAAGCTTTTCGTTTGTGAAAGGGAATACCCCGGCGCTGATCATGCTGGACACGAATAACGACATCTGCAATATGCGGCTGCGGAACACGAATATAGAGGAATTAAAAGCTTCGATTGAAATCGGGCTGAACCCATAAAAATATCCCCGGAATATCCGGGGATATTTTTTAATGGCGTTCTTCCAGCGGCGCCTTGTGGCGAAACAGCGTATATACGCTCCACAGTCCGGCTAACCCAACGATGGTATAAATGATCCGGGCAAAAACAGACAGCTGTCCGCCCAAAAGCGTACCGATTACGTCAAAGCCGAAAATGCCGATACTGCCCCAGTTCAGGGCGCCGATGATCACCAATATCCATGAAACCATATCCATGTTCTTATCCTCCAAATTCATTTTATACACTCAGTATCTCCGGATTTTCCTCGAATAAACTGGTAATATTTGCATGATTTTTTTTATATACTGTTAAAAAGAGGTGGCGGTATGAAAAAAATGCTTTTATATATTTCCGCTGTAGCAGTCATTATGACGATTACTGCAGTTTGTCTGGTTTTTGCGAAGGATGATGATTCGCGCAACATTGAGTTTTTGGCCGAATATGGCTGGGAGGTGCAGACGGAAGCCATTGAAGTTGAAAAAGTGGAAATTCCCGCTCAGTTTGACGATGTGTACAATAACTATAACCAAATTCAAAAACGGGCTGGGCTGGATCTGGCCCCGTATAAGGGGAAAAAAGGTGTCCGCTATACATATCTTGTTTTGAATTATCCTGATGACGTAGATGAGCCTGTCCGGGCAAACCTGATTTGTATCCAGGGCGAGCCGGTAGCCGGAGATATTATGACGGTGAGCATAAACGGGTTTATGCATTCGCTAAATTATCCAAAAAACGGCGCTGAAACTGCTGGAGAGCTATAGGCGGAAGAATCTTGCACAGGGCAGGCAGTTCAGACTGCAGAGCCCTAAAAGCAATCTTAAAAATAACCCCCCATCCGGGGTTATTTTTTTATATTCTTTTAAAATTACGCAAAATATTGTATGCAAACGATTGATTTGTTCACAATTTGTTCTTATTTTTTACACGGTGATGAAACATGACATGCGTATAATAAATTCTGAAATGAACACAGAGGGAGGACACCAAATTGGAAAAAAGCAATTTTGGCAGGAAGCTATTGCATGCCCTGCGGCCCACGAAAAAAAAGGTGACAGTGCTTGTGCTGCTTGCCATTTTAGCCGGCGGCGGATATTGGGTAAAAAATTATTTTGACAAGAAAAAGGCTGCCCAGACTACGGCCGCTGTGGAAACGGATATGGTGACCCGGGGCGATGTAGAGGTTACAATTACCGGCTCCGCGGCTGTGGAGCCTTATGAGCGGTATGAAATTATTTCCATGGTCAGCGGTGATATTATATCTTCCCCATACGAGGTGGGAGACCAAGTGGAGAAGGACGCGGTGCTCTATCAGTTTGACACCTCAGATACAAACCTGGATATGCAAAAGCAGGAGATCTCGCAGCAGCAGTCCGAGCTGAATTACCAAAAGGCCTTGGAAAACCAGGACAAACTGGTGGTCCGGGCGAAGGCCAGCGGCGTTGTTTCAGACCTGGACTATCAAGTCGGTGACGAGGTTGAGGCCAACGCGGTACTTGCCAATATTGCCGACAGCACAAAGCTGGAGGTTACGCTGCCCTTTACCCAGACCCAGATTGCCGATATTTATGTGGGGCAGCCGGCAACCATTTCCAGTTCCGTACATATGAGCAGCGTACAGGGGACAGTGACCCATAAGGACGCCAATCCCCATGCCCAGGCAGATGGCTCGTCGCTGTATAATGTTACCATTGCCTTTGAAAATCCCGGCGCGTTCGCGGCTGGCTTGGTTGTGGGCG